>NZ_FNTG01000001.1:4200000-4500000 GCF_900104795.1 Burkholderia sp. WP9
ACCCTTGGGACCTGCTAGAAGTAGATATTGGAGTGAGCCGTCGGTGTCCACCTCGCGGCGACGAACTCTTCAAGAGCACCCGCGTTGAATCTGAACATCCGCTGATTCGGAAGGTTTGCGATGACGTCTGCGAGCGACTCAAGCGGTTCATGACTAGACGGGACTAGCAAGCAGTGTTGAATCCGTCTGTGCGGGGCAGTAGTATTAGCCTCGACTTTCTGGCCTGTTTCGAACGAGGAGTGAGCGTGTTCAGGGATGTATTTTTTAGTTTGGATAGCCGCGCGGGAATGTCCCTGCCAACAGGCAGTATCCTTGTAGTCCCGTCGCCGGACAATTGGAATGACTTTGGTTATCAGACTTTCTGTGATTTCTTGGTTGTTGGAGAATCGACAGAACGGAAATTTCATCTGGCGTTTCTCGACCCTTCGCACAAAGTTCGAGATGTAATCAATGCCGTAGTGAATATCCCAAGCGAGGCCGTCGCGGCACACGCGCTACCGGACTTTTTCTCGCTTCAGACTGAGATGGAGCAGTATCGGGAACTCGTTTCAAAATTTGGTCCGGAAGAGGCCCAGTGGATTTTGCGTTCACTGCATGACCTGCGGCGGTTGTCAACGTACTTGTCGCGTCACTTCATGCGGACTGCTTTAGTTCTTCCGGCTGCATGCGCTCCGGATTGAGCCAGACTTCATCCTTCAATTTCCAGTTGCGCGTCGATCGGGACCAACGCCGTGGATTGCGCTGCCTGGCCTGTGCATAAACGGCCTCACGTTGCGCAAGCACTGCAGTCGCCACGCCGTTATGGCGCTGCACCGGCGTGACGAATTTCAGGCCGCTGTGTTTGTGCTCATGGTTGTACCAGCGCACAAACTGCTGCGTCCAGGCCCGTGCCTCATCCACGTTGCCGAACGGCTTGCGTGGGTAGTCGGGCCGGTACTTGCAGGTCCGGAACAGCGACTCCGCGTACGGGTTGTCGTTACTCACACGCGGCCGGCTAAACGAGGCCACGACCCCCAGGTTTTCCAGGGTGGCGAGCATCGTCGCACCCTTCATCGGGCTGCCGTTATCCGAGTGCAGCACCAGAGGACGTCCTGCCAGGCCCTCGGCCAGACTGGCACGCCGCATCAGCAACGCGGCCAGTTCCGCCGATTCGGCTTCATGCACTTCGTGAGCAACAATCTTGCGGCTGAACACGTCCAGCATCATGTACCAGTAGTAGTACTGGCCCTTGACCGCCGCCGGCATCCACGTGATGTCCCACGACCAGACCTGGTTCGGCGCCGTCGCACAATGACTGGTAACCACCCGGGCCGAGGGCTTGCGCGCACGACCCCGGTGGTGCTGCTGCGAAGCGCTGCGCAGCACGCGGTAAAAGCTCGATTCCGACGCGACATACACGCCGCGATCCGCCAGACTCGGCACGATCTGGCTGGGTGGCAGGCTGGCAAACTCCGCACAGTTTGCGACCTCCAGAATCTGCTGCCGTTCGGCCTCACTCAGTTTGTTTCGCGGCGGCGGCCGCCCGGTCATCGTGCGGCCATCGGCGAGCACCGCGTCGCCGTTACCCACCCAGCGCTGGAACGTGCGCAGGCTCAGGCCCAGCTCGTTGCAGGCCTGCTCCAGCCGGCAGCCTGACTGCGCCGCCTCGCGTATCAACGATACACATAACAGGCGATCCGGGACGTTGATCAATCGTCCTCTTTGTCTCCCCAGATCGCCTGGGCTTTTTTTCTCAGAATCAGCAGCGCAGCCGCTTCCGCCAGCGCCTTCTCCTTGCGCTGCAATTCCTTCTCGAGCTGCTGGATGCGCTTTTTGTCGTCCTTCGACTGCTGGCGCTGCTCGCGTGCCTGCTCCGTGGCATTCGCATTGGCCGAACGGCAAGCGGCCCGCCAGGCGGCTATCTGTTCTGGATAAAGACCCTTCCGGCGGCAATACTCGGCCAGCTCCGCTGCATTGAGCGGCGCGCTCTCCAGCACTACTGCAAACTTGTCCTCCGAAGACCATCCTTCGGGATTCTTCCCATCGCCAGGCACGACCAACCCTTGTCCTTTCGCCTGTCGGCGCCACGTGTACAACGTCTGTTCGGTAATTCCCGTTTCCCTGGCCAGCGCCGACACCAGCGCGTTTTCCGGCGGCATCATGCGCCGCACCAGCGCTTCTTTTCTTTCTGCTGAGTAGGCTTTCATTCACCCTGATTTTACCGCCCCCGGACCATGTCTATAGGAATCAGATAACACGACAAGTAGTCTGACGCCGGGGGCCTGGTAGCAACCCGCGTCTTTGAGCCTTCCGCGAGCTGGCTCGACGCCGCGCTCGGTAGTCCACAATTCGGAATGTCGTTTATCCGAAATTCGGAGCAGAATTTCGCATTCCACAACGCCGGGTCAGTTCTCCATGGTGTCGAGCACGAAGATATCAATGCAGCGCCTTCGACGCTTGGGCTTGACTTTAAGCTCGCAGGCTTTTCTTCGGCACACTCGTTCGACTTCACGTTCTCTCCCAGCTCTCTGCCACCGAAGCGAGTTGCAGTAATGATTGGTAAAAACGGCGTGGGGAAGAGTCGAGCGTTAAATGAATTGGTTTCATCGGCAATTTCCGGTGCACGCAATTTTCATGACGGGCTTGGAAAGATGCCCCGTCTCAGCAGGATTCTGGCGCTCTGTACACCCGGGGAGGCAGAACACACCTTCCCTGCTGAACCGTCAATTGTTTCGAACTTTCGCTACAAACGCATCAGCTCGAACGCATCATCCGGAGAGCAATCGCTGCCGAGCATTCTGGTCAATCTCTCACGGGATAGACGCAAGATAGGTGGACGTTGGCGTTGGGACATCTTTGAGGAAAGCATTCGACAAATCGTCGAATTTTCTGACCTCGTCCTCGCTGCCCGTGATGATGCACTGGTTCGCGACCGATTGGTGGATATCGAGAGACTGTGGCTCTTTGGTGAACAAGCGAGCGCGGAAGCTCGACAGAAGGTCTCGCTGACAGGGCAACTGATGCGGCGCGTCGATGGTGGCGCGGTTAGCCTAAGCAGCGGACAACTCTCCTTTATCCGACTCGCTGTACAGCTATGTACGTTTATCGAAAACGGTTCGCTGGTGCTGATGGATGAGCCTGAAACTCATTTGCATCCGAATCTGATAACTGGTTTGGTAGCGATGCTCGACAGAATTCTAAGGTTGACGGGGTCCATCGCAATAGCAGCAACGCATTCGGCGTACCTGGTACGAGAGGTCCCGCAGAGTCAGGTACATATCATTCGTCAGCCCGAGGCCTCCGGCCCGGTTGAGATTTTGAAGCCGAGACTCAGGACGTTCGGTGCGGACGTCGGCGCTATATCCCATTTTGTTTTTGGTGACGACATCGTAAATCGACTTATTGAAGAACTCGAACCGAAAATTCAGGGCGACACTGCTGCGGCGGAACAGTGGCTGGCAAGCGTGGAAAGCGAGCTATCAACCGAGGCCTTTATGCTCCTTACCCGGGAAATCGAAAAGCGTCGGGGAGCTGCACAATGAGGAGACTGGAGCCGCATCCGCATGATGACGACCTCACGATACAGGCGATGGCAACCAACCGCGCGCTGTCTAGTTTCCCAATGCTGTCAGAGCATTTGACAGCCGTTCGGCGACGATATCTGGACTACATTGCTCATCGCGGCAACCCGTGGACTGTCGGCGCGCCGTTGGAGATGCCGCCCCCCCTTGCCGATGCCATGCGCACCCACTACGCCACTGAGCCGCGAGGGTTGGAATTTATCGCTCAATTGCGCGAGGCAGGGTCGCCCGATGTGTGTTCGATGTGCGGCAGTTTGAAGGCCGGCACGCTCGACCACGTGTTGCCGAAAGAGCGCTTCCCTGAGTTCGCCGTCTTTGCCCCAAATCTCGTTCCCGCTTGCGATTGCAATTCGCTGCGTGGAACCAGATACAAAGGAAGCGAAGAGGGTAGCCGGGTTCTTCATCCGTATTTCGACGATTTCATGAGAACGCGTCTTGTGAACGTGCAGTTGTCAGGAAATCTGAATCGTCCGTTAGCCGCTGTCCGAATCATCGAGCATGGATTGCCTAAGGAAGATATTGACGCGATACAGTTTCATGTGGACGCGGTACTGAACAGAAGCAGCTTGTTGATATGGGCGTCTGAGAAATGGGCCACCTTGTGCAGAGACCCGGAATCTGTTCTTCTAACGCTACCTGATGGAGGGGTAACGGCAGAAGACGTCCGAACCGCTCTGACTGTACGCCTCCGTGGAGCTGACAGAGAGCACAAAACTCCAAACAATTGGTATTCGATGGTGTTTCACGGCGTATTGGCTTCTGAAGGCGCCGTCGTTCATATTCTTCGCTGTCTTGAGACCGCGAGAGAGGGAGGCGCCGCCCTACTCTGACGACGCTGGTTGCAAGCCAGTTCCTTCGGCGGATGGCTACTTGAAAATAGGTCCAGTTGTGCCGTATGTAACTGCCCAATTCGAGTGATAGCTGCTCGTCATCGTCCCGCCACATGCTATGAAAAGGACTTGCGCATGCAGTTCAAGTACGCCATTTCTCTTCAAGAGTACGGTATGCCGGATACCGCTGATTCTGCGTTCGCGATGTGGCGTTTGAACGGCCGTCGTGGCATATTGCGGCCACATTTATAAGGAAGTTACTCGATGGCAACGACTTTAGAAGCAATGCAGGCGAAGATTAAAAAATTGCAGGCCCAAGCGGATGCGCTGATTGCAAAGCAATCGTCGGGCGTCATCGAGAAGATTCGCGAGTTGATGGCGAAGCACGGTCTTACGACTGCTGACGTTGACGCGCACACTGGCGGCAAGCGGCGCGCCGCGAAGGCGGTTGTTAAGACCATGAGCAAAGGCAGCGTTGCCGCGGTCAAGTATCGCGACCCGAAAAGCGGTGCAACGTGGTCCGGGCACGGGCGCGCGCCACGGTGGATTGCGGCTGCTAAGAACCGCGACAAATACCTGGTCGATGCGGGTGCGGCCGCAGTGAAGCCGCCGCCTGCCAAGGAAGTGAAGTCGGCGGGAGCTTATGTTCGCGGTCCGCAGCCGGAGATGTACAGGGACCCTAAGTCGGGCGCGACGTGGAGCGGTCGTGGGCGCGCGCCGACATGGATTGCAGGTGCAAAGGATAGGACTAAGTTTTTGATTGCAGGTGCCGCTGAAGCGACTGCTGTGACGACCGCGAGTACTGTGAGCAAGTCAAAGGCTACGGTAAAAAAGGCCGCTTCGAAGTCGGTCCGTGCCACTGCGGGCAAGGGGCAGCCGAAAGGTCAGCAGCCGGCGCTTTACCAAGACCTGAAGTCCGGCGCGACCTGGAGCGGACGTGGTCCGACTCCGGCGTGGCTGGCTGGTGCCAAAGACCGGTCCAAGTTTTTGATTGATGGCGCCGGTGCAGCGGCCGATGCGAAACCGGCGGTCACGAAGGCTGTCGCGAAGAAGGCCCCGACAGCGAAGAAGGCCGTGAGCGCGAAGGTTCCGGTTAAGAAGGCGCCGGCGAAAAAAGCGCCGCGCAAGAGCGTGGCCGTGCCCGCTCCGGTGGCCACAGTCGAGTCCGGCGCCGAGTTAACGACCTAAACGTAGTTGTCAGATGCCCGGTGGACCAGCAATTCTCTGGTTCCATCGGGTACACCAAGCCGACGACGTTTTATTGCGCCTGTGCTGCCTGACGTTCCGCGGCTTGCTGTTGAGCGTGCTGCTTCGCAAGGTGCCTGCCGACCATGCAACCACCGACCGCACCAACGACAGCGTGGTGCCCCGCGTAATGCCCAGCGCCCCCCTTCGAGCAGTTCATGTGCTGCAGAACCTGTGCATGGCAGACGACATGCTGGGAATCCGAGGAGCTCGAGGCAATGCCTTGCTTAACCAGAAAATAGCGCCTTCGCGCAGCCTCGGCTTGCCCCGCACGACCGGACACGCGGTCACGCTCAGGTTGGTGAACTTGTGCGCTGGCGAATTTCGCGTGGCGAGGAGTCGTACACGAAGACGTCATTACGCTCATTGTAGAGCCTTCAGTTGAATGCCGGAAATTACACTGCGCCTGCTCGCCGACAGGTGTCCGATGACCAACAACCGTGCGCTCAAGTCTGTGATATTCCCAGAGCCCGCCGCGGAAGGCTACTTCGTGCACGCGCGCTACGGCGACGAGCAATTGATGAGCCCAGAGGCCGTGACGTTTTATGTCGAACTAAAGACAGCGATTGCGCTGGGCCTTGCCTGGGTCAATGACCGCTGTGAAAATGTCAGCCCTGCGCGACAAGCTGGTTGTGAATGCGTATCCGGAACGCGCGAGCGAACCATTCGCCGCTGACTATCGACGACTCTTTGACTTGGAGCTGGGCTGATTCACACACTACGCCGGCACTGAGTCCGAAGGCTGTGGCGGATTTTCAATCGCTCTAACCGCAAAGTCGCGCTTGATAACAATAGGTTCCATGCGGCCCGCCTTTGACGCGCTAGGTTTGTTGTTGTGCATATCAATCACAACAACAAATATCGTCTTTCCGTCGAATTTGATATGAGGAAAAGGCAGTTCGCCCATCAGCGACTCGTCCAGTTTGAACTCCAGAGGCTGGCGGGTGTCGTTGAACACAACCAGATATCCCGTTATCTGATTGAAGTCGGACAGGTACCTGTAGACCTGGTGAAATCCGTCGGCGATATAGCCTGTTTTTCGCGAGCTGTTGTCGAATACCTTCGCGTCCAGTACGAGGTCCTTTGCGACGAGGTCTGCCTCCCCGGAGGCCGAACTGGGTTCAATGTGAAAGTCAAGACCTTGGTCGAAAAGGTAGGCGTACAGGTGCGCCGCGATGTCTCGCTCGAAAGCTTTGACCTTTTTGGCGTCCGAGGCTTCGCCATCTTTGGCGGGTTGAACTCCAGTGGCCTTAGTTATGATTTCGTGAATTGTCTTACGGTCAAACCACTCGGTCTTTCTTTTGTACTTGACCAGCAAAGACAGGACGCTTGCGACCGAATCCAGCGACTCATCCAGAAAGTCGTGAAATGGTCTCAGGACGTGAATATAGAACGCCTCTGCTGCGAGGTCGCTCCTTCCCGCGTTCTCTTTCGATAAAAATTCGCGTCCGAGCTCGAGTTCCGGGTGCATCTCGTGATGATTATCGGCTCCCGGCAGCTTCAGGAAAACGCAATGCTGAATGATACGGAACGTTCGCTCGACTTGCCTTCTATCGGTGTCGGAATTGAGTAAGATGTTGTATAGCGCAAGACCAGTCTTCCTCCCGTGCAGAAGGTTCAGAATTGAGGCCGCTTCGGCATCGAGTTTGGCCAGGATTCCCGAGCAGACCGGATGGTCTTTCAAATACTGCCAAAGAGCTATAACTCTCGTGTGCAAGAAATTTGGTTCTACGCCTCTTACTCGTTCGAAGCGCCTTGTGGTCCCGTTGCGAACACGTGCCAGATATTGCGAATCCATTTAACCTTCCCTGCGAACGTTCTCGATTTCGCCCTTAAATAAGCGACTGCTATTAACGAGTTGCGTGACGAGAGTCATCCCGTCGATGGCATATCTGAATTAAATTTTTCGCACCGCATCCTGTCAGCACCTTCACGCAACGCTTCCAGTTGCCGACGCGCATCGTCATTGAGCTTGGCGGTTTGAAGATGTCTTTGGGCAGCATCGTGAATAACATCAAAGTCATAGAGTGTTGTGTCGGGTCGCTCGGTGAAGTGGTATGACTTACCTTTGGGCGAAGCGGAGTATCCGAGAAGACCTTGAGCCGTCTTCAACATGAACAAGGGGTTGTCCATCATCCGCTGACTCATCCAAAGTTTAGGCTTGTCACTCTTGTCGTAGTGCGTCCAGGTACGAATCAGATTCCAGAAATGCGGCGCGGATTCGAGACTGCCATCGCTTGCGGCCTGGATAATTCTCTGCAAAAGAATGGCTCCGAGTTCTTCAAACGAATCCTTATCCACGAGGGGCGGCTCCCGCTTCGCACTTTCGTCCCCCGGGAAGATAAACAAATCGCGTCCGATATCCACAAAAACATCAGCGCTAAACGCGAGCGAGGTTGTGTCCCCGAACACCGATTTGAGTAGTTCCGGAGCCTCCGTTGTTCCCGCGAGTCGAAGTATCTTGTCGACGAGAAAGAGAAGCCCCGAAGACGGTGAAAGGGAAAACAGGTCGTTCGAAATAGGCTCGGCCAGTATAGCGTCGGCCTTTGCGAACAATGCGCTAACAAGTGGTTGACTGACGGCCGGCGGTTGCACGGCGTCGTATCTGTGTCGCAACTCTCCAAGGAACTCGGAAATCATTGGGGCGCCGGAAGTACTACGCTTCCCGACGTAAGAATTGATGATGGAAATCAATTGAGCATCAGATGCGACGCCCGATACGACTTCATCGACAACCCGCTTTGGAATCGCATCCGACGATGGAGTCAGTGCGAAGTAAGCGTCGTATCCTGCCTCGGATGCAATGCCACGGCGCGATGCAATCGAATGATACGCTTCAGAGTGATAGAACCCTTTGTTCGCTATCAGTTCAGCGAGACTAGGGAATAGCACCGACATGACATCAAGAATTTGGTCTTTGTCTTCTCTTGACCCTATCGAATTTGTGAAGCGTTCGACAACCGGCTTCCTGGCGGATGTATCCTGAAATCGGTAGTTCCCGTCCCGGAACAAAAAGTCACGGTTGTCACGAATCCAGTTGAAGGCGTCAGTATCGAAGAGTCGAAGCCCCTCCATTATCAATAAATCCACGGGGTCAATTTCGCCTTCCAGAGCGGGCCAAGCAAACTTCACCGCGTTGGCGAGTCGCAGTACGTCGCGAGGCTTATCAATCCAGCGACGAATGCCCCTGCTGGTGAGTGTGAACCATCGACTTTCATCCGGTTGCGCCGTACCCATCATGAACGAAATCTCACCGTCCAGAATCAGCAAAAGCGAACGCTTCGAGGGCTTCGGCAGTTCGATTTCGTGCTGGATAATTTTTTCAGAGTAGCGAGGGCTGCTGTTGTCCTCCTGCTCGTCAAACGCTTCGGAAATCTTGGTGCGGTCGTATGAAAGGAGGTATACGACATTGGGTAGCTGGCCGACGGTCTTAACCAACTGCATGATTGACTTGACCTCGTCTTCACTGAGACGGTCAATGTCATCTATGGTGACAAGGAACTTCCGCCCCGCCTTTTGAAGCTGCTCAACGAGGCCTTCGTGTGCCGACTGCAGCGACTCATCTTGCAAAAATTCATCTATTTTGGCTTTGAGAGGGCGTTTGACGATATTGACTACCGCTGTCGCCGCACCTTTGGTTACGCCAATATCGGCCGCGACCGCAACTTTAGCCATGGCGTCCATCACCGCGTCGCTTGAACCACCGACTTGCTTCAAACGCTTGCGCAAAAACCTCTTGAGCCAGTTCTCGCGTGGTCCCACGGACTCCGTCAGTATTTTGAAGAAAGCAGAGACAAGGTCTTGATGTCCGGAGACCATCCACGGCCGGAACTCAATCACGCTGACTTTCTCGTCGTCGCTCCGTGCTTCTTCGTTGTGCTTGTCGAGAAATGCACAGGTAAAGTTAAGCAGCGTCGACTTCCCATGGCCCCATACGCCGTTAATTCCGATGACGTATCCGTACGGTGCATCGAGGGTCTGGATGACGTGGGCAAGTCGCTTGGCGATTGGGGCTACGCCAAGTCTGTCTTCTTCCCAAGGATTTTTCTTCGCCCGGTCATCTCCGAAAGTCTGTCGAGCTTTGTTAATCATCTCTTGCCCATTTACAGTAATTCAAGTTAATGTTTCCGTCGGAACGAAGGCTCTTGCTTGGCGTCGTACTGATGTTAGCGGCGCGATTCGTATCATTCTTGCGTGAGTCATCTCCAGACTCGAGCCGCGACCTTCGACCATCCTCGGAACTGACGATTGCCGGTCGTCGACCAGTCGAGGGATAGTCGTGGCGTGCAACTACCGCAGGAAGTGACAGTCGGTGTGCCACTGTCCGAAGGATGGGTGCTATTTCCCGTTTCGGAGGTTCAAATCGCGGAGTTCCTCGAGCGTGCGAACGACCGCTTCTACTTGTTCGCCGTCGAAATCATCCCGGTCTGCTTCTTCGTGCGTGCCTTTGTTCAAGTAAGTCCAAATCAGGCTGGTCCCTGGAATGCCCAAGACGCGTTCCAATGCTCCAACAATAATTCCCTTATTGGCGTGATTGAATGAACCCGCATCACGGAGCTTCTTGCGTAGCGCCTCGCACAGGTTTCTAAGAGCGGGCTCTGCACCGACACCGGCAAGTGGAACACTGAGCGTACCTAGGTCATGTGTTCCCAGCCACCTCCAGACCTTCTCGGTTAGCATCTCGAGTGCCTGCCGTGATGCAGACAAAGCTTCCCGGTCGTTCAATAAATCCCGAGCAGCTCGCGCTTTCGCAACGTAGTTTGCAGTCGGGACATTGCCGCTCACCCTCGGATGATGGTCCCCAGTATGGTGGCGGAAGAGATAAACCTGAGAGTCGCGCCCTCGGGGCAGATGTTGCTGGATGTCCTTGATGAATTCGTTGCTGTGGCAGGTGACGACGATTTGCGTGTCCGCGAACGTATCGCTCTCAAATATGGCTTCCCGGATACCACCGCGGTGGTCGTGGTCAATCGCATTGATTGCGTCGTCGAAAACAATCGTCGGTGAGTCGATGCTCTTCGCCTTTGCCAAAAGAATCGCGAGGCCAAGACAGCGGATATGACCTTCACTCAGAACATGCAATGCATCAACCCGTCTGTCTTGGTCGCCGCGGAAGGTGATTTCTATTTTTCCATCGTCCGTCAAGGGCAAATACAGTGCCGCGAGCTTGTCGGCGTCAAGGTCGTTGCGATTGAACTCGTTGTATAGATTGAGCGCTGTCTCGTTGAGGCCCGCCATCAATTGACCAGGGAGGTGGTCCCGGTACGACCGCAGCTCCTTGAGGAACCGGTCATACGTACCCTTCAGCGGCGTGTCGCGGGCGATAGCGAGCCGCTCCTGTTCAGCATCTTCTATCAATTGGGCGTTTGCAACGTCAAAATCCTCAATGCGCTTGTTGGCAGCAGCGACATTATCCTTCAGTGTCTGCCGTTTTTGGTCTTGGGCTTGAACTCTGAGGCGAAAATCCTCGAGACGCTTGCGCTCGTCGACGTCGGGTTGCCGGTTCTGTTGCGCTTGCTGCGAAGCGGCATCTTGTGCCTCCATACGCTCGACAATTGCAAACAGTTCCTGCTGCACGTCAGGGTTGGCTGGTTGCGCAGGCTCTTTGGGACAGACGCCTGCCCACCATGCGCCGTCAGGGGCTGGCGGCAACGTAGCAAGAAACTGCGTGAGCGCTGCTGGCTTCTCAGTCAGAGATGCGAGATACCCGGATACTCGACTGAGCATCTCTCGAAGTTCCCGGGATGCTTGGTCCACTTCGCGCTGTGCGGCACGTTGCTTATCCTGAAGAGCGCCAAGCTCCTCAAGCTGCTTAAGCCCTGCCGATGCTTTCTCGTACGGGTTGGTCGTCACCTGCACCGGCCCGGCAAGTGGTGTATCGCACGCGGGGCACCGGTCTCCCACCGACTCTTTCAGGGCAACGACCGCGTCATACAGGCCTTTGAACGATACTTGCTCGCTGCGGGCACGCAGGGCGGCAGTATGTTCGTCAACTGTGCTCTGACACTCGTTCGCCTTGTCAAATGCTGCAACGAGTCCCAGACGCGTCACACCGATGATGCTTGGCGGCATGCGTTCCAGAATGGCATTGAGGGCATGGAGTCGGCCATGTACTGCCTCGGAGCCAATAAGCTGCTTAAGCATTTTATAGGTCGTGCCTGCGGCATGTTCGAGCCCCAACTTGGCTTCCTCGGCATCAAGCCCGAGAAGTGACTCCGCTTCGCCTTTGACGATTTGTTGGTCAGTGGCCAACGTGGCACGCTGCGCGGCCAACGCTTTTTGCTTGTTATCAGTCAGGACGAGCTGGCCATCGATGTTTTCGTTGAAGTTGCCGACAAAGTCGCTGAACTGGTCCATGCCAAACAGCGTGGCTATCAATTCTGCTCGTTGTGCTGGCGGCCGCGCAGCAATCCGAGAGAAGGAGTCGATTCGGTTCTTCTCGACGAAGCAGAAGCGATACGCGTCAGGGTTCGCGGCGACATTGATTTCACTGCCCCGGTGGTCCGTTGCTGTCAGGACGGGGTCAACGAAGCGCCCGGCGTGCAAATTCGCGAGGTACGTGCGCGCGACGATTCGCTTGGCGCCTGCTTCCTCGACCTCGCCTAGCAGCGCGTATTCCAATCCTTCGCACAAGCTAGTCTTACCGCTTCCATTCGGGCCATAGAAGAGGACCACCTGTTTGGTCAGGTCGAAGGTTTCAGGGTTTCTGAATCCACGGAACGGGCCAAGAGTGAAGTTGCGCAGCCGCTTCCATGCCCACACGCCAGCGACGGCTTGAGCCGCCGGTGCTGGCGCGACGTCCGCGATTTCCGGCATTGAGTCGCGTATTAGCCGCGCAAGAGTAATTGAGCGCTGACTGCGTTGTCTTGTGGTCGCCGCAAGCTCGTCGAAGTTCTGCAAACAGAGCGTCGCCAGACGGCGCACGTCGGCAGGCATTGCGCTATCCGGCTCGTAGAGCCGGCGGACGAAGTGTTCAAAATCTTGTTTGGCAGTAGCCATTACTGCTCCTCTCAGTGTCGTTGTAATGTTCGCCGCAACTTCACGAAACCACCGCTTCTCGGAGCCAGCGGCTTTCGGCTTATTTGGTCGTCGATTCGTTTGTCGCAGACCGCGCAGTACTTCGAGCGAATGCCAAGGCGCCGTCAATATCGAGATGCGTCGATGCGAACGCGGCGCGCTTCACGGACATCGGTAGCGCCCAGTCCCATTTTTCACGGTCAAGATTTTCTATCTCGGCTACGGTCTTGATGGCGGTCGGCTGGTCTAACTGACCAATCTGAAGTAGAGCTTCGGTCACGCGCTCTGGGCTGCCGTTCGACACGCCGATGACTGCGCCATTGTTAAACGCGTCGAGTTTGTTGGCACGTAGCAGCAGGACCAGAGCGTCGTTGAGATAATCGCCTTGCCACGTGGCAATAAAGGTACCCGAGCCCTCTCGGAAGATGACGGTCCGTTCCAGTGACGCTTCGGCATAGTATCGACGCGCCTCTCGCAGCATTCCTTGGCCCGCGGCGTCCAGAAACAATACGGGTTCCGCGCCCGCCAGAAGACGCCGCATTTCGCGCCGCACCTCGTCATGAACCATCGCGCCGTTGCCATCAAATTGCGGCGGAGCGCCACCTTTGTCGGGTGTTACGTAAATCGTCTTTCCTTCTTGGTCGACTTCTTCGACACGCCAGCGCCGTCCGCCAAATATCAAGCCCTGACCCTTGGTCAGCGGGTGGGCCACTGGGACGCTTCCAAGCTGGCGTCCACCAGCAATCACCCGAAATTCTTCATCGCTTGCGAAAGCCGAATAGAACTCGTAGTGGTTGACCAGTTTTTCACCGACCCCGCCGTGAAGCAGCAGCCCGTTTGACGATTGGACAAGAAGGTCCAGCTTGCCCAGATTCTGCAAGACCTCCGTGAATGAGGACTTATCTATTGCCTCGAACGTACCACTGGCTATCAGGCTGGCCCAAAGCTCTGCGGCCGTACACCCGCCACGCTCTGCGATGCTGGACAGAATTTGCTGGATTAGAGTCGACGCATGCATTCCGCCAACCCTCGGCGGCTCGAACCATCCTCGCATCAACAGACTTACCATCGCGACTGACTGGACCAGACTTTCCCGTATCCGGTCGGAAAAATCGGAATCCGCCTTCAGCTCCGATTCGACGCAGTACCCGCGCAAGATTGCCGGTTCGCCCTTGCGCCGGCCTGAGCGCCCGAGACGCTGACGGAGGCTCGCTACCGATGGCGGTGCGCCAATCTGCGCGATGCTCTTTA
Organism: Burkholderia sp. WP9; assembly: GCF_900104795.1. Classification (NCBI taxonomy): domain Bacteria; kingdom Pseudomonadati; phylum Pseudomonadota; class Betaproteobacteria; order Burkholderiales; family Burkholderiaceae; genus Burkholderia; species Burkholderia sp. WP9. Next base: position 4,213,904 of record NZ_FNTG01000001.1, read on the forward strand.
CTGTACCGATGTCGATACCGAGTTCCAGCGTTGTAGTGCAGATGGCGCTCGCCGGCCTGGTACCGTCCTTGAGTGCTTGCTCCGTGTCCTCGCGGAGCTCCTTCGACAGGCTTCCATGGTGAGGCCAGAACTCGTTCGGATATCCGTCTCTTTCGCAAGCGCGGCGCAAAAGGTCGGCATAGGTTTCGACGAGCCGCCGGCTGTTGGGGAATATGAGATTGTTTGAGCCACGCAGCGACTTGTACAGCTGGTTCGCGACGTCGACGGTACTTCCGGGGACCGCATCCTCCAGCACCGAATTTTCTAAATCGGGTTCCAGTTCGATTCTGGGCGGTCGGAGGACAAATCCTTTTATCAGGACCTTCAGTTCCTGACCGCCGCTCTTCGATTCGATGACCTCGACCGCGGTGTCGTGGCCAGGCCGAAGGAATTGCGCTGCAAGCTGCATGTCGCCGAGCGTGGCGGAAAGTCCAACGCGAGGAACCCGCCGTCCGCATGTGCGCTCGACCCGGTGCATCAGTGACTGGAGCTGCTTTCCGCGCTCAGACCCAATGAACGCATGCAATTCATCGACAACGATGTAGCGCAGCGCGCCGAATGTTGCCTGCAAGGACGAACCACGATTGACAAACATCGCTTCGAGAGACTCGGGCGTTATCAGCAGAACACCTTTTGGATTCCTAAAGAATCGCTGCTTGCGGCTCGCTGACACGTCTCCGTGCCAACCAATCACGGGAATCTCAAGTTCTTCGCAAAGGTCATTCAATCGCGACCATTGGTCGTTGATAAGGGCCTTCAACGGGCTGATATAGAGCACCGACCCGGTACACGACTCGTCGTGCAGCAAATTCGACAGAATGGGAAGGAACGCAGCTTCCGTTTTCCCGGCCGCTGTCGCTGCGGCGATGATGACGTCGCGGTCTGCATTGATGAGCGCGGGAACGGCGCGCTCCTGCGCGTCGCGTAGCTCGGTCCACCCCTCCCTCCAGACCCAATGTCGAATCTTTTCGTGGAGCAGGTCGAAGCTTCGGGAGTCAGCCGAGGCGGAAGCTGGCGAATTCATCGTCACCCTCGGTCGCAACGTCAGCCACGCCTCCTGTATCCTTCTCGACTTCGAGCGTCCCAATCAACTGCCGCCAGTCAGCCGACGGATTTTGTTCCAGAACCGCTAACAGGTTAATGAACGCCGTTATCGTCGTGCGCGGTGTTCTGAAATAGGTGTCACCGAGCCGCATGGCGCAATGCGCCATGAAGGCTGGAATCGCTTCCTGCGGCAAAATCGCCTTGGTCGCGTCGCCGAACGCGTGGACGATGCGAATCTTATCCAGGAGGACATAAAAGTCCTCAGGCGTAAGGCTGGCCAGCCGTATCACCGGACCGGTGTAGTCGACAAAACCATTCGTGGCGAACGTGTTTTCGGCAAGCCGCGACTGAAGGGCGGTGTAGCTATAGAGCCCTCGCTTTGTATCGAGCAGAAACTCGGGGGTACCCCCAAGAACGAACCCCAATCCTTCTGCAGACCCCTGGAGCGAATCGTTGAGAATCCGCAAAATTTGTTCGTAGTTCGAGTTCCGCGCCTGGACGTTCGCGAGTTTGTACAGGTTCACCAGTTCATCGAGGCACACCATCATCCCGCCGTACCCGGCGAGTTTGACAAACCGAGCCATGAGCTTGAGTTGGTCGTACACCGATGCGTCGTCGATGATGGTGCGAACCCCGAGTGCCGCCCGGGCATCGGTCTTGGTGGAGAACTCGCCGCGCAACCAGCGAATCGCATCGCCCTTGAGTTGCTCGTTTCCTTCGTCGAATCCGCGGCAGTATGCTGCGATAACGTCGGCGAAGTCGTATCCGTTGACCATCTCGGTCAAGTGATTGAGCTGCAGGCGAATCACCTCCTCGCTCGTTCGCCCCGAGGCCTTAGCCTCGGTTTTGGCCTGCCCAATGAACTTCTCTACAATACCCGCGAGCGCACCGCCGTCAGGCTTCGTGCGAGTCGACATGTTCTTCGCCAGTTCGGCGTACAGTGAACGTGCCTGACCACCGGAGGCATGCAATCTTCTATCAGGGTTCAGGTCCGCATGGACCGTGACCAGCTTCTTCTCGAGTGCGATGGCCCTGACGAGATTCAGAAAGAAGGTCTTCCCAGCGCCATATTCGCCGACCACCACCCTGAAGCTCGAGCCGCCGTCCGCGACACGACCGATGTCCTGAATCAAAGCTTCGAGCTCTTTTGCGCGGCCAACCTGGATTAGGTGTTGCCCGATGCGGGGAACGACGCCGGCGCGAAGGGACTGAAGAACCGCATCGCGGTCCTTCGGACGAATTGTTGTCATGAGGCTAGCCTTTGTGCAAATTCCTGATTGATTTCGACTGGGTCATCGCCGTCAGTCAGCGGTTCGTCCCAGTGGTCCAGCGAGGCTTCGTTTACCTGTTCAATTGCGCCGTCGAGCATCAGTTCCAGGTCCGATGCCGCGTCAGAGAGCTCCGAGCGAGTCCATGACGGACGTGACAGCAAAAGGCGCAAGAACGTCGAGTGCGCCTCGTCTAGTCCTAGCAAGCTTGCAGAGCCCGTCTGCCGCTCCGCGGTTTCCTGGACCGGTTCCGCAACCGGGACCTCTTCTGCAAACACATCAGCCAATAAGGCGGAGACTTTCGCTGTTTCCTTCTGGAGCGCTTCGATTCTCGTGGTATCTAGCGTAAAAGCCGGTTGCGCCGACCCGCTCGGCGCCTTCTCAGGACCGGTCGAAGGCCGCAGCGTACTAGAAGAACCGACAACAGTGTTGCCATGCAGGTCTCCGTAGAGCCGCTGAGGGTCGAGACCAAGCATTTGATAGAGTTTTTCCAGCATTTTTACTTCGGCCGTTGACACGAAGCCATCTGCATTTGCTGTCTGCACGAGCAGAGTCGCGACTGCAACCTTCGCCTCTGCAGAAAGCGGTTCAAGCCGCTTCTTCAGGCTCGCGGGGGTAGGCGGCTGAGCAATCTGCACCGCGGCGCGAGCTTTAAGCCTGTCCTGTTGCCGGGACGTCAATTGCGGCCACGACTCAATCCGGCGATGAATCAATGCAACTTCCTGCTCGGACGCGTTGCCGTCAGCCATCGCAATCGATGCCGCCATGTCCACCATTAGCCCGAACGTCAGGTAACTCTCGTCAACGAAATTTGTTGAGTCACTTGGAGGCGTTGCATACAGCCCAACATAGTCGGCACTCTTCGGCGTCCGGCCCGAAATTCGCACATCCGGCTCAATAGCAACACCGGCCTCTCCTAACACGCGGGCGAAATCGGTCAGCTTGTCGCGCGTGATGTTGCCAGACGCCTTGAATTGTTCGAACAAACCGCCAAAAGTCGTCACCACTGTCTTGCTGCCAACAGCTGAAGCAAGTGACTCGAGCTCCAGACGAGCGCTCTCTGGCCACAATTCGACCGGCAACGTGAGTGCGCTTTCCAGCGAGCCCTTCGCATCTGGATTCCGGCCAAGAAATCTGCTGTACGCATCGAGCGAGTCGGAGCACTCGTTGACCAGTTGCTGAAGCTTGTTCCTTGGCCCCGTCACGGCCGCAATGTCAGGCAGCGACGTAATGTAATCGGGGTACTCGATGCCCTGCAGTGCAGGGAAGGCGGCTTGCGCGGACACCTTCAGCTTTGTCTTGTTCGCCGTCAGCTTCATGCCATCGCGGAATTGCTCCCGGTATTTCCGTTGGAACAGTTGACGAAATTCATCCTCGCAGCGAGTCACGGGGGTTCGCTTATATACGCCACCGTCGCCAAGCGCCCAGGCAAGTGCCCAATCTGAAGGCACCGGCTTCTTATCGACCGCAGCCTGACCAAACGCAACGCGTATGCTCAGTGGTACCTCGAACGCGCTGCTAATTGTCCCCGGCACCTGGTCGTACTGGCGCTGAGGGTGGGTCAGATAGACACAAATGAACTCGAGCAGGCCATCGATGTGCACGGTCCGCAAAACGTTCGAATAAACCGATTTCAGACGCTTCAGTTCACTTGCGATGGTTTCAAATTCGGCTTTTTGCACCTTTCCCTGAATTCCGTCGAAAAGGACACGCCTCTCAATACCGTACAAGTAAAAAAGGGCAAAGCTTCGATGCAATCTCGGGTCAGAGCGGTCGGAAGCCAGCCAATGAAGATATGCGCCACGTTGCTCGGCCGAAAAGGACTGATAGCTTAGCCAGTAGTCTTCCGACCCGGCAGAGAGGTCGCTGGCTGTCTTGGCGACATTTGCCTTCGGATTCAGGACGCACGCGTCCAAGCTGGTAGCCTCGACGCGCTTGGGTACACCCAGATAGAACATACCACCTGTAATCGCTACGCCGCTAATCTCCACCTTTTCGCCGGGGCCGACCCATCGAACGCCGGCTGCGGTTTCAAGCGCGGGCCGCGCAAATCGATAGGACGAAGAGGGTGAATCTGCTGACAGGGTGACTGTCAGGAATTCGTCGTCGGATTGAGCGCGACGGCCGATATTGGTGGGCGGCATCGAGGAGCTTGAGCTAGGGCCGTGTGGTGCGGCAGAAGGCGGATAGTTGCTGGTAGTAGCAGGTCCTTGTTCCTTCTTCCTGCCGAAGATAGCCACAAGCACACAGCCGAGCACGAAGACGAGGAACACGGTCCACCCGCCCTTCGGGGCAAATATGATGGCCATGACAATGGCCACAACCAGCGTGCCCGCGCCGGAACCCGATTTTTTCGCCTTCCGGCCCATGGTCTCAATCTCTCGCGTCTTTTGATTATGCGGATTGACTCATTCAGTCATCGCCGTCATTTTCGGGAAGTATATTACGACCGAAAGAAAGTGACCTTGGAACGGAGCCGGTTCAGATTACCGCTTTCCTCGCCCTTCCGTGACTAAGCCGACGCCGCGCAGATACCTAAAATCACTTCCGAACGCCCAAACTGCCGTTGCTCCCATGAACACAAGTCTGCGCTTAGTGGACGACGTCTGATTTGGTGAAGCGAGAGGCGTTCGGCAGGCAGTTCGTTGGATTGGGAAACCGGACGCCGACTCGCTCCTTGGTACCTGCCACTCGGTAGTCCGGCAGTCATGGAAGCGGAAGACCGAGCACCATGGCGACTATGTGAGCTGCTGAACCCGAGCCTCGTAGGTACCGCCGCCATTACCGCGTGAAGCAGGGTTCGAAATATTGGTTGTCATCGCTCGTTGTGGCAGTCCGATTTGAACAAATGGCTGTCCGGCGGAGTGAGCAAGTGAATTAGCCACGGCTAGTAGTCGGCTCTTCCAGGATTGCATCGTCGGGCAGACCAAGGTCAGAGTGTGAGAGCAGCAACCCGCCAGATGTCAGAAGGCGTACGCGGCCTGCCGCAGAAGCTTGAATAAGCTTCCTCTCTTCATCGTTCAAAGCGAGTCCGTCAGCAGTTGCTGCCAGCGCCAAAACGTTCGCGCACTGGATTAGATATTGTCCCGGTACGTACTCGACAGGAAATTGCTCGAGCACCTCCCCGAGCCAAGCTCCGTCGGAATCAAGCAAGTCGTAGCTTTGATTGACCCTCCGCAACCGCTCTCGCACAGAGCGCCTTAACCGGCTGCCAAATGTGCGCCAGTCTGAGCGCGGAGACATTCGCTCCAAGAATTCGCGGACGGCTAAGAACACTCCGAGGTCTCGACGCACCGACTTCTCCGCTTTCAGGAATCGAGTGGGTATCCCTATGACGATGTCTTCGGATAGAGAGGTCTTTGCGAACGTCCAACCTGCGATGTTGGGGTCTTCGACGGTCCCACTGCCGGATAGGGCATTAAAGAGCTGGATTGCTTCAACAATCAGAAAGAGGCGATATGCCCCCTCGATGAGTAGAAACGGTTCGGCCGCGTCTTGACTTGAACTCTTACCAGGCGGGTCCACTGCCATAACGGACAAGCCATTTCCAGCGTCTATTCCGGTGTGGACGCATACCTTTGTCGTCGCCGGAGCTGGTGCGCCGCTTGTTGCTAATCCAATCGGCGGCAGCTTATCTAATTGAGTGAGCCCTTCACAAAGCCGTGACCATCGACTTCCATGCCGGCCCCCTTTAGCCTCAAAAACGTGCCACTGTCCGGACTGAGTTTCGACGAGAAAGTCGGGCGACTTTCCTGTGGCGGGCGCGAAAGTCACAAGCGGGCCTAAGCCAGCACTGCTTTTGGCGTATATGCCGACATGGAGAAACGATTTAACCGATGTCCCGCCAGCCTTCACCCACTCATGGGCGGCAAGGTAGGCACCCAGACCGCCCAGGATGAATGAGAGCGTGACTTTCTCTGAAGCTTCGACCTTTTCGTAAAAAGACCGAGGTTGCCACGAGCGACCATTCTGCTCGACACATGCGAACACCAACTCCAGACGAGAGGCAAGGTACTGTGCTAACTCGGCGCATTGTGTTCGACTCAGCATAAGCTGCGACGTCCAGTGTGCTCGACGTCCATAGCCACACTCAAGCGCGGCCGCCAACAGAGACGCTATGGTGATGAATTTCGTCTTAACCAAGGCTCCGCCGGTTCCGAATGGAACGGTGGACGTCTGTTTGAAGTTGCTCTTGATGAAACCTGAAGGGTTTGGCTGCTTTTTCGCGGGGAAAACCTTTGTGAAAAGATTTGATTTCGGGACATAAAACGCGAAATCGTTCCCGACAGATGCGGTTTTCGTCGTTGCCATATTGCTTATTGGTTGGCGAAGTAAGAACTCGTGTTGACGCGCTCCTTACTACGCCGTGCCAGATGAAACCGTCACGCCCGGCATATCACTGCGCCGGCACTGCAACGCCAACGGAACGTTGCGGACGGAGACGCCGAGGAGCGGTGGCCCAGCTAGTCACCACTACACCTTACGCCACTTATCCGGTTTCCCGCCAGTCGTCGTACGGACGCGCTCCACGTGAACCGCCGCATCTGGGTTAAGTTGCTTTGCGCGCTCGATAGCCTCGCCCTGCGTGTTTGTAACCGCGCTCGCCCTCTCTGAATTTGCCTTCCGAACAACATACTTGTTGTCGTCGCGACGCTCAATAAAGAGATTATTGCTGTCTTTTTTGACGGCCATAGAAAATCCTCGCAAAGGTAAGGAGCTATTCGTGAAAAAAGCAACGCGTTCGCATTCAAATACCGCGCGTGGCAATACATGACAAGTATGTCGCGCAGAAGCATGCATTTAGAACGAAAAACAAGATGCGGCGTGAATTGAAAGACCCGCCCGCAGTACTGCAACTTTAGGCGAAAGTACAGGTGCAATCCTCTCAGGACCTCTGAGCTCGGCAATAGGCCCGCGTCACAGCGAAAATTATGGACGTTATGGTCTCCCGCGCTAAAAAGGCGCATGGCCAAGCCTCTCATTGAAACCTGGCGTGGAAACCGATGACGTACTCAGATGCACGTCGGTCGGCGGCGGGCGCGGTCCGCTCGCCTGAGACGGCCCACACTCCGGCCTGTGGATGTTCGTAACTTTGGAGCAGGCTCAAAGTGAAGAACATCTTCGGCCCGAACGGAAGTAGTACAGGGTTCGACCGGCGTGATAAATCTGAAACCAGAAGCTCCAGTTGTCCGTACGTCCCGGCGGGGTCGTCCAACTGATACTCGACCAAGCGATTTGACCTTCTCGCCCGTTCGACGAGTCCATCATTGTTCCGTTCGACTGCATCCCGGAATTGGCGGATAGGCGAATTTGGAACGAACAGCCATTGCTCGCTCGCGTCCAAGAACTCAGCTGCGCCTTCAGCCTTGTGCGGCTCGTAACCCAGTCCCACGACAAGGCTTGTCGGCTGCGACGCAGAGGGCCAGCCAGCGAACTTGCTTGCGACGGGGGCAATATATTCATTGGGCGGAAAATCGGTAGGCGGTGCAGAAAATTCCGCCAACGAATAGCAGACGTACAAGTTTAGTTCGATACTTGGCGTAAGTTTTAAGAGCCACGCGAAAAGGCGCGCCATGACTTCTCTCGACATACAGGAGATGTCAACGATTACGTCCAAGTGCGCTTTTTCCAACGAAGCAATGCTTGCGTCGAGGGTGGCCTCCAGCACAGTTTCATTGACCGTCGCGAAGCCAAGGCTCTGCAGACAGCTCTCGCTTTCAACGAAGGACGGCACGAGAGACTCGTACTCCATGATTGCAAGGCGAGTGGGCGTACTAGGAGAGGTTTTCGCAAAAATGCTGGTGCATCTGCTCTCAACGGATAAAGATGTCACCACCAAGTCCGCCGCTGCAGGTAGGTCCTCCGGAACTCGAATATTTCGGAATATCTGAATTGTCATGGCTAGAAAAGAGATGACTGACTATCGTCTGAAGGCCGCTGGACATCAACGCTCTTCGCTGGCGGTCTCGGTGCCGAACGTGAAGTAGTTACATTTTCCGAGAGTGCAGAACTAATGGCAATGGGCCGCGTTGAATGCACGGGGAGTCGAAATTTTGGTGCCAGTCGATGACAGAGGCGAACTCGCTTGCCAACTAAACCTCCTGCGCCCAAATCTGGAGGACCATCGTCCGTGGCCCCCGCAGTCATAAGAATGAACACTCCTAGTTGGATGCATGTCTCGATAAACCTTCCGTGACTCTCATAGGCCGCTTGGTCAATCGTAAACGAGAGCGAAGGGTCGGCAGAGAATGTATCTTCCAAGAGCTTTGAAGATAGATAAGTCCCAAGTCGTTCTACGAAGTCAAACAGAGTTGTCGGGCGGCGAGATAGTGGTTGTTCAATTGGATATACACGCAGCAACGACGCGAAGCGTTCATAGAAAGTCTCGATAGCGGCAGATTGAACACCCGCCGCTTTTATGTCTTTTTCTCGCTTCTCCGCCTCTGCAGCCAGTTCATCAGCAAGATTCAACACCCAACGAGGATTTCCCTCGGTTAAGTCAAGCAAAATTGGGTAGCCCGAGTACAGCTGAAGTCCGACCGCCCCTCGTGCTATGACCTTCCCGTCATCATCTGCATTTCGCCTGTAGTGATTTCGAAAGACCACAAGCGGGTATATTTTTCGAACAAACCAAGCCCGCTTGTCATTTTCTTTAAAACTCAGATTCGCGGGGTCGATGTCCTTTTTACCCAAAGCGTCGGCAAACGACTCGTCTTTGAGGGCGAGCTCTTGAAATACTTTCTGCCGAGCAAGTACTGCTCGGCTCTGTATGCCCTCATCCCCAACTTCTAGCGCAGGTTGGAACATAGAAGGCCCCATCACTGAGACCAAGTCGTCAGCTGATGCTCGGATACCCTTGCGCATCAAAGCGGACGCCATAAGCTGCGCAGAGAATCTCCGCGTTTGGGACTTCTCGGCATAGCCAAGCGTGATTGTCTTGAAATCGTTGCCATGAGTAGGGCCGTGCTGTTCGACATTCGAAAGCACCATCGCCCCTGCTCCGCTCGGACTCAGTGCGAGCTTGAAAATGAGGTTCGGAGATGACGACCTAAGCGGCATCAAGATGTTTCGCAGCAACGTCTCCGGAACAATCTCAAGCTCGTCTAATAGAAGCGCCCATCGCTGGGTCTTGCATCCTATCTTTTCATTGATTGTATCCAGCGCCGAGATTAGTGCATCTAGCCAAGCCATTCCAATAAAAGGCTGTGCAGCCACGACAGACGCTAACGACTCTCCACTAACGAGTCTTGCGGCCAATATTGGCAACTCTGTTTGACTGAGTCGCAACGCCTGACGTAGCCCCAAGAGCGAAGGAACTTCCACTCTTGTTCGCCATAGTTTCGCGAGCAAGTTGACCAATTCAGATTCTGCTTTTCGGTCAAACGCGAACGCAGAATAAATCTGAAAATCGGACCCAGTCCGTGCGACGGTTATACAATTTTCTAATGTCTCCAATAAAGCCAAGCACACCGCATGACAGAAAGCCGATGTTTGGAGCGCGATGCGGCCGGCCTCTGCTGCAATGCCCCGAGTATGAAAGTCGAGTTGCATCGACCAGCGAACGTCCGCGGGGACAAAGATACCAATGAAGCCCGCATACTCTTGACGGTTCTCACGATGCATTGGTAGCCACTTTTGAAGTGCTTCCAGTTGAAGCATCTTCAAAAGGGTAGTCTTGCCGCTTCCTCGCGGACCAACCATTATGCAATGGTCCAGCCCAAGTAGTCGCAAGAACCCTGGCGGTGCGATAAAGTCTTCAGCAACCTGCGCGGGAGTCAGATACCGTGCATTGAAGGCATCGTTTAGGAGTTTGGTGGCTTCGCTCATGACGCAGACATTGAAAGCTGGGAAGGGAATAGATTGTTGGCGTCGAGGAAATTGATGTTCGCCCGACGCATCATGCCCTTGAGCGCTATGACCTGCTCCGGCATCAGAAAGCGCAACTGCGGAAGCTGTGTGACCACCTCGTGCCACTCAAGAAACTGAGTGCCGGATTTTTGCAAGAGATTTCGCATGGCGACAGCGAGCCCCGAGAGGTCCACGGTTTGGGAAGTAAAGCCGCAGCCGTTCGGAAGGCCCCAAGATATGTCGGTAGTTTCTTCCCAGCCACTATTTGACCAATGCAGCGCTTGAATGCTGCCTGACAAGCAGTCGGCGTCAAGGGCGTCTTTGGTCGTCTCGAGCGTGATTATGTAGAACTGATTGCGCGTTCTTCTCGCCATGTCTGCGCGCAGCATTGCGCCAAAACTGGCCGCTCCGAAGACGAAAGGTTGAAAGACCTCACCGTCCGCTCGAACGAGCCGATGGTGGTGCTTGTGTCCATGAATGACAAGCCAATCTAGACCGGTCGCGCGCAGTGCCTTCATCAACGCCGGACCGTTGTGCATGGGCGTACGACCCAAGTCCAGTCCGGTCTCTTCATGTGGCAATGGGGGATGATGCACGACCAACAGCCGATATGGGCGGTCCGCCGCCAGTTTCTGCAAGTCCCGCTGCAGGTCTTCGAGCGCGGCGTCGCTGATTCGGCCGCGCTCGAATTCGTTGTCCTGCAATGTCACATGGTAGTGGCAGCTGTTGACAATGACGACCACAGACGTGTCGTCACACACAATCTCGTAGCCCCGTCCCCAGTAAACCCATTTTTGATGTGGCAGCGGAAAGTCCGTTGGATATCCAAGTGTGTTGACAAGGCACTCCACGGGGTCGATAGCGTGTTCGGCGTTGCCCGGAGCAACGGGGTCGCCTTTCAAACGCGACTGAACTTCGTGATTTCCGGTGGCCGCAACGGAACGCTTGACACCAAGGGCTGTCCCGAGCCGAGTCAACTGCTTCCAGCCAGCCGCGAAGGCGACTGGATTCGCTCTATCCGTAATGTCGCCTGGACAGACCAATATGTCGGCCGATGGGTCCTCCGGTCGGAACCGCTTGATGAGCTCCTCCATTGAGTCGAGCCCGCCCGCCGCCGCCGCCTGAGGCAGACAGACGTCCTTGTTTACTTGGATGTAATGCAAATCGCTTAACACGGCAACTCGCAGCATGGCGCACATCTGGTTTCCCTCGCCGGCGATGACAACATCGCTTCTAGTAGTTTGTAATCAACAATTCCTGGACATCACGACGCCCATGGAGAAAGCCCGATACATTGCGCCCCACCGTCAACTCAGAGACACGCCAGTCACTAAATGCCTCTCTTACGACTGCCACGTCGCCGTACGAAATGAGGATTTTAGCGCCGCGGCTCGAGGCGATTTCTAGCGAATTCCGAAGTCGAACTACGTCGACCTCGGCAAACGAATTGGCACCGTACTCGCCGCGGTTCCGAACGCCACGTCCTGCGTAAGGCGGGTCGAGATAGACGAAATCTTTTGCGCCGCACTCAGCAAGAGTAGACTCGAAATCTCCTACACGTACTTCCGCTCCCCGCAGTGTCCGTCCAAACGTTGTTATTTCGTCCAGCGACGGCAGAGCTCCTACACGCACTCCCCTCGGGACGTTGAACGCTCCCGCACGGTTGGTGCGATAAACCCCATTAAAGCAAAATCGGTTCAAATACAAGAATCTTGCGGCACGCTCGTTCGCGCCCATGCTGGTCGGCTCGACTGCACGCAAATCATAGTAAAAGCGTTCCGTCGTCGGCATGGAGTGGAACAGCTTGCCGACCATGTGCGGGTGCAGTCGAACTCTCTTGTAAAAGTGAATCAACTCAGAGTTGATGTCACCGAGCAACCCAAGGTTAGGCACAAGCTCAAGATAAAAGCACGCTGAGCCACAGAAAGGCTCCACGTAACGCGAGAACTGCGGAGGGGCAGCTTGCCGCAGTACGGGCAACAGCTTTCGCTTACTTCCGGCCCACCGTAGCAAGGGCTTAATTGTTTGTTTCAAAGGGCGCAACTGCTGGATGGGTTTAGGAGCGCGGTGGGTCCGGGATATCCACAGTCGCACCGGGCCTCTCTCGCGATTATTGTTAAGATTATAAGCCCGCGCTTCCCTCGACCTCTCCACTGTTGTCTGCTCTTGAATCAAACGACAGCACTCGGCCAGAACTTGCCCCGACGGTCCACACCAGACGACTTTCCGACGACCCTTGGCCGTCGCTACCGCTTGTTGCCAGAGGGCGCCGCATTCCCCCTATTTCCTCCAGACTTGGCGCCAGTAGTACTCGGCCAGTTCCCGCCGGCAAACCCGTTGGGAGCACGACCTCCGCCGGGACCTCCGGCCTTCGAACCGCTCCCCGCGGCTTGGCCGCCGCCTGTCTGACCTCCTTTGCTGCCTCCACTCTTGCTCATAGCTCACCTCACGCGAATTGACCATCTTCGACGGAAAGCGTCCGCCTGAGATACATCTAAGGTCATTGGCGCTTTGCAGTCAAAGGTGACCGGCACGGATGCATCACTCCGGTTGCAGCGGACAGGTCAGCCCCGAATGGGGACGTCGGCATTCGGATGATGTCGCTTTGTTGGCGATGGATTCCATGAACACCGACCTGCAGGCAATAGAAAACAAGTTTGCGCTCGCTTACATTGAGCGCAAGGCCGTTGAGTTGTTGTCGATTTGCAGGCAAATGTAAGGCATCACTTCGCTGAAGCGTATAAACCCTGCGACTACAGGGTAAATGGATGAGCAATCTCTCTACACCGACGCGGGTTACGCGCCCGCCCCTATCCCTGCATCATCTTCTGACGTCTTGCTAACGGTTCTGCTATCAGACACTGCGACCGACGTCGAGGTCGTCACGCGAGAACTCGGCCTGCGAAACGAGATGCTCGAGCGGCTGCGGCGGGCGCTTGACCGGCTGACTTGCGCGCAGGCCGTTTTGGCGGCAATGAGTGCGGGGAGCATGGGGACAAACTGCGGTGAGACCGGGACGCCAATGCAGATGCAAGAGGCGGTGAAACTGCTGGCAAGAGAGTGGCCGGAAGATTATCCGGCGGGGGCGGTGGAGTGGCTTCTGCTACTTCCTCGGGGCATTAATCGAGCGGTTGAGAGAGACGGCCATGGCACGTGACCATTAGTTCCGGTTAATCCTTTGCTGACAAGGACTTGGACGCAGCGAAGCGTCGCTGCTAACCGAAACTAATGGCCCCCGCTAACCGAAACTAATCAAACGCGACGCCGCGCCCTTTCTTTGCGCTCCACCGTCACCGACTTCGCCATATTCCGAATTTTTTCGCCACAATGCTTCTTTATGGGGCTGCCCTGCACGCGCGCGGTGAGCACAACGCGGGATTTACAACGGCAAAAATTCAGTTCCGAGCAGCTATGCGCCCGCCAGAGACAATGTGGGTGAGTCTTTCGCTGGCGAAGTGCGATACATGCAAACATCGCTGCGGGTTCCGATGAGCTTGCGCTCGAGCCGGTTGAGTCTGCCCCGCAGCAACTGTGTGTCCCGCAAGAGACCGAGTGGGGCCCAACAGCCGGCGATGCCCGCAAGGTCACGCGCATGGTTGCCGGCGGTACCGTGCTCGGAGTTGTCATGGAGATTCGCAGGAGCAGGTGCCCCAGCGAATGCGTCAAAGGGGAACTGGGACACAGCAAGCTGGATTTCCCAACGTGCGCCGTTGACCAGAGTGTCTTCCGCGCGACCGTACGGGCGCGGCCAGCATTGCCGACGGAAGTACCGCTCCCAGTCAGCAACCTGCCACATGAGTGCTTCGTTCGCTCGGCCTTTCAGGGTGGCCAGATGAAATGCGATGGCGGCGTCGAGGGCCTTGAAATATTTCCTGCGGGAGATGCGCATTGGGGTTCCGTATGGTTGCTGGTCCATTGACGTGACCCGGACCGTTCATCGATACCGGGAGTACAAGTCAGTAAAGCAACCTGCGCTTCTGTGCGGCTCGCCTAAAATTTTAGAATGCGGCGCGTACGTGCCAATTTTTGCGTCGGCAACTGCGCGATATTTGAGCCGGCGAAGCGCCGCGAGGGAAAGTTGGCTTCGAGTCCGCGTGAATGGACGGACGTGAACTGCTGGGGGGCGGCTTTCATGCGCCTTATACGCCGGTCCGGCGTGCCATGCTCGGCGCCTCCTTCGCGAGAAACACGGTTCGAAATATGCGCCATGTGGCAAAGAAGGGGACCGGCGGAAATCAGCCCGCTGCCGGTCGCTCGCCTCGTCAGGCGGGCCATTCAGGCAGCAACACGGTTCAGCGCTGTCCGGCCTCGTCGTTACCTGATGCAGGATGTCACTCCCCTTGCACCGGTACAACGAGGTCCGCATGCGGAGCCACCGCGTGGGGGGCGAATCGCGGCTGGGGCGGCTTGACGCAACATAGGGCTGCTGCTCCGGACCGCGCGGCAGACGGGTATCCGTCCTGCGGCTGCCGTTTCCGGGTGACTCTCCACCCGAAGGAGGCCGCCTTCCTATTCTTTTTAGAAAAGAGGCTCCTTTAACTGCAAGAAGACTCTTTTTTTTAGAACCGGTAGGTAGAGCGTTTTAAATATGGGACTGCCGCCGCCGTCTTTAGCGTACTTAAGTACCCTGGTCTGCGGCAGTCGCCGCACTCAGTTCAGTGCGGTAACTTCCTCGCTTAGCAGACGACTGCAGGCGGTCTGGATGTCGTACGTCGTAAAGACCTTGAGTTCTTCCCGCAGCGCCTGTTCGCGCAGCTCAGCAACTGCGTTATCCAGTGCCGCGTACTCACTTTCCTTATAGATAGGCAGGCCCGGCGCGGGCACCCATGCGGTGAGTTCGACCGAGTCGGGGGTAGCGAATCCGAATGCGTCCCTTGCCCGCGCCAGACGCCACAGCGCGGCTGAGGCCGTACGTAGCCGGACCGGACTGCGTCCTTTAGGATTGATGGCGGCGTAGCAGGTGGCGTAGGAATGGCCAATATAGTCAATCGAGAAGCCGCTGCTCGCGCCGGTCAGACTGAACGGCCGGTTAAATCCCTGCTCGAGCAATGGTTTGCGATGGACTACTTCAGTTCTGACCGCGTGGACGAACCGGCTTTCGTCAGCCGGTCGCGGCATCGAATCCTCGACGGGAAGTGGCACCCCATGGTCGGCGGGCGCGTGAAACAGCGCGCATCGCTCAAGGGCCGCAACGATGACGCCTTCCTCATCGTCACCCTCCACGGAGAACGGCGCACCCAACTCGACACCGGATAACGGCGGCAACCACTCCCGGGCCGCGCTGGCTGGTGCCCTGGCCGCCAGGTAATCAGCGACCAGCAGGGTGCCAAACGAATGGCAGGCATAGCCCAGCTCCTGAGGCAGGCATTTCAGGATTCTGGTCGTGACAGTGCGCGCGAACGGCTTACCGGACTCGAACTGGCCGACGACGGCAATGGCGAGCGATTCGCCGGTAGCGTCAATGTTCAGCCGGACCAGACGTGCGGAAGCGGTGTGCGCGGGGGGCTCGAGCAGAAAGAAGTCGGGCTGCATAAGCCGGTTCACAGGGCAGGTGGTTGAAGGGGGCGGGGCTGCAGGCCAGGCAGGTCAGGGATGCCGAGCGTTTGCCCAAGGGTGTCCAGGAGCTGTTCAGCCCGCCGTTCGAGGTAGGCTCGAACCGGTTCGCGCAGGGCTTCGTCACTGACAAGCTGAGCGTACGGTAGTCGGAATACCGCAGCGTGGCAAGCCGCGCAGAATTCCCTCAGGGGCGCCTTCAGCGCCGCCCTTTCGGCGGGCGAAAACTTGTGAACCATCTGGAGCAGGCGGTTGGGTCCTGGCGGTGGAACGGTGGAGAAAAGTCCAAGTCCTGTCCCGCCAATGGCGCGCTCGTGGTCAATCAGCCTGATTTCCCGGCGGGCCGTGAGCAGCAGGTTCCCGTCGTGCCTGTCGTCGTTGCCTATCAGTTCATCAAATAGTGCAATCCTGGCCAGAAGCGTCGGGTCGAGCCCGTACATGGTGGCCAATACCGAGGGGCTCTGGCTCTCGAGCCGGACAGCCTGGGCGAAGGGGAGCGCGGCGGTACCGAAGCACAGGCGGTCCTCATCGTTGCCGAAGGGCCAGAAACCATGCATCCGCTGGCGGTGCACAGTAACCCAGAACGCGTCAGGTGTCGGCAGGCCGAGATACTGCGCCAGCCACGCGCACACGGATTCGACAATGAACGCACGCTCGGGCAGGAGCTTCACATAGGCGTCGAGGCTGCATGTGCGCACGGGTATCTGGATGCGACCGCGCACGACCGGATGGGAACCGGTCGTGACCCGGGTAATCGGTTCGCGATGGAGTCGGGCCAGCTCGAAAGGCGGATGCGAAATAGGCACGTGTCTGATTCCTAGCCTTTGCGACCGTCTTTTTCTTTTGCGACACCCTTGTACGGCTTGCCGTCGGCTTTCTGGCCCAAGAAGCGTCCCGTTTCATCGTCACGCTTGACCCACTGGTCAGTTTTTGGATTGTGCACCTGCGAGCGCGCATCCACGGAACCCTTCCGGAAGTCCTTGCCTGTGTTCTTTGCCATGGGGTCTCCGCTTGACCACAACCTATGGTGTAACGAAAAAATCTATACACCAAGTATAGTAGGCTCAATCGCCTTTGCATAGCAAAAGGGGCGCGTGCCTGATACGGACAGACTCGCTGCCGGGTCGTGCGGGCGGGGCGGCGATGTCAACTGTAAAAAGGATGCGAAGGTTATGCATCGCCGTGGGTGGTGGACCGGCGCAAGTGGTGGGCAGCAGTGTCCACCAGTAGCAGGCGTAAATTCAGGAAGGCGAGATGAGTGTATCGCAGGGTTGCCTGCCTTTCACGCATGCGCCGTGCGGGGGCCGGGAAAGCGCAGCACGTTGTCCGGCAGCCCGTCGACGTCCGCATCGTCGGCTGTGACCGCGCTTTCGCGGACCAGGTCCGTAAGCGTCAGGTCGCCACCTCTCGGCAGGCGCCGCAGGCCGCGGTGCACCGGCGGCGCTGCGCCAAACGCCGCGTCCAGCCGAAGCGCGAGGTGTTTCGCGCACAGGTGCGCGTAGCGCAGCAGCATGCGTGTGTCCAGGTGCCCCGAAAACGCCTGCAAATCCACCAGCGACATGGTGCCGGTGTCGGCGACGCGCGAAATCGCTTCATGGCGCAGGTCGTGCAGATGCAGGTCGTCGATGCCGGCCGCCGCGCACAGCCGCGCCCAGATTTTCCGCAGGTGGTCGGCGCCCAGCGGGAACACACGCCCGTCCGTACGGGGCAGGCTGTCGAGCAGGGCGGCCAGTTCGGCGCGCACTGGCAGCTTGCGCGGCCGGCCGTTTTTCGTCTCGGGGAGGAAGACGGTCCGCCCGTCCAGGTCCACGTCGGACCAGCGTGCCGACAGCGTTTCGCCGCGGCGTGCCGCGGTCATGAGCTGAAACTGGACGAGCGTCTCAACCAGTGGCACGTGGGTGTACGTCGCTTCGGCTTCGGGCAGAAAGCGGGCGCGCGCCGCCGCGATGATGGCCTTCTGTTCACGCACCGTATGGGCGAGCTCGGCGTCGGTGCGCGCGTCGGTCATCAGTTCCTCCAGACGCCGGGCAATCGAGCGCCGGCGGTCTTCGTCGCGTGCGGCGTCGAGCAGCCGGTCCTCCTCGCCGGGCTTCAGCCGCCGGTCCCGCTCATTGTAATAGCGGGGCCGCTTGACACCGTCCATCGGCGAGCGCGCCACCTCGATGCGCCAGGTCTTGATGGCCAGCGTGCAGACGGCCGAAAAAATATCGACCTCGCGGTCGACGGTGGCGGGTTCGACCCACTGGCAGCGCTCGTCGATGTAGTCATTGATATCCGTGGGCATCAGCTGGGCGAACGGGCGGTGCAGCCACGCCAGGTTGACGGTCGGCGTGCGCATCGTCTTGCCGGTGGGGCGTCGCGGGGGGCGGGCCTTCACCCTGGGGTGCGGAGCCGGATGCTGGCGCACGATGTCGCCCGGGTCGAGGCGTGGCAGGCCCGCATCCTCGAGCAGCGCGTTGATTTTGTAGGCGACTATCTCGAAGCTCGCATGGCGGGGCGCTTCTTCCTTCAGATAGCGGATGAGCAGGTCGGCGAAGTTGAGCTTGAGCGCCTTTGCGTAGTCGACATACAGGCCAATGGCGCGCTGTCCTGCGATGAAGGCGATAAGCGTGTCGGCTTCATCGGCGGAGGCAACGGTGGTGTGCAGGTCCGGAAAACCCCTGTTGCGGATACGGACCTCGAAGCAGTCGTCGGCACGGGACACGCGCGGGCGCTCGCCGTCCGCGCGCAGCGTCGCGACATAGGCTTCGACGGCGGCACGGGCCGAGTAAGGAAAGGCGCGCGCGAGCGCGTCCTTGTTGGGGACAGTGACGAGATACTTCGAGCGGTTCGAGACGGCAGCCATGGCAGCTCCTGAATAAGTGGAGCTACGTGTAGTGACGGCCGCCGCCGGTGACTGCACCGCTAAAATTTTAGTTATCGGCGCTGCACAGACCGGCGGGTATCGAATGCGGGCGAGGCGGCGCGCGATAGGGGCACGCGGTCGGGTCGCTGGCGCAGGTTTGGCGCAGATTCGGACCGGAAACAAAAAAGCCCAGCGAGTGCTGGGCTTGATGTCCTTGATTCACAAGGATAATTCTGGTCGGGGTGAGAGGATTCGAACCTCCGGCCTCTACGTCCCGAACGTAGCGCTCTACCAGGCTAAGCTACACCCCGATTTGTACTGCGAACTCGATTCAGACTAACTCAGCGTTTCAGTCTCGTTCAAGACTGTCTTGCCGTCGAGTAAGAACATAATTCTAGCAGGCTATCTTTGAAAATGGAATCAGGAAACGAAGAAATTGCTGCTGCGGCTGCCTGAGCTTCCTGCTTCGCGCATTCGAGCGTGTGATCCAGCGCGCCGGAACGCGTGATTGCCTCGAAAATGGTGTCGAACCGGTCCGTGCCGCCTTGTTCGATTGCTTCCCGCGCGAGCGCCGATTGTTCCGGTGTGCCGCGTTCGATCAGATAGATCAACGGAAGCGTGGGTTTGCCTTCGCGAAGGTCGTCGCCGGCGTTCTTGCCCATTGATTCCGCCGTGCCCGTGTAGTCGAGCCAGTCGTCCATGATCTGGAACGCGGTGCCGATGCGCCGGCCGAATTCCGCCGCGGCCGCTTCGGTTTTCGCGTCCGAGCCGGCCAGCACGGCGCCGAGTTGAGCGGCGGCCTCGAACAGCTTGGCGGTCTTGTAGCGGATCACCTGCATGTAGCGGGCTTCATCCACGTCGGCGTCGTGCATGTTGAGGAGTTGCAGCACTTCGCCTTCGGAGATGATGTTGGTCGCCTCGGACAGAATTTCCATGACGCGCATCTTGCCCACGCCGACCATCATCTGGAACGAACGCGAATACAGGAAATCGCCCACCAGTACGCTCGCCGCGTTGCCGAACAGCGCGTTGGCGGTCTGGCGACCACGCCGCAGGTCGGATTCGTCGACCACGTCATCGTGCAGCAGCGTAGCCGTATGGATGAATTCGACGACCGCCGCCAGTTCGTGCCGGTGCCCTGTGGTTTCACCCAGCGCGCCGGCCACCAGCAACAGCAGCGCGGGCCGCAGCCGCTTGCCGCCGGCACTGATGATGTACTCGGAAATCTGGTTGATCAGCATCACGTCGGACGCAAGACGGTGCCGAATGACGCGATTCACCTGCTGCATGTCTTCGGCGATCGGAGCAAGCAGGCTGGCGGCGTTGGAGGAGGGGGTGGCGGTCGACGACATGATGGCTGATTTGGGTAGTGCCGCGAATTATAAGGCGAATCGCGACAGTTCCGGGTCGCAGGCTGCGGCGCGGCGCGTTCCGGGGCTGTGGCAGAGCCGCGCGCCGGGGCGTGCGGCAAGGCGCCGGGCGCTCGGCGCGGCGGCGCTCAATGAGTTTTGACCGAGCAGCTAACTCTATGTATAATCACGGGTTTCCGCGCGCGGTGCGTGGGAAAAATGAACACAGAGTGAGGTTCTCAATGTACGCGGTCATAAAAACCGGTGGCAAGCAGTATAAAGTTGCCGTCGGCGAAAAACTTAAAGTAGAACAGATACCGGCAGACATTGACGCTGAAATCACGCTCGACCAGGTCCTCGCAGTGGGCGAAGGCGAATCGATTAAGTTCGGTACGCCGCTGGTCAGTGGGGCTTCCGTCAAGGCTACCGTCGTGTCGCAAGGTCGTCACGCAAAAGTGACCATCTTCAAGATGCGTCGCCGGAAGCACTACCAGAAGCATGGCGGCCACCGCCAGAACTATACCGAACTGCGCATCGACGCGATCAACGCGTAAGCGCACCGGTTAAGGAGCAAATCAAATGGCACACAAAAAGGCAGGCGGATCATCCCGCAACGGCCGCGACTCCGAATCGAAACGCCTTGGCGTGAAGGTCTACGGCGGTCAGGCTATCAACGCTGGCGGCATCATCGTTCGTCAACGTGGCACGCGTATGCACCCGGGCGAAAACGTCGGTATCGGCAAGGATCACACCTTGTTCGCGCTGACGGACGGCCACGTCAATTTCTCGACGAAGGGCGCAGCGAAGAAGCACATGGTCAACGTCGTCCCGGCAGCAGTCTGAGTTTACTCAGGCACGGGCTTCAGGACCGGAAAAAGGCCCCGCGAAGTTAGCGGGGCTTTTTTTATTCCGGCGGCTTTTGCCGGACGAGATGGGCGTCATGCATGCGCTCATGCCGCGCGCCTATGCTGTTCGGCCGATTGATCAGCGCCCGGCGGGCGCGGCAAAATAGCATCATCCAGTAGCAACCAAATTTAGCAGCACTATCTGGCAGCACACCACGGGACGGAGTTACGCATGAAGTTCATTGACGAAGCGAGGATTGAAGTCATCGCCGGCGACGGAGGGGATGGCAGCGCGTCGATGCGCCGCGAGAAATTCGTTCCGTTCGGCGGCCCGGATGGCGGCGACGGCGGGCGGGGCGGCAGCGTGATCGCGGTCGCGGACCGCAACATCAACACGCTGATCGACTATCGCTACGCGAAGAAACACCTGGCGCGCAACGGCGAAAACGGCCGCGGCGCGGACTGCTACGGCAAGGGCGGCGACGACATTACGCTGCGCATGCCGGTCGGCACCACCATCACAGACATGGAGACCGGCGAGCTGATCGCCGATTTGACCGAGCACAACCAGAGCGTGCAGATCGCTCAGGGCGGCGCGGGCGGTCTCGGCAACCTGCATTTCAAGTCCAGCACGAACCGCGCGCCGCGTCAGAAGACAGACGGCAAGCCGGGCGAACGCCGCATGGTGCGCCTAGAGCTGAAGGTTCTGGCGGACGTCGGCCTGCTCGGCATGCCGAACGCCGGCAAGTCGACTTTTATCTCGTCGGTGTCGAACGCAAGGCCGAAGATCGCCGATTATCCGTTCACGACGCTCGCGCCGAATCTCGGCGTGGTGCGTGTCGGGCCGAGCCGCAGCTTCGTTATTGCGGACATTCCTGGCTTGATCGAAGGCGCGGCGGAAGGCGCGGGCCTTGGCCATCAGTTCCTGCGTCACTTGCAGCGCACGGGCTTGTTGCTGCACATCGTCGACCTCGCACCGTTCGACGAATCGGTCGATCCGGTCGCGGAAGCCAAGGCGATCGTCAACGAACTGCGCAAGTACGACGAGTTGCTGTATGAAAAGCCGCGCTGGCTGGTATTGAACAAGCTGGATATGGTGCCGGAAGACGAGCGCGAAGCGCGTGTGTCGGCATTCCTCGAAGGCTTCGGTTGGGACGGTCCGGTGTTCGAAATCTCGGCGTTGACCGGGCAGGGTTGTGAAAGCCTTTGCTATGCGGTGTTCGACCACATCGCCGCGCATTCGGACGCGCAGCGCGCGGCTGAAGCCGAGGATCTCGCCGCCGACGTACGTTTTCGCGACAAGCCGGAAGCCCCGCCCGCGGCGGACAACGCCAGCATCGACCCGCAGGAATAAGAAGCTCGAGCGCCGGCGCCCGAACGGGCTGCCGGTCTGCGTCACGCGTCATCTTGGAGACCGCGCACAATGCGTTCCGTCATCGCAGATTCACGGCGATTGGTAGTGAAAGTCGGTTCGAGCCTCGTCACGAATGACGGGCGCGGCCTCGATCATGCTGCTATCGGCCGCTGGGCCGCACAGATTGCCGCCCTGCGCGCGCAAGGCAAGGAAGTGGTGCTCGTCAGTTCGGGTGCCATCGCCGAAGGAATGCAACGGCTCGGCTGGACCAAAAGGCCACGCGAGATCGACGAACTGCAAGCGGCCGCGGCCGTCGGGCAGATGGGCCTCGCGCAGGTCTACGAAAGCCGCTTTGCCGAGCATTCCATCCAGACCGCGCAGATTCTGCTGACTCACGCCGACCTGGCCGACCGCGAACGCTATCTGAACGCACGCTCCACGCTGCTCACGCTTCTGCGATTGGGTGTGGTGCCGATCATCAACGAGAACGACACGGTCGTCACCGACGAAATCAAATTCGGTGACAACGACACGTTAGGCGCGCTCGTCGCGAACCTGATCGAGGGCGATGCGCTCGTCATCCTCACCGATCAGCAAGGGCTGTTCACCGCCGACCCGCGCAAGGATCCGGCCGCCACGCTCGTCCAGCAGGCCGATGCCGGCGCGCCGGAACTCGAAGCAATGGCGGGCGGCGCGGGCTCGAGTCTGGGGCGCGGCGGCATGCTGACCAAGATTCTCGCCGCCAAGCGCGCGGCCCACAGTGGCGCAAATACCGTCATCGCAAGCGGGCGCGAAGCGGACGTGTTGTCACGGTTGGCCTCAGGCGAGGCGATCGGCACGCAGTTGATCGCGCGCACCGCACGGATGGCGGCGCGCAAGCAATGGATGGCGGATCACCTGCAAGTGCGCGGCCATGTCGTGATCGACGACGGCGCGGTCGAAAAACTGACCGAAGGCGGCAAGAGCCTGCTGCCCATTGGCATCGTCGGCGTTCAGGGCGCGTTTGCGCGCGGTGAGGTGATTGCTTGTCTGAGCGCCGCGGGGCGTGAAGTCGCGCGCGGCCTGACGAACTACAGCAGTGCTGAAACCAAGCTGATTCAACGTCGTCCGAGTGGCGAAATCGAGTCGGTGCTCGGCTATATGCTGGAACCGGAGCTGATTCATCGCGACAACCTGGTGCTGGTCTAAGTTAGTAACCGGCGCAGGGCGCGCACACAAGCACGGCAAACAAAAAAGCCGTTCCAGCGGAAGCTGGAGCGGCTTTTTCTTGTCTACGACTTAAGCGCGCTCAAATTCAAAGCGCGCTCAGCAAAGCGCCTCAGTGAATCAACGAACTCGCCGTACGCTTGTACCGGATGTTCTCCAGAATCGACTTCGCATTCCCCATCGGCATCTTGTTCGCGCACAGATAATCCTGATACAGCGCCGCCTGATAGGCGTTCAGCGCGCCGTTCTCGATGCGCGTGAAATCGTTCGCGACCGTCGTGTCCCAGCCGTCGTGATCCGAATTCAGGCCCGCATACTGGCGCCACTCATACGTGTCGCAGCGAATCCCTTCGTAGATTACGTTACGAGCGCCGCTCGGGCTTGCCACGACGACGGTAAAGCGAACCACTCCGTCCGTTCCGACGCTGAGCGAATTCCGGTCGACCGCGAACTGCAACGGCGTATTGCCGGAGACTTCGAAAGGCAGCAGATTCGAGTCTTGCGGCAGCGGGGGGAGCGTGTCCACCTTGTTCTCTACCCAGTTGCCTTGGCGGTCCAGCAAATACGTGAACGCGCTGTCGTCTTTATTGGTAGGTTTGCCGGCGCTCGAACAGCCAGCCAGCAGGGCGCCGGTGGCGACGCACGCCACGACGAGAGCAAGTGCTTTCAATATGATTTCCTCGAAGCACTGGCGCGGCTCGACGAGCCGCGCCAGGGAGAGGCGGCGTGGACAGCCGCACAGAGTTGTTAATTGCGCATGCCCGGGCGGAACAACGAGCCGGCCGTTTCGCCTGCCGATTCGTCTTCGTGTTCCGGCGCAGCGCCTACTTCCGCCGTTGCCCCGGAACCCGGACCGCAATCGGACGCGATCGCTACGTGAACCGATGTTTCGATACTGACGGTGGTCACAGAAGTCACCGTCATTACCGTGGAATCCGGCGGACTTTCCATTGACGACGCTATCCGGGGATAACGCGGCCCATGGTGCCCGCCAGGTTTTTCCGCACGCGGCGCAGCCCGGCGCATGAAACGGGATAGCTCCGTCAGCGCCAACTGATATACATCCCGCTTGAACTCGATCACACAGTCGAGCGGCACCCAGTACTCGTTCCAGCGCCATGCATCGAACTCAGGGTGGTCGGTGGCGCGCAAGCAGATGTCGCAGTCGCGTCCAACCATCCGGAGCAAAAACCAGATTTGTTTCTGGCCGCGGTAATGACCGCGTACTTCGCGCTTGATGAACTTGTCAGGCACCTCGTAACGCAACCAGTCGCGCGTGCGACCGATCACCTTGACGTGCTCAGGAAGCAGCCCGGTTTCTTCGTGTAACTCCCGATACATCGCTTGCACGGGGGTCTCTCCGTACTTGATGCCCCCTTGCGGAAACTGCCAGGAATGTTCACGGAGCCGTTTGCCCCAAAACACCTCGTTGTGCGCGTTCAAGAGGATGATGCCGACGTTCGGGCGAAAGCCTTCACGATCCAGCATACAACCACCTTCGAATCCTTTAAAATTGCTTTGATTATAAACAGATAACGGACCCGACGCACCGATTCGCACCAGAATGGAACGATTCGCCGCAAAAGGCCCGCGTTTGCGGTAGCCTGACAGTCTTTCCGTGCCTTATCCCTTGTGCAAAGGCTTTGCGCGGTGGCTTCGGCATCGCGCTCGGGTAGCGCGTGTGCCGATGTCAGGCGAACCGTGCCGGCTCTGAGCCGGGTCTGTGCCGATTCCCCCACCGTTTTCACCTTTCGGGCGGTCCCTCCGGAGCCGCCGCTTTTGGAAAATCTGAATGAAAGCTTCCCGTTTCTTTATCGGTACCCTGAAAGAAGCTCCCGCCGACGCAGAGATCGTCAGCCACAAGCTCATGGTGCGCGCCGGCATGATCCGGCGTGTCGCCGGCGGTATCTATAACTACCTGCCGGTCGGCCTGCGCTCGATCCGCAAGGTGGAAGCCATTGTGCGCGAAGAAATGAATCGGGCAGGCGCGATCGAGTTGTTGATGCCGTCGGTGCAGCCGGCCGAGCTGTGGCAGGAATCGGGCCGCTGGGAAAAATACGGTCCCGAGCTGCTGCGCTTCAAGGATCGCAGGCAAGGCGACTTCGTGCTGGGGCCGACCCACGAGGAAGTGGTCACGGACATCGCGCGCAATCAGATCAAGAGCTATCGCCAGTTGCCGGTGAACTTCTATCAGGTCCAGACAAAGTTCCGCGACGAGATCCGTCCGCGTTTCGGCGTGATGCGCGGCCGTGAGTTCATCATGAAAGACGCGTACTCGTTCGACAAGGACATCGAAGGTCTGCGCGAGTCGTATCGCAAGATGTACGACGCGTACGTGCGCATCTTCACGCGCCTCGGCCTCGACTTCCGCGCGGTGGCGGCGGACAACGGTTCGATCGGCGGCAGCGGTTCGCACGAATTTCACGTGATCGCCGAGACGGGTGAAGACGCGATCGCCTATTGCCCGACCTCCGAATTCGCCGCGAACGTCGAGGCGGCTGAAGCGCTGCCGCTCTACGCGGAACGCGCGGCGCCGGCCGAGGAGATGAAGAAGACCGCCACGCCGGGCAAGGCGAAGTGCGAGGCGGTGGCCGAGCTGCTGAATATTCCGCTCGAACGCACGATCAAGTCGATCATCCTCGCCACGGAAAACGAAGGCGCCGAGCCGACCATCTGGTTGTTGATGCTGCGCGGCGACCACGATCTGAACGAGATCAAGGCGAGCAAGCTGCCGGGTCTGGCCGACTTCCGCATGGCGACCGAGGCTGAGATCATCGAAACCTTTGGCACGCCGCCGGGTTACCTCGGTCCGATCAACACGAAGAAGCCGGTCAAGGTCGTGGCGGATCGCACGGTCGCGAACATGAGCGACTTCGTGGTCGGCTCGAACGAGGTGGACTACCACACCACCGGTGTGAACTGGGGCCGCGATCTGCCGGAACCGGTCGTCGCAGACATTCGCAACGTGAAAAAGGGCGACCCGTCGCCGGACGGCAAGGGCGTGATCGACATCTGCCGCGGAATTGAAGTGGGCCACGTGTTCCAGCTCGGCACCAAGTATTCCGAAGCGATGAACGCAACGTGCCTCGACGAAACCGGCAAGCCGCGGCCGATGGAAATGGGCTGCTACGGCATCGGCGTCACGCGTATTCTGGGCGCGGCGATCGAACAGAATTTCGACGACAAGGGCATCATCTGGCCGGAATCGATCGCGCCGTTCGAAGTCGTGCTGTGCCCGATGGGGTATGACCGCAGCGAAGCCGTGCGCGAAGCGGCCGACAGGCTGTACGCAACGTTGGTCGAAGCGGGCATCGACGTGATTCTCGACGACCGTGGGGAGCGCCCCGGCGTGATGTTCGCCGACTGGGAGCTGATCGGCGTGCCGCATCGTCTCGTGATCGGCGACCGTGGCCTCAAGGACGGCAAGCTCGAATACCAGGGCCGCCGCGACACCGAGGCGACGCTGCTGCCGGTCGAAGAGGCCGCGCAAGCGGTGATCGCGAAGGTTCGCGCAGCGTTGGCGCGCTAAGCGGAGCGGACGGTGGAGTACACCTTCCTGTCCGCGACCGTCCTGCTGATTCTGATCACGGATCCGCTCGGCAACATTCCGCTCTTTATCAGTTGTCTGCGCGGGGTGTCGCCGAAGCGGCGCACGATCGTCATTCTCCGCGAGGTGGCGATCGCCTTTGCGATCCTGCTGATCTTCATGGTGGTCGGCGACGGCTTTCTGCGCATGATGAGCCTGACCGACCAGTCGCTGCGTATCGGTGGCGGGATCGTGCTGTTCCTCATTGCGCTCAGAATGGTGTTTCCGCATCCGGATGGTCCATTCGGCGGCGACACGCGTGGCGGAGAACCGCTGATCGTGCCGCTCGCCATTCCGGCGCTCGCGGGACCATCGGCGCTTGCCACCGTGATGCTGCTGACATCCCAGGCGCCCGGCAAGATGTTCGAGTGGATTGGCGCGCTAACCGTCACGATGGTCGTCTGCGCGATCGTGCTAATGCTGGCGGAGCGCATTCAGGCGTGGCTCGGCGAGCGTGCCATGATGGCCTTCGAACGCTTGATGGGCCTCGTGCTGGTGGCGATTTCAGTTGAGATGATGCTCGGAGGTATCCGGTCGTTCGTGCATCAACTTTGAAAGGCGCTCGCTGTCGCGCGAAGGAATCCGCGCCTCGCAACTCTTAGCGCAACGCAACGCAACACAACACAACGCGGACAGCGCAGTGCGCCGCGATCTCCCATGAAAAAAGCGGCCCGTGAGGGCCGCTTTTTTCGTCTCCTCGTCACCCCGCGATACACCACGCGGCGGCGAGAAAATCAGGCAACTTACGCGCCTTCGGTCAGCGCGCGAATCGTGGGCAGGTTACGCCAGTAACCCTTCGCATCCATGCCGCAGCCGAACACATAACGGTCCGGCACTTCGAACCCGCAATAATCCGGGCGCAGCGGCTTGGCCTTCGGAATGATCTTCTCGCACAGCACCGCGCTCAGGAAGCGCTTCGCGCCCATGGCGAGGATACGGTCGCGGATCGCGGCCATCGTCTCGCCTTCGTCGAGAATATCGTCGAGTACCAGCACGACGCGATCCTTCACCGACTCCGCCGGCGCCACGCGCCATTGCATCTCGTTGCCGCCTTTGGTGGTGTTGCGGTAACGGGTCAGATGGATGTAGTCGAACTCGAGCGGGAAATCGAGGTGCGGCAACAGCATGCCGGTGAACACCGCCGCGCCGCCCATGACCGACAGCACGAGCGGAAAGTCCTCGCTCATCTCGTCGCGGATGGCGGCCGCCATGCCGCTGATCGACGCGTTGACGTCTTCGGCCGAAACGATTTCTTCGGAGTGGCTAAAAATGTGGAGGGCTTCTTCGCGGTTCATGACGTCTGACGGGCGGTAACTGTATACATAGTGTGAGTGAGATCGGCGGCGCGCGGTACAGAGCAAACCCGCACAAGCTGAAGTCAGCCGCGCGCCGCCGTCTTGCTAAAGCTTAGCGCATGCCGGGCAACATGCCCTTCATCCCGCGCATCATCTTTTGCAGATTGCCGCCCTTGAGCTTTTTCATCATGGTGCGCATCTGGTCGTACTGATTCAGCATGCGGTTGACTTCCTGCACCTGCACGCCCGCGCCCGCGGCAATGCGGCGTTTGCGCGTGGCCTTGATCAGATCGGGCTTCGCGCGCTCCAGCGGCGTCATGGAATTGATGATGCCTTCCATGCGACGCATCTGCTTTTCGGCCTGGCCCATGTCGGCGCCGGCGGCCGCCTGCTGGAATTGCGCGGGCAATTTGTCCATCAGCGACGACAGGCCGCCCATGCCCTTCATTTGCGTGAGTTGCGCGCGGAAATCGTTCAGATCGAAGTCGCCGCCTTTCTTGACCTTGTCGGCGAGCTTCTGCGCGGCCTGCACGTCCACGCCGCGTTGTGCTTCTTCGACGAGGGCGAGAATGTCGCCCATGCCGAGAATCCGGTTCGCCATGCGGTCCGGGTAGAAGACTTCGAGGCCGTCGAGCTTTTCCGCGACGCCGACGAACTTGATCGGCTTGCCCGTGACGTGACGCACCGAGAGCGCCGCGCCACCGCGCGAGTCGCCGTCGAGCTTGGTGAGGACCACGCCGGTGAGCGGCAGCGCGTCGCTAAACGCCTTGGCGGTGTTCACCGCGTCCTGGCCGAGCATCGCGTCGACTACGAACAGCGTTTCCGCCGGCTTCAGCTCGGTGTGCAGCGCGGTGATTTCCTTCATCATCGCTTCGTCGATACCGAGACGGCCGGCCGTGTCGACCAGCAGCACGTCGTGATAGTGGCGCTTGGCCCAATCCACAGCGGCGCGCGCGATGTCGACCGGCTTCTGATCCGGCTCGGACGGGAAGAAGTCCGCGCCGACCTGCTCGGTCACCGTCTTCAGCTGCGCGATAGCGGCAGGGCGGTAAACGTCGCACGACACGGTCAGTACTTTTTTCTTGTACTTCTCGCGCAGCAGCTTGGCGAGCTTGCCGACGGTGGTCGTCTTACCGGCGCCTTGCAGGCCCGCCATCAGGATGACGGCCGGCGGCGTGACGGCGAGGTTGAGTTCGACCGCCTTGCCTTCGTAGTCGCCGCCGATGATCGCGGTCAGCTCGCGCTGCACCACGCCAACCAGCGCCTGGCCGGGCGACAGGCTGCTGATGACTTCCTCGCCGAGCGCCTTTTCCTTCACCTTGGCGATGAACTCGCGCACGACGGGCAGCGCCACGTCGGCCTCGAGCAGCGCGAGACGCACCTCGCGCAGCATTTCCTGGGTGTTCGCCTCGGTGAGCCGGGCTTCGCCGCGCAGCGTCTTGACGACGCGCGCCATCCGTTGAGTCAGATTGTCGAGCATGGGGAGCGATGAACAGTGCGGCCCGGGCAGCGCGCGAAGCGGAAGACGTCGCGGAGTAGGGGCCTAGTGTAAACTTCGAATATGGATATTGTACTGTATGCCCTCACTGCGCTCCTCTACGGCGGTTTAGCCGTGGCCGGCTGGCGCTCGCACCGGCACGCCGCCGTGCGCCCCATGCTCGAAAGCGTGCCGGCGGTGCCGGCCGCCGCGGCGCCTCTGCCGGCACCGCCGGCCGCTTCGGGCATGAGCGGCTCGGGCCGCGCGCTGCTGTTCGTGGCGCTGCTCGCTCACGGCGTACTGCTGCATACCACCATCTTTCCTCAGAACGCGATGGTGTTCGGTTTCGCGTTTGCGCTGTCGGCCATGTTCTGGCTCGGCGCCGGCATCTACTGGATCGAGAGTTTTTTCTTTCCGCTCGACGGTCTGCGCCTGCTGGTCTTGCCGCTCGCCTGCATCGCTTCCTTGTTGCCGCTGGCGTTCAACGGCGTGCGCGTGCTGCCGTATTCCGCCGCGCCAATGTTCAAGCTGCATTTTCTGATCGCCAATATTGCGTATGGCCTGTTCGCGATCGCGGCGCTGCACGCAGTTCTGATGCTGCTGGTCGAGCGGCGTCTGCATGCCATGCGCGGTGGCATTGCCCAGCGGCATACGGCCGCGGCGGGCAACGGCTGGCTGTCGAGCTGGCTCGATACGCTGCCGCCGCTCCTCACGCTGGAGAAACTGCTGTTCCGGCTGATCGGCGCGGGTTTTGTCCTGCTGACGCTCACGCTCGTGTCAGGCATTCTGTTCAGCGAGCAACTGGTCGACCGTGCGTTGCAACTCGATCACAAGACCGTGTTCGCGATTCTTTCGTGGGTGATGTTCGGCGCGCTGCTGACCGCGCGCAAGGTTTCCGGCTGGCGCGGCCGTGCGGCATTGCGCTGGGTGCTGGCGTCGTTCGTCGCGCTGTTGCTGGCGTACGTCGGCAGCCGTTTTGTTTTCGAGGTGCTGTTGCACCGTGCTGTAGTGTGAGCGTGTCCCATGCGACAAATATTTCTGTTGATCCTGTTGTTCATCGTCGGCCAGTGGCTGGTGAAGGCGCTACGTCGTCATGACGCGCAGGCGTCTCAACGCAGCGGTACCGGCGCCAGTGGCGCCGCGGGTGCGAAAGGCCCGAATGGTTCGAACGGCGGCGCGCGCGCGTCCGCTCCCGCGCCGGCGCAACTCGCCGAGCCGATGATCCGTTGCGTCGAATGCGGCGTGCACGCGCCGAAAAGCGATTCCGTGGTGGTGGCGGGGCAGCCGTTCTGCAGCGCCGCGCACGCGCAGCGTCACGGCGCACGACCTACGGGCCGCGACGCTCGATGAGCGTCGAGTTCACCGTCGATGCCGACGGTTGGGTCGCTGCCGCACGCAAACTGCCATCGCCGAATTTCGAAGCGCGGCCCGAAGGGGCCGTGCCGACGCTGATCGTCGTCCACAACATCAGCCTGCCGCCCAACGAGTTCGGTGGCACCGCGATTGCCGAACTGTTCCTCAACACGCTCGATTGCGACGCTCA
The DNA here is from genome assembly GCF_900104795.1 of Burkholderia sp. WP9. NCBI lineage: Bacteria > Pseudomonadati > Pseudomonadota > Betaproteobacteria > Burkholderiales > Burkholderiaceae > Burkholderia > Burkholderia sp. WP9. The sequence goes on from NZ_FNTG01000001.1 coordinate 4,245,156, forward strand.
CCCGTACTACGACTCGCACCTGCGCGGCGTGCGGGTGTCGGCGCATTTCGTGATTCATCGAGACGGCGCCCTCGAGCAATTCGTGTCATGCAACGAGCGCGCGTGGCACGCCGGTCCGTCGAATTTTTTCGGCCGCGAGCGTTGCAATGATTTCTCGATCGGTATCGAGTTGGAAGGCAGTGACACCACGCCTTTCGAAGCGGCGCAATACCGCACGCTCGGCGCGCTTGTGAACGCGCTGAAGGCGCGCTATCCGGTCGAGGCGCTCGCCGGTCACTCGGATATCGCTCCCGGTCGCAAGACCGATCCTGGGCCGCATTTCGAGTGGCTGCGTCTGCAGCGCGACACCTCGCTCAGTGCTCAGTATTTCCCCTATCTCAAGTTTTCCAAAACGCCGTAACGACCCTTTCGCGACTTCGCGTGATGCGAGGAGAGCAAGGCGCCGCCTTGTTCTCCGGGGAGTCGGCTGCGCGCCTTGTTCGCGTTGCGCTATCCAAAAGTCAAGACTTCGAAAGCAAATAAAACGATTTGACCTGTCTCGAATCTCCACTATACTTGGTGCCAGAAATTCGGTTCTGCACTACATCTTGTGTTCGGCTGTGCATAACCGTGTGAATAACTGAGTGCATAACCGAGTGTATAAGTCCGCGGCGCCCCGCTCCCGAGCATGGCGCCGCAAGCATTCCAGGCAGCGAAAAAAATTCCTGTGGCGCGGCCGGATTGACCACCGGCGGCATCCAGAAAACATTCAGGAAAAGGGCTCAGCCAGTGATCGCGACACACACGACGAAGACCGTTATCAATTCGAATCAGGCTTCATCGCTGTCGCATCCCGCCACCCGGCTTAGCCGGCCTTTTTCCTGCACCCCATCGCTTGCGCACGCGGCGGCGCAGCGTTCGTTTTAATCCGCGGATCTTCCCGCAACATTTCCAGGACCAGGAGCTTTGCACATGCAAACCACCGACAACGTGACGACCCGGTATGAGGGCTCACCGACTGGCCAGGCCTTCGGCCAGGCACAAGGCGCACAAGCGCTCGCGCCGCAAGCGACCTTCGCCGACTACAAGGTGATCCGTCGTAACGGCAGCGTCGTGTCGTTCGAACCGTCGAAAATCGCCATCGCCGTGACGAAGGCATTTCTGGCCGTCAACGGTGGTCAAGGCGCCGCGTCGGCGCGTGTGCGCGAGCTGGTCGAACAACTCACGCAGAACGTGGTGCGCGCACTCGTGCGCAGCCGCCCGAACGGCGGCACGTTCCATATCGAAGACATTCAGGATCAGGTCGAACTCGCGCTGATGCGCGGCGGCGAACACAACGTCGCACGTGCGTACGTGCTGTATCGCGAGAAGCGCACGCAGGCTCGCGGCCATGACGAGCAGGTGGCCGCCAGCGCGCCGGGCCTGAACGTCACGGACAACGGCGTGACGCGTCCGCTCGATCTGGCTGCGCTGCGCGGCGTCATCGAACTGGCTTGCTCGAATCTGGGCGACGCCGTGAGCGCCGATCCGATCATCGCGGAAACGGTCAAGAATCTGTACGACGGCGTGCCGATGAGCCAGGTCTACGACTCGGCCATCCTGGCTGCCCGCACCATGATCGAAAAGGACCCGGCTTACAGCCAGGTCACCGCCCGCATCCTGCTGCACACCATTCGCCGCGAGATCCTCGAAGAGGAAGTCACGCAAACGGAAATGGGCGAGCGTTACGCCGAATATTTCCCGCAGTTCATCAAGCGCGGCGTGCAAGCCGAGCTGCTCGACGACAAGCTGCTGCAGTTCGACCTGAAGCGCCTCGGCGCAGCACTCGACAACAACCGCGACCTGCAATTCGGCTACCTCGGTCTGCAAACGCTGTACGACCGCTACTTCCTGCATCACGACGGTGTGCGCATCGAAATGCCGCAGGCATTCTTTATGCGTGTCGCGATGGGTCTGTCGCTCAACGAGATCGACCGTGAAGCGCGCGCGATCGAGTTTTACAACGTGCTGTCGAGCTTCGACTTCATGTCGTCCACGCCCACGCTGTTCAACTCGGGCACCCGCCGCTCGCAACTGTCGTCGTGCTACCTGACTACGGTCGACGACGACCTCGACGGCATCTACGAAGCACTGAAGGAAAACGCGCTGCTGTCGAAGTTCGCCGGCGGTCTGGGCAACGACTGGACGCGCGTGCGTGCTTTGGGCTCGCACATCAAGGGCACCAATGGCAAGTCGCAAGGCGTCGTGCCGTTCCTGAAGGTTGTCAACGACACGGCAGTCGCCGTGAACCAGGGCGGCAAGCGCAAGGGCGCGGTGTGCGCGTACCTGGAAACGTGGCACCTGGACATCGAGGAATTCCTCGAGCTGCGCAAGAACACCGGCGACGACCGTCGTCGCACGCACGACATGAACACGGCGAACTGGATTCCCGACCTGTTCATGAAGCGCGTGATGGAAGGCGGCGACTGGACGCTGTTCTCGCCGTCCACCTGCCCGGACCTGCACGACAAGTTCGGCGCCGAGTTCGAAACGGCATACACGGCTTACGAAGACAAGGTCGCGCGCGGCGAGATCAAGCTGTTCAAGAAGATCCCGGCGGCGCAACTGTGGCGCAAGATGCTGGGCATGCTGTTCGAAACCGGCCACCCGTGGATCACGTTCAAGGATCCGTGCAATGTGCGCTCGCCGCAACAGCACGTCGGCGTCGTCCACTCGTCGAACCTGTGCACGGAAATCACGCTCAACACCAGCGACGCCGAAATCGCCGTCTGCAACCTGGGCTCCGTGAACCTCGTCGCCCACCTGAAGGAACAGGCCGACGGCACGCTCGTGCTCGACCACGACAAGCTCAAGCGCACCGTCAGCGTGGCGATGCGCATGCTCGACAACGTGATCGACATCAACTACTACGCGGTCGCCAAGGCACGTAACTCGAACCTGAAGCACCGTCCGGTCGGCATGGGCATCATGGGCTTCCAGGACTGCCTGCATCTGCTGCGCACGCCGTACGCGTCGGAAGAAGCGGTCAAGTTCGCGGACACGTCGATGGAAGCGGTTTGCTACTACGCTTACTACGCGTCGACGGAACTGGCGCAGGAACGTGGCCGTTACTCGAGCTACCGTGGCTCGCTGTGGGATCGCGGCATCCTCCCGCAAGACTCGGTGAAGCTGCTGGAGCAAGCGCGCGGCGGTTATGTCGAAGTCGATTCGAGCGAGTCGATGGACTGGACCGAACTGCGTTCGCGCATTGCCCAGTACGGCATGCGCAACTCGAACTGCGTCGCGATCGCGCCGACGGCGACGATCTCGAACATCATCGGCGTGTCGGCCTGCATCGAACCGACCTTCCAGAACCTGTATGTGAAGTCGAATCTGTCGGGCGAATTCACGGTGGTCAACGACTACCTGGTGCGCGACCTGAAGGCGCGCGGTCTGTGGGACGAAGTGATGGTCGCCGACCTGAAGTACTTCGACGGCACGCTCTCGCGCATCGACCGTATTCCGGCCGACCTGCGCGCGATCTACGCCACCGCGTTCGAAGTCGATCCGAAGTGGCTGGTCGAAGCAGCGTCGCGTCGTCAGAAGTGGATCGACCAGGCGCAGTCGCTGAACATTTACATGGGCGGCGCGTCGGGTAAGAAGCTCGACGAGATCTACAAGCTCGCCTGGGTGCGCGGTCTGAAGACTACGTACTACCTCCGCACGATGGCGGCGACGCACGTCGAGAAATCGACGGTGGCGCACGGCGCGCTGAACGCGGTGAGCTCGGGTGGCGGCGAAGGTTCGGGCGGTGCAGCGGGCGGCGCGGCAGGTGGTTTCGGTGCGAACAATGGCGCGGCTGGCGGTGCCGCAGGTGGCTTTCAGGCTGCAGCGGCCACGCCAGCAGTCGCGGTTGAAGCAGCGCCGGAAGCGGATGGTCCGGTGTGCATGATGCGTCCGGGCGACCCTGGCTTCGACGAGTGCGAAGCTTGTCAGTAAGTAGCGGGCAAGCAGCAGGACCGCTGCTTGCTGACGGGTAGTAGGTAATGACCCGCATGCAGCGAGCAGCGAAGCAGATGGAAGAGAAGTAGAAGTGAAGTGGAAGTGAAGTAGATGAGCGGCGCAGCGAGTGAAACAGGAAGCGCGCCGCTCATCGCAACGCAGCGAAGCAGCGCAGGTCACTGAAGCCGTGACGCGGTCATCGTGACCCGGCCATCGTGACGCGGTCAATCGGCAGTCAGCAGTCGGCAGCACCAGACGAAGCGCGCGACACAGTGCGCGCAGCAAACGCTTCGATCGATGGGTCGATCAACGCAGCCGGCCCGATGCATCGCTCGACATGGCATTGAACTTCACCTCGCCAGCACTGACGAAGCAGCAGATGCGAGGCACATGCGAAGCACACGCAGGGCAAGCGGGAAGCAAGCGCGGGCCACCGCGACGAGTAACGCGACGAGCCACGCAAGTGAGCAGTCAGCAATCGCAAGACGCTACAAGCACGCTCCGCAATACAGATAGATAGAGCAGCGAAACGTCGCATCGACACGTTGCTCTTCGAGCTCGCGAAGCACCTCGACGACACTCGTTCAACACGCTTCACATGAGGTGACGCACACACTCTGTTGAACAAAGTGTTGTATGAACGTAGCAACGCGAATCGAAAACAGGATTTTTCATCAGCGAACTCTTTTATCGCTCGTGAAAAGATGGTACAAACCGTTCTAAATTGATGGTGACATTTATGCTCAACTGGGATGACGAGATCACTGCCGTAACTCCCTCGAGCGCTACGCAACAGAATGTGTTGCGCAACGCTGCGGGATCGGCTGTCGGTTCGCAAGTCGGAACGCGTTCCGCTCCTCATGCTCCCTCGGCTCAAGACGTATTCGCGAACGACATTGCTGTCGCTCCCGTCGCTCATGCTGCTACCGGAACGGCTGCCGTTTCGGAAGCGCGAGTCAACGTCGCCGACAAGCGCATCATCAACGGCCAGACCGACGTCAATCAGTTGGTGCCGTTCAAATACAAGTGGGCTTGGGAAAAGTATCTGGCTGGTTGTGCCAACCACTGGATGCCGCAAGAAGTGAACATGTCGCGCGACATCGCCCTCTGGAAAGACCCGAACGGTCTGACCGAAGACGAGCGCCGCATCGTCAAGCGCAACCTGGGCTTCTTCGTGACGGCCGATTCCCTCGCCGCCAACAATATCGTGCTGGGCACCTACCGCCACATCACGGCGCCCGAATGCCGCCAGTTCCTGCTGCGCCAGGCGTTCGAAGAGGCGATCCACACGCACGCCTACCAGTACATCGTCGAATCGCTGGGCCTCGACGAAGGCGAAATCTTCAACGCGTATCACGAGGTCTCCTCGATCCGCGCGAAAGACGAATTCCTGATTCCGTACATCCACGTGCTGACCGATCCGGCCTTCAAGACCGGCACGCTCGAGGCAGACCAGACGCTGCTGCGCTCGCTGATCGTGTTCGCCTGTGTGATGGAAGGCCTGTTCTTCTACGTCGGCTTTACCCAGATCCTGGCGCTGGGTCGCCAGAACAAGATGACCGGCGCGGCGGAACAGTACCAGTACATCCTGCGCGACGAGTCGATGCACTGCAACTTTGGCATCGACCTGATCAACCAGATCAAACTCGAAAACCCGCAACTCTGGACGGCTGAATTCCGCGCGGAAATCCGCGAGATCTTCCAGCAGGCAGTCGAACTCGAATATCGTTACGCAGAAGACACGATGCCGCGCGGGGTGCTCGGCCTCAATGCGTCGATGTTCAAGAGCTACCTGCGCTTCATCTGCAACCGCCGTTGCCAGCAGATCGGTCTCGATCCGCTGTACCCGAACGAGGAAAACCCGTTCCCGTGGATGAGCGAGATGATCGACCTGAAGAAGGAACGCAACTTCTTCGAGACGCGAGTGATCGAATATCAGACTGGCGGCGCGCTGACCTGGGAGTGATCCGGGTTCGTGCTGCAGATGCATTCTTTGATGGGGATGCCGTTGGCTTGGGCCGCGGCAATTTTGGCTAGGAGCAGAACCGCCTGATGCAAAGCATGCCCGGTGCGCCGCGTGCCTTCGCGGCCCACAACTATGACAGGCACTTTGCGAACCCTTCAGTGGGATGGGCAAACTTCCCCCCGGAAAAAGCCGCTGGCGCGATCGCCGGCGGCTCGATCAAGCAATTGCCGGCGTTGAGTATCAACGCCGATCAGATCTGGCGCGCGGTGCCTTGTGGCACGGCGCGCCTTACCGCATTCATTAGCGTAAGCGCGCAGCACCTGCGTACGCCGATGAATAGCCCGCTTCGTAGCGCGCGCCCTGAGAAGCGTCCGCGGGAAGCGGGTTTTGACGAAGGGTGTAGTTTGAACTGACTCTCATCTGAAAACCTGAAGGAGAAAATGATGGCAACTATCAAGAAAGCGGCTGCTAAGAAGCCCGCAGCAAAGAAGGCTGCTCCGGCTAAGAAGGCCGCACCGGCAAAGAAAGTCGCAGTGAAGAAGGTTGCAGCGAAGAAGGCAGCACCGGCTAAGAAGGTTGCAGCGAAGAAAGCTGCGCCGGCCAAGAAGGTCGCCGCCAAGAAAGTCGCTGTGAAGAAGGTTGCGGCTAAGAAGGTTGCAGCGAAGAAGGCGCCGGCCAAGAAGGCAGCGCCGGCTAAGAAAGCCGCAGTGAAGAAGGTTGCAGCAAAGAAGGCAGCGCCGGCCAAGAAGGCTGCAGCGAAGAAGGCTGCACCGGCTAAAAAGGCTGCTGCCAAGAAGGCTGCGCCTGCGAAAAAGGCTGCTGCTAAAAAGGCTGCGCCCGCGAAAAAGGCTGCCGCTAAAAAGGCTGCGCCTGCCAAGAAGGCTGCCGCGAAGAAGGCCGCTGCTCCTGCCAAGAAGGCTGCCCCTGCGAAGAAGGCTGTCGCCAAGAAGGCGGCTCCTGCACCCGCTGCGACTTCTGTCTCGAGCGCACCGGCGGCGACGGTGAAGACCGCGCTGAACCCGGCAGCGGCATGGCCGTTCCCGACGGGCAGCCGTCCGTAAGCCGTAGAAGTACTTCGGCACGTCGTATCGTGTGTCGATGATCGAGTAGCGCTTCAGCAGCATGACCAAGCGCTACTCGGTCAGGGTCCCGTTGCCGGGTTTCTGGCGACGGGATTTTTTTTGCCCCGGTGAAGGCGCCGGCTACGAGAAGCGCTTCAAAATCCGCAGGCGAAAAAAAACGCATGCACAGGGGAGGGCATGCGTGTGAGGTCGCCGCGGCGGCGTAAAGCCTCGCCGCGCGAGAGGGGAAACCTAGTGGGTGACGCGCGTGACGCCACCGCTGGAGAGCAGCCGCACGCGCTCGCCGGCGCGGAAGATCTCGCCCGTGGCGCTTTGCGTAATGGCACGGATGTCGCCGTTGTCGAGCCGCACGGTGATCTCGAGGCCATCGTGCACAGCCACGCCGTTCTCGATCGAGTTGCCGGCTATCGCGCCCGCGAGACCGCCGATGATGCCCGTGACGATCGCGCCGGTGCCACCGCCGATCCTGCTGCCGGCCACCGCACCCAGTGCGCCGCCGCCGATCGCGCCGATACCGCTCGGCTGACCGTTGTTCGAACTGATCTTCACCGCGCGCACGCTGTCGACCGTACCCATGCGGACCGTTTCTTCCCGCTGTGCCTGCGACGCCGTGTACACGTCCGCGGAACTGCTGTTATACGCACAGCCCGACATGGCAAGCGAACCGGCGATCAAGGCGGCCACTATCAGGCGACTCGTTGTTCTCATTCCCTAAACTCCAATAGCTCTCGGTATTACGGCAGGTCGTATCCGAACGCCTGCTTGAACCGCTCGTTGATCTCCGCCCGGCTGGGCGCGTAGTTTTGCGGGCCCTGGTGTTCGATCTTCAGCGCACCCATCAGGCTCGCGAGCCGGCCGGTGCTGGCCCAGCCAAGCTTGTTCTCGATGCCGTACAGCAGGCCGCCGCGGAAAGCGTCGCCGCAGCCAGTGGGATCGAGCACTTGCCGTGCCTTGACCGCCGGAATGTCTTCGACGCCGCCCGCGTGATGGATCTGCGCGCCTTGCTCGCCGAGTGTGACGATCAGCGCCTCGACCTTGCCGGCGATTTCTTCCATCGACCAGCCCGTTTTGTTGCTGACCAGTTTGGCTTCGTAGTCATTGACCGCTACATACGTAGCGAGTTCAATCATGCGCCGCAGCGACTCGCCGTCGAAGAGCGGCAAACCTTGGCCCGGATCGAAGATGAACGGCACGCCCGCGGCCGCCAGATGCTCCGAATGCTGGATCATGCCGTCGTAGCCGTCGGGTGCGACGATGCCGAGCGTGATGCCGCTGGCCTGATCGGCCCGGTTCAGATGCGACTGCATCATCGCGCCGGGGTGGAACGCGGTGATCTGATTGTTTTCCAGATCCGTGGTGATCATCGCCTGGGCGGAATAGGTGTCCGGCACCACGAGCACGCTTTCCGTCGACAGGCCGAGTTGCTTGAACCGGTCCATATAGAGTTGCGCGTCGACCGAGCCCAGCGTGCCCATGATGCGCGCGTCGCCGCCGAGCAGATGCAGCGAGTAGGCGATGTTGCCCGCACAGCCGCCGAACTCGCGGCGCATGGTCGGCACGAGAAAGCTCACATTCAGGATGTGGACCTGCTCCGGCAGGATGTGCTCCCGGAAGCGGCCTTCGAAAGTCATGATGTTGTCGTAGGCGAGCGAGCCGCAAATGAGCGTAGCCAAGGCGAGCGTCCTGTAAAAACGATAAAGGAAAAGGGAGCGTCGATGCGACAGCGCCGCGCATGAAGCGCGGCGCCGGAGTTCGTACGCGAAGGGTTTACTTCAGCGCGGCGAGTGCTGCGTCGTAGTTCGGTTCGTTCTTGATTTCGCCGACCAGTTCAGCGTGAACGACCTTGTCGTTCTCGTCGATCACCACCACGGCGCGAGCCGTCAGGCCGGTCAGCGGGCCGCTCGTCACATCGACGCCGTAGGCTTGCGCGAACTCATGGCCACGGAACGTGGATGCCGTGACGACGTTCTCGATGCCTTCGGTCGTGCAGAAGCGCGATGCGGCGAACGGCAGATCGCCCGACACGACGATCACCGACGTGTTGGTCAGCTTGGCGGCGGCTTCGTTGAACTTGCGGGTCGACGTGGCGCAGGTCGGCGTGTCGAGGCTCGGGACGATGTTCAGCACTTTGCGCTTGCCGGCGAAATCGGCCAGCGACACCGGCTTCAGATCCTTGCCGACCAGCGAGAAAGCAGGAGCGGCCTGGCCGACCGACGGGAACGTGCCGGCTACTTCAATCGGGTTGCCACCCAGCGTGACTTGACTCATGTTGTTGTGCTCCGAAAATTCGTCAGTAATGACGGTGGACGTACCCGGTCGGTGCCGGGCACGCAAGAATGCGTTACGGATAAAAAATCTGTACGCGGAAATTGGAAGCGACCGCATTGCCCGTGTCGAGATGCACGATCATGGTCTGAGTCGTGTGGGCGGGCAGGCCGGCCGCGATCGCCGTGCCGGGCGGTACATAGTCTTGCGGCCACAGCACGCGGCGTACCGCGACATTGTTCTGGTCGTCCAAAAGGGTGAGCTCGATGGCCGGATAGGCGAGCGCAATGTTGAAGCGGTTGCGCAGCGGCATCTTCAGTTCGAGCTTGTGCGGGCCGTCGATCTGCCGCAGATCGGAAGGTTCGACCTGCAAGCCGTCGATGTCGTGCGGTGGCGTGACGAGGCAGCCGAGCGTCGCGCAGGCCTTCGCATAGAGCGTCTGGGAGCGCGGCAAGTACACCATCACCGTTTCGCGCTGCCACCAGGCGAGCTGCGCGAGCAGCGCAATGATCAACAGTCCCGCCACCACCGAACCGACGATGATCCAGCCCGTGCGCCGCGGCTCGGCCGGGCGCGTTTCACGCACGACGGGGAAGGGCTCGGCGCCGTCGTTGACCGGCTGGACGGAGAAGGGCTCGCCGCTTGCCGGAACCGGGCCGGCGGTAGCGGCCGCGCCGGCACCACCGAAGCTCGCTGCGCCTGCGCCGGCCGCACCTACACCGGCTGCACCTACGCCGGCCGCGCCGAAGCGCGGCTCATTGTCAGGGATGCCATGCAAAGTGGCCGATTCATCCAGGACCGGCTCTTCGAGCGGCGCGTCAGACGCGCGCTCGGTCTTATGCCAGACGCGCGGCGCTTCTTCGACGGGCGGATCGACGTCATACGCGAACGGGTCGAGCGGCGCGTCCGCCAGAATCGGTTCGTGGTCGGGTGGAATGGGCGCGGTGAATGCGCCGGCCGGCAGTTCGGGCTCCGCGGCGTGGCGCGGCGTGACCGCGACGCCTGCGTCGGTGGAGACCGGCGAGAGCGGCACATTGCCGGCATTGTGCCGCAGACGATTGTCGATGGCGGCGTCGGGTGCCGGCGCCCACGGATCCCAGGCTTCGGCGCTGAAGTCTGGGCCTTTCGGACGCACGCCCGACAGTGCTTCGATCGCCGCGGCAGCGGCGACCGGTTTGGCGGAGGAGAAATCACCGCCTTCTGTGATGTCGAACAGGCTGCTCGACGCGTCGAATACTTCGTGGCAATGCCCGCAGCGGACTAGCCCGCGGCGTAGCGCGAGCTGTTCCGTTTGCAGGCGGAAGACGGTTTCACAGAAGGGGCAACGCGTCGCCAGGAGCATATTGAGCCGATAAGCCGGAAGGCCGTTGGTTGGACAATACGCCTTATTCTAATGGCTTTCGCGGCGCGTTCCCGACAGACATACCCAACCTTCGTGTTCGCGCCATACGCTGATATCGATCCATCGTGCGTAGACCTGCGCGACTTCGTCCGCTTGCCGAGCCAGAATGCCGGACAGCGCGATCCGGCCGCCCGGCTTGACCTTCGACGAGAGCATCGACGCCATCAGCTTGAGTGGGTTGGAGAGAATGTTGGCCACCACGATATCGAACTCGCCAGTGGGACATTCGTCGGGCAAACCGTACGTGACTTCCGCGCGGTTACGCTCGCTGTTGTGACGCGCCGACTCGACCGCTTGCGGGTCGATGTCGATGCCGTACACCGGATCGGCGCCACACTTCTTCGCCAGAATCGCAAGGATGCCGGAGCCGCAGCCGTAGTCGAGCAATGACTGCCCGGGCTTCACCGATTGCTCCAGCCATTCCATGCAAAGCCGCGTGGTGGGATGGCTGCCGGTGCCGAACGCGAGGCCAGGATCGAGCTCCAGCACGAGTGCTTCAGGGTCCGGTGCGTCGTGCCACGACGGCACGACCCAGATACGTTCGCCGATCTTGATCGGATCGAACTGCGACTGCGTGAGCCGCACCCAATCCTGATCCTCGACTTCACGCACGGTGAATGACGGCGCAGTCTCCAGGCCGATTTCATTGGCCGCTGCGGTCAGCAGCACTGCCGGCTCGTGTTCCGGCGCGAGCAGTGCGATCACGCGCGAACGCTGCCACGCCGTGCGATCCGGCGTGAGACCGGGCTCGCCGAACAGCGGCTGCTCGTCGGGCGTGTCGGCGTCCGCATCTTCGACCGATACGGACAGCGCGCCCAACTCGAGCAGCGCGTCGGAGAATTCCTCCGCGTGCTCGCGTGCCAACTCGGCGATCAGTTCCCGGTAGCTCATGACTTACGCTTCTTCCGGCGCGGCCTGCTGCTTCGCGGCCAACCGGTTTTCGAGGTAGTGAATGCTGGTGCCGCCTTCGACGAACTTCGCGTCCAGCATCAGCTCGCGGTGCAACGGGATGTTGGTTTGAATGCCTTCCACCACCATTTCCGACAGCGCGATGCGCATGCGTTTGATCGCCTGTTCGCGCGTGGCGCCGTAAGCGATCAGCTTGCCGATCATCGAATCATAGTTCGGCGGTACGAAGTAGCCATTGTAGGCGTGCGAGTCAACGCGGATGCCGGGGCCGCCCGGCATGTGCCACGACGTCAAACGTCCCGGCGACGGAGTGAACTTGAACGGATCTTCCGCGTTGATCCGGCATTCGATCGCGTGACCCTTGAACACGATGTCGCGCTGACGGAAGGCGAGCTTTTCGCCGGCCGCAATGCGGATCTGTTCCTGCACGATGTCGACGCCCGTGATCAGCTCGGTCACGGGATGCTCGACCTGCACGCGCGTGTTCATTTCAATGAAGTAGAACTCGCCGTTTTCGTACAGGAACTCGAAGGTACCCGCGCCAAGATAGCCCATCTTCTTGCAGGCGTCCGCGCAACGATCGCCGATGCGATCGATCAGACGGCGCGCGATACCCGGCGCCGGCGCTTCTTCGATCACTTTCTGGTGACGGCGCTGCATCGAGCAATCGCGCTCGCCCAGCCAGACAGCATTCTTGAACGAATCGGCCAGCACCTGGATTTCGATGTGCCGCGGGTTCTCCAGGAATTTCTCCATGTAGACCTGCGGGTTGCCGAACGCACGGCCGGCTTCTTCGCGCGTCATGTTGACCGCGTTGACCAGCGCCGCTTCCGTGTGAACCACGCGCATGCCGCGGCCGCCGCCGCCGCCGGCGGCCTTGATGATGACCGGGTAGCCGACCTGGCGGGCGATCTTCACGATCTCTTTCGGATCTTCCGGCAACGCGCCTTCCGAACCCGGCACGCACGGCACGCCGGTCTTGATCATGGTCTGCTTGGCCGTGACCTTGTCGCCCATCATCCGGATCGTTTCCGGGCGCGGGCCGATGAAGGTGAAGCCGGACTGCTCGACGCGCTCGGCGAAGTCGGCGTTTTCCGAGAGGAAGCCGTAGCCGGGGTGGATCGCTTCGGCGTCGGTGACTTCCGCCGCGCTGATCAGCGCGGGCATATTCAGATAGCTCAGGTTGGAAGGCGCCGGGCCGATACAGACCGCCTCGTCGGCGAGCTTCACGTACTTGGCTTCCTTGTCGGCTTCCGAATAGACGACGACTGTCTTGACGCCAAGCTCGCGGCAGGCGCGCTGGATACGAAGCGCGATCTCGCCACGATTGGCAATGAGGATTTTTTCAAACATAGCGGGTTTTCGACTCATCAATGGGCGCCGGGTTGATCACAACGCCGGCTGCCTCAGAGGATCGGTCGCGCGCCTTGGGGACTGCGGGCGCGCGGGCGGCATGCGCAAAAAAGAAGCGCTAAGCGTGCCGCGTCAGCCGACCACGAACAGCGGTTGGCCGTACTCGACCGCCTGGCCGTTTTCGACGAGGATTTCCTTCACCACGCCGGACTTGTCCGACTCGATTTCGTTGAGCAGCTTCATCGCTTCGATGATGCAGATCGTCTGGCCTTCCTTGACCGTGTCGCCCACCTGGACGAACGGGTCCGCGCCCGGCGACGGCGCGCGGTAGAACGTGCCGACCATCGGCGAGGTCACCACGTGGCCTTGCGGCGCGGCGGCGGCCGGCGTGGCCGGCGCAGCTGCGGCAGCGGCCGGCGCTTCGCCGCCGATGGCCGGCGCTGGTTGCGCGTATTGCGGCGCATACGAGGCGGACGGTTGCACGTAAACCGGCGGCGCATTCTTGACGATGCGAACCTTGCCTTCGCCCTCGGTCACTTCGAGTTCGGAAATACCGGACTCCGAGACGAGGTCGATCAGAGTTTTCAGTTTACGTAGATCCATCAGGAAGCCCCTTTCAATGCGAAAAGTGCCGGCGCATACGCAGCCGGCGCAAATTAGACGTGTTTGGAATCAGCCGCGCGACGAGCCGGCGGCGAGCCGGTCGAGCGCGAATTCGAGCGCGTACAGATAACCCTTCCAGCCGAGGCCGCAAATGACGCCCTCCGCCTGGTCGGAAAAATACGAGTGATGCCGGAACGGTTCGCGACGATGCACGTTCGACAGATGAATCTCGACGAACGGGATGCCGACCCCCGCCAGTGCGTCCCGAATCGCCACGCTCGTGTGCGTGTACGCGGCGGGATTGATCAATATGAAATCGGTCTGTTCAGTCCGGGCGGATTGGATGCGGTCCACCAGAGCGCCTTCATGGTTGCTCTGGAACGACGCGAGTTCGACGCCTGCGTCCGCTGCGCGGTCCGCCAGCGCCTGATCGATCTGCGGCAAGGTCACGCGACCGTAGACCTCGGGTTCCCGGGTGCCGAGAAGGTTGAGGTTGGGTCCGTGCAGTACCAGCAGTCGCGTCATGGTCGCTTCTTTTTCCGTGGAATTGGGCGCACTTTAGCGCTGATTAGAGAAACTTGTCTAGTTTCCCGAACGTACGGTTAGATTACGGCGGCATTTTGCCGCCGCGCCGGGCGCCCATCTTCTCTCAAATCCGAGCGATTTGCGCGTATTTTTGCGCGTTCGGCGGGTATTTGAGTGTCAAAAGAATGTGAAATTTAAAGCGCGTCGAGGGTCTTTTTCAGCGCTTGCGGATCGATTTGTCCTAATTTTGTCGAGCGAATCTCACCTTTTGCGTCGATTACGACGGTAAAGGGCAGGCCGCCCGCCGTATTACCGAATGCCCGCGCGAGGTCGGCCCCGCCGAAGCCCGTGACATACACCGGGTAGGCCACTTTCACTTTCTGCAGGAACGCCTGAACGTTTTTGTCCGAATCGACGCCAAGTCCGACGAACTGAATGCCTTTTCCTGCGTAGTCGCGTTGAAGCTGGGACAACGCCGGCATTTCTTCGACGCAAGGCCCGCACCACGAGGCCCAGAAGTTGACGACGATTGGGTGTCCTTTAAGCGAACTTAAGGTTTGCGGCTTGCCGTCCACGGTGGTCACCGGAGCGCTCCACAGTTGGGCGACAGCGCTTTCGCCGGAAGCCGGCTGTGCATTGGGCGCGACTTCGGTGTTGCCGCCGTTCAGCCAGTGGCTCGCCAGCACACCGCCGCCCGCGGCGACGATCGCGACAAGCGCGCCCGCCAGAATCCGTCTCGTGTTCATCTTGTCAGTCTAGTTAGTTGATGGGGCGACGTCGCTGCCGTCGAGCAGCGTCTGTACGGCTTGCAGATTCGCGCGCGCGGTACGGCCGCGCGCGTCGGCCCGTACCGCGCCGCGCAGGTCGTCCGTTTCGTAGAGCGCGACGTGCACGCCGACCGGTTCCGCCTCACGCCCTTCATTGGTGGGGCGCCACAGGAAGCTGAGCGTCTCGACATAGCCGCGGCCGGCGAAATGCCGCGTTTCCGAAACGTCGTACTGGATGTTCGCGTTCAGGAAGTAGATCGCGACTTCTTTCGGGTTGTCGCAGAAAACCTGCAGGTGAATGTCCGAGTGTTCGCCGGCTGTGCCGCCGAGCACCGCGCCGGTCAGATAGGGGTTGAACGGCGCGAGCCGCTCCATCCAGTCGACCGCGATACGGCGCAGGCGCCGCAATAGAGCAGGCTGGCTGTCGCCCTGGAACAGCGACTGATATTCCCGGATTTCTTCTTCAATCTGGTCGTTATCCGGCAGCCACTCGCCGGCAACACGGCTCTCGCCGACCACTTGCCGGGCCGCTTTGCGCTTCGCCGTGGCGTAGTCCAGACCGTCTTCGGCGATCATGCGCGCAGCCGCGATGGCGATTTCCTCGCGCACGCGCTGCGGATCGAAATGTGATTTGCGAACCATCCCCCGATCATACTAGAGATTGATGACAGCCTTTCCTGGCGGGTCGCACCGCGCGGCCGGGCACGGGAAGTACGGGCAAGCGTTCATAGGGCGATCCGGAGGCGTCGGTTACAATAGCGTCCTTTGCAGACGGTCGATTCGGCCGCTCTTCTGCGCTCCCATCCCTCTCAGGAAAACGCCGGCCCGCCCCAAGTTTTCTTGCCCCTCTGGGGGCCTGGCGCGAAGCGGCAGGTTTAGGGGGTCGTTCCAGGAAAAACGCCCGCGCGGCACGACAGGCTTATGCACATCCACATCCTCGGTATCTGCGGCACGTTCATGGGCGGTCTCGCGGTCCTCGCGCGCGGCGCGGGCCACACCGTGACGGGTTGCGACGCCGGCGTCTATCCGCCCATGAGCACCCAGCTCGAGGCACAGGGTATTCGTCTGATCGAAGGTTATGACGCGGACCAGTTGAACGGTCTGAACGCCGACCTGTTCGTGATCGGCAACGTCGTCTCACGCGGCAACCCGCTGATGGAAGCCATTCTCGACCGCGGTCTGCCGTACACCTCCGGCCCGCAATGGCTCGGCGAGCATGTGCTGAACGGCAAATGGGTGCTGGCGGTGGCCGGCACGCACGGCAAGACGACCACCAGCTCCATGCTGACCTGGCTGCTCGAAGACGCCGGCCTCAATCCGGGCTTTCTGATTGGCGGCGTGCCGCTGAATTTCGGCGTGTCGGCCCGGCTGACCGATTCGAGCTTCTTCGTGATCGAAGCCGACGAGTACGACACGGCCTTTTTCGACAAGCGCTCGAAGTTCGTCCACTACCGGCCCAAAACCGCCGTGCTGAACAACCTCGAATTCGATCACGCGGACATTTTCCCGGATCTGGCCGCGATCGAAACGCAGTTCCATCATCTGATCCGCACCGTGCCGGGCATTGGCCGCATCGTGACGAACGGCCGTGAAGACGCGCTGGAGCGCGTGCTGACGCGCGGTTGCTGGAGCGAAGTGGAGCGTTTTGGTGTGCAGGGCGGCTGGGAAACCTTGCCCGCGGAAGACGGCGTGCCGGTCGACGAGCGTTTCGCCGTCTATCACAACAGTGAGCGCGTCGGCGTGGTCGAGTGGCAGGTGCAAGGCGAGCACAACCGCATGAACGCGCTGGCCGCGATCGCCGCCGCGCGCCACGTTGGCGTGCCGCCGGCGCAGGCCGCCCGGTCGCTGGCGACCTTTCGCAACGTCAAGCGGCGCATGGAAGTGCGCGGCAGCGTGGACGGCGTGACGGTCTATGACGATTTCGCGCACCATCCCACTGCCATCGACACGACCGTCGCGGGGCTGCGCGCCCGCGTGGGGCGCGAGAACACGCGCATTCTCGCCGTGCTGGAGCCGCGCTCCAACACCATGAAGCTCGGCGTGATGAAAGCGCAATTGCCGGCCAGCCTCGCCGACGCCGATCTCGTGTTCGGCTACGGCGCGCCGACCGGCCGCGACGCGCTCGGCTGGAATCTCGGCGAGGCGCTCGCGCCGCTCGGCGGCAAAGCGCAGGCTTTCGACAATCTCGACGCGCTGGTCAAAGCGGTAGTCCACGCCGCGCGCCCCGGCGATCAGATTCTGGTGATGAGCAACGGCGGCTTCGGCGGCGTGCACCAGAAGCTGCTCGACGCTCTTTCCGCGCGAGGCACTTCGTGATCCTCTATCTGCACGGTTTCCGCTCGTCACCCAATTCGTTCAAGGCGCGCGTGCTGGCGGCGCGGCTCGTCGAACTCGGCCGCAGCGACGAATGGTGCTGTCCGATGCTGCCGGTCTCGCCGTTCGAGACGGTGGCGCTCGCCGAGTCGCTGGTGGCCGAAGCCAAGCCGAAAAACGTCACGCTGATTGGCAGTTCGCTCGGTGGCTATTTCGCCACTTATCTGGCGGAGAAGCATGGCTGGCCGGCGGTGCTGCTCAATCCGGCAGTCGTGCCGCAGCGCGACCTGAGCGCCTATCTCGGCGAGCAGCCGTTGTGGCACGGCGGCGGCAGCATCGTCGTCGAGCCGCATCATCTGGATGAATTGCGCGCGCTTGGCGTCGCGTCGATCACGCGGCCCGATCGCTATTATTTGATGGCCGCGACCGGCGACGAAGTGCTCGACTACCGCGAAATGCTCGCGCACTATCCCGGCGCACGCACTACGCTGATCGAAGGGAGCGACCACGCGATCAGCGAGTTCGCGCAATACGTCGACGAGGTGCTGGCCTTTTGCGACGCGGAAGACGTCGAACCGCCCGCCCCGCGCGAAGCCGCGTAGAGTCGGCCAGGCCGGGCTTTCCAGCAGCGAGGCATTGGCTGCTCATCAGATTCATGCCGCCGGCGCGCGTGTAACGCGTCGCGGATCCACTACCACGAACACGTTGCCGTGCCGCGCATGCAGTGACCGATCGCAGAGCAAGATCGGGCGCGCCGGCAGATGCAAGTCAGAACGAGAGTATTGAGTGAACGTTTTCTTCGAGGAATCGGGCAGTTTCAAGGCGGGCAGCGTGCTGTCGCGCCAGGGCGATGCGTTTCAGGTCGAGCTGCCGGGCGGACGCCGCGCCAAGGTGCGCGCGAAAGACGTGCTGATCGAATTCGAAAAGCCGACTGCGGCCGAGTTGATGCAACAGGCCGACGCCGCCGCGCAGGAGATCGACCTGGATTTCCTGTGGGAATGCGCGCCTGACGACGAATTCCCGTTCGCCGCGCTCGGCGCCGAGTATTTCGGCGAGCGCTTCGGCTCGATCGAGCGCGCCGCGCTGGTGTTGCGCATGCACGGCTCGCCGGTGTACTTCCGCCGCAAAGGCCGCGGCATGTATCAGCGCGCGCCGCAAGAACAACTGAAGATGGCGCTTGCCGGACTCGAGCGCAAGCGTCAGCAGGCGCTGGTGCAGGCCGGCTATGAGGAAGAGCTGAAGGCCGGCCGTCTGCCGGAAGCCTTCACCGGCAGCAAGGCGCTGGCGCTGCTGACCAAGCCCGACAAGAACACGATCGAATACAAGGCGCTCGAAGGCGCGGCGGCGGCGCGCGGCATTTCGCAAGCGCGCCTGATGCTCGAATGCGGCGCCATTCCGTCGGCGCGCGCATTGCACGAGGCGAAATTCCTCTCGGAGTTTTTCCCGCACGGCACCGGCTTCCCGCCGGTTACCGTCGGCGCGTTGCCCGAAGATCTGCCCGAAGCGAACGTGCAGGCGTTCTCGATCGACGACATCACCACGACCGAAATCGACGACGCCTTTTCCGTCGAGCATCTGGCCGATGGCCGTGTGCGGATCGGCGTGCACATTGCCGCGCCGGCGCTCGGTATTCAGCGCGGCGACGAGGTCGATGCGATCGCGCGCACGCGCCTGTCGACCGTGTACATGCCGGGCGACAAGATCACCATGTTGCCCGACAGCGTCGTCGAAGCGTTCACGCTGGCCGAAGGCGGCTTGCGCCCCGCGCTTTCTCTGTATGTGATCGTCAATCGCGAGACGCAGGAGATCGTCGCGAGCGAAACGCGCGCCGAGCGCGTGTTCGTGAAGAACAATCTGCGCCACAACACGCTCGACGAGCTGGTGACTGAAGAGGCGCTCGCCGCCGGCACCGGCGACTATCCGCACAAGGAAGACATCGCCGTGCTGTGGCCGTTCGCGCAGGCGCTGTTCGAGAAGCGTCAGACCGCGCGCGCCGGTTACGGTTTGCGTCGCGAAGTGCAGCGCAATACGGATTTCAACTTCTACGTGGAAGGCGAGCACATCACGATCACGCCGCGCCGGCGCGGTTCGCCGCTCGATACGATCGTCGCCGAACTGGCGATTCTCGCCAACTCGTCGTGGGGTGCGTTCCTGCACGATCATGGCGTGCCGGGCATCTATCGCACGCAGCGCGCGTTCGGCGCGCCGACCGGCCCGAAGCGCACGCGCATGCAAACCAACGCCGCGCCGCATGAAGGCCTCGGCGTCACGCAGTACGCGTGGAGCACGTCGCCGCTGCGCCGTTATGTCGACCTGGTGAACCAGTGGCAGTTGATCGCCTGTGTGCAGCACGGCGTGACCGCCAAATTGGCCGCACCGTTCAAGCCGAAAGACGCCGACCTGTTCGCCGTCGTGCAAGGTTTCGACGATACCTACACCGCGTATGCCGATCATCAGCGCCGCATGGAGTACTTCTGGTGTCTGCGCTGGCTGAAGCAGGAAAACAGGAAGCAGGTGGTGGCATCGGTCGTGAAGGGCGATCTGGTGCGTCTCGAAGAGATTCCGTTGCTGCTGCACGTGCCGGGTCTCGGCGTGCATGCGCGCGGCACGCGCTTGCAGATGGAAGTGATGTCGATCGACGAGTTGACTGTCGAAGCGTCCGTGCGTCTCCTGCACGTGCTCGACGCGCCGACCGTGACGAGCGGCAGCGAGGCTGAAGAAGCGGACGAGAGCGAAGAGGAAATCATCGACGCTGCCGACGAGAGCGCCGAAGGCGAAGCCGAGGCTCAGGCCGAAGCCGAACTCGAGGGCAACGAGGCGGCCACGCCGAGCGACGCCGCCAATGGCGATGGCGCGAACGATCCCGCCACTCAACAGCAGATTGCGGAGCCCGGACGATGAGCGCCAACGATTCACTCGACCGTTATGCGGTCATCGGCAATCCGGTCGGCCATAGCAAATCGCCGTTCATTCATGGACGTTTTGCCGAACAGACCGGCGAGCCGGTCGAGTACGGCCGTCTGCTCGCGCCGGTGGATGCGTTCGTGCCGCATGTGCGGGCCTTCATCGAGGCAGGCGGGCGCGGGCTGAACGTCACCGTGCCGTTCAAGCTCGAAGCGCATGCGTTGGCCGACACGTTGTCGCCGCGCGCGGCGGCTGCGGGCGCGGTGAATACGTTGCGCGTCGACGCGAACGGTATTTTCGGCGACAACACCGATGGCTTTGGTCTCGTGCGCGATATCGAGGTGAATCTCGGCGTGTCGCTGAAGGGCGCGCGCATTCTGTTGCTGGGCGCGGGCGGCGCCGCACGTGGCGTGGTTCTGCCGATGCTGGAGCGCGCGCCGCATACGCTCACCATCGTCAATCGTACGGCGGAGAAGGCCGAAGCATTGGTCGGCCAGTTCGCGCAGGCCGCGAGTGACGCCTCGTGTCGTCTGAGCGGTGGTAGCGCGCGGGTGATCGAAGCGAGCGCGTATGACGTGATCGTCAATGCGACGGCGGGTAGTCTGGACGCGTCGTTGCCCGAGTGCGACGACCGCGCGTTCGGCAGCGGCACGCTCGCCTACGACATGATGTACGGCGCGCATCCGACGGTATTCATGGAGCACGCGCGGAAGCTGGGTGCACGCGGCGCCGATGGACTCGGCATGCTGGTCGAGCAGGCGGCCGAGTCGTTTTACGTTTGGCGCGGCGTGCGGCCCGACGGCGCGCCGGTGCTGGCCGAATTGCGTGCGCAGTTGGCTGCGCCGTCGCACGCTTAACCGCGTCACGCAAATGCTGCGTCTTACCTTGCCGAATTTACCGACACGAGGACCTGGAGCACGATGACAGCAACGCGGCGCGTGAGCCGGCCAGGTCCGGTGCGATGGATCGTCTATCTGGGCGCGGTGGTGGCGATCGCTTGGATTGCGACGCAGGCGTTTTATTTCGCGCAGATCGCCGTTTGGAATTACGTCAATCCACGCAGCACTGCGTTTATGCGTTCGGACGCGTGGCGCTTGTCGCAGGATCGGCCGGATCTTTCCGTGCAGCATACGTGGGTGCCGTATGACCAGATTTCGCGCAATCTGAAGCGCGCGATCATCGCTTCCGAGGATGCGAATTTCGTCAATAACAATGGGTATGAGACGGACGCTATCTTGCAGGCCTGGGAGCGGAATAAGGCCAAGGGCAAGATTGTGCGCGGTGGGTCGACCATTACTCAGCAGTTGGCGCGCAATCTGTTTTTGTCGCGGGAGAAGAGTTATATCCGCAAGGGGCAGGAACTCATCATTACGTGGATGCTTGAGGCCTTGATGGATAAGGAACGGATCTTTGAGATTTATCTTAACTCCGTTGAGTGGGGGAATGGGGTTTATGGGGCTGAGGCCGCGGCTCGTTATTACTATAAGACTTCAGCGAGTAAGTTGACTGCTGCGCAGTCGGCCCGGTTGGCTGTTATGTTGCCGCAGCCTAAGTATTTTGATGAGCATCGCGGGTCGCCTTATCTTGCGCAGCGGTCGCGGGTTATTGCTCGCAGGATGGGGGCGGCGGAGTTGCCCGATTAGTTTTTTTTTGCCTTTGTGGCGTGGTTGTGGTTTTGTTCTTTGGGTTTTTGGCCTTTCCTTGATTTGTTTGTGGTCTATTGGCGTTGCCCCTGTGCGGGGCGGCACCTACTTTCTTTGCCGCGGCAAAGAAAGTAGGCAAAGAAAGCCGCTTTACACCGCCAGCCCATAAGCGGGGCCCCCGCACAGTCACGGTAGTGGTGCATCTGGAATCGGCGTTCTCGCACACTCAGCCTTCGTGACAAGGCCGTCATGCCTCCCGCCTCACGCTACGCGTTCGCCGGAACGGTCTGCTCAAAAACATTGGTTGCGTTTGCGCGCTGCTGGGGGCCGTCGGCTTCGCCTCGGCGAAATGCCGTAGTAGTGCGCCTCATTTTTTTATGCGGCTCCGCACTGGTGTTCACCAGAGCGCTCATGGTGGACGCATGATTCGCGCTTCGGTTAGTGTCGCAGTGTCCTTTAGACGATTAGGGCGCGTGGGTGGCGGCTTCGTCACGTAGCGCCGCGATGCTTCAGCATTTGGCGACGCGGTGCTTCTAGCTTTTCAGGTGCCTGTCGCAGTGGGGCATTGCGCCGTCAATGTGCCGTGGTAGTTGCTCGCGCGATCGTTCGGAAGCGGGGCCGCACGTTCTCCAGCTTTCTCGTGGCGCCAATGCGTTCGCGCTTTTCTGATGCAGTCTGCGTAGCCTTCGAGAGAAGGTCCGCTGCGTGTCGCGCTGTGATGCGGCTTTGAGCAACGCCCTTCGCGTCGAGCGCGATGACCTGATACAACTCACGGTCGATTTCGACTTCGCGCTGGTAATCCTCCCCAGTGTCGATTAACAGTTCCAGCAACTTCCGCTGACTATGTCTCTCATCTCGCGTCACTGCCGGACTCCTAACTATTGAGGCCGCAAGCTTGATCAGTTTGTCCAGTTGGTCTAGTTGCCTTTCAACTAAACCGAAAGCGGATAGGGCGAGCTTTTCGTATTGAAGTGCGTCAACGGGTGGGCGCGACGTGACTCGAGAATTCTTGATGGATTTACTCATGGCGCGATCTCCTGTTGCTGACTGGATCGCCCGACACGCATTTGCAAGTTGGGTGAGCGGGCACATTGACGGGGTTAACAGACCGGCGCGCAGTACCAGAACCGGCGAGCCGCGAGGCTCCCCCGCCAAGGCCCGCCCATTGGAGAAAGACGTGCAAAGGCAGCCGTACGCTTGCTTGACAAACGTACGGGGTACTACGCTTTTAGGCTGTTAAACCTGTTGTCGTGGAATGTACGACCAAAAGAGTTTACAGCGTGCAGTCTCGCGAGTGATCACCTGCACAGGCTAAAACCTGTGCCCCGCAATCAATTCAGAAATTTCCCGCCAACTCATCCGTTGTGCTGGCCAGTTTCTAAGTAATTTCCGAGCGAAATGCCGTGCTGATTCCTCAAGACTAGCCGTGCCACTCGGGCGGGGCGACCGACTTCGTGGTTAGTTTCAAGGTCGAAAGACCGTTCAATAGCCATATTTGTGGCGTCACGCCGAGGCGAAGCCGACGGCCCCCCGGCGCACAGATAAATCCACTTCAAGGCAGACCGTTCCGGCGAGTGCGCAGCGCGAGTCGGGAGGTATGACGGCCTTGTCACTTGCGCCGAATGTGCGAGAACACCGATTCCAGATGCACCACTACCGTGACTGTGCGGGGGACCCGCTTATGGGCTGGCGGTTCAAAGCGGCTTTCTTTGCCTACTTTCTTTGCCGCGGCAAAGAAAGTAGGTGCCGCCCCGCACAGGGGCAACGCCAATAGACCACTAACAAAGCAAGGAAAGGCTAAAAAACCCAAAGCGGCCACAAAAAACCCAACGCGCCAATCTTCCCATTATATGGATCAACCACTCACATATTGGAGGTTTCCCAAAAACCGCCCTACAATCCGAACCAACACGCAAAGCGCAACAAAGCAACGGCAAAAAAAGCCCACGCAGCGCCAAAGCGACAGCAAAAAAACCGGAGACAAAGCCAACCATGCCCAAGGCAAAAAGGCAGCATCACGACGCCCAAAGCATCGCCCAAAGCATCGCCAGAACGGCGCGCACAGCGAGCACCCAAGGCCCCCTCTCCGGCCCCGCGCTGTAAGCGCAAAAAACCACCGAAAAGCGAATCGCCATGAACAAAGCGATGCCCACTCACGCCGCGTCCGCGTCCGAAGCCGATCTGGCGTCATCCGCCGATCAAGCGACCCGCGCCGCGCCGCGCCCCGCGCCGGCCACGAAAGCGCCCCGCGCCAGCGCCGCTGCCCAACCGGCGCCGGTCGACGGAATCGCCTTACCCAGCACGCTGCTCGACATCACACCACAGCAAGCGGGCACGCAAACGCTCCTGCGCGGCCTGGCGATCCTGGAGGCAGCCGCGGCCGGCGTGCGCGACCTGCGCACCTTCGGCGCCGCGCTCGGCACGACCCGCAGCACGACGCATCGGCTGGTGAGCAGCCTCGTGCAGGCCCGCTATCTCCGCCAGGTGCAAGGCGGCTACCTGCTCGGCCCGAAGCTGATCGAACTCGGCACGATCGCGCTCGAACAGATGCCGCTCACCGCGGTCGCGCGTCAGCATCTCGAATCGCTCGCGGAACAGACGCTCGACACGATCCACCTCGGCGTGCGCGATGGCGACGACGTGCTGTACATCGACAAGATCCCCGGCACGCGTGGACTCGAAATGCGCTCGCGCGTCGGGCACCGCATGCCGCTGGCGTCGACGGGAATCGGTAAAGCCATGATGCTCGATCTCACGCCGGACGTCTGGCAGTCGCTTTTCGATGCATCGCGTCGCGCGCTCGCCGGCGTCAGCTTCAAGCCGGATAACCGTCCCGACGCGCAAACCTTCATGCAGCGCATGACCAACTACGCCGCCGGCGGCTACACCTTCGACCTCGAAGAAAACGAGGCGTCGATCCGCTGCGTCGCGGCCCCGGTGCGCGATGCGTCGGGCGCGGTGGTGGCGGCGCTCTCGGTGGCGAGCACGATTCCGTATATGTCGCTCGAACGCATGGACGAACTGATTCCGGTCGTGCAGCGCGAAGCGCGCGCGATCTCGGAAGAACTCGGCTGGCGCGCCCCGCAACCGGCAACCCGCAGGATCAAGCGATGAAGCAAGCGGGTTCTCCCACCCCGGCAGCCAGCCACGCCGCAGCAGGCGCAGTCGACACCACGCACGCGCATGCCGCGCTGATCGCGCTCGATTGGGGCACGACCTCGCTGCGCGCGTATCTGTATGACGCGTCCGGCAATGTGCTGGCCACGCGCGCATCGACGGCGGGCATCATGAATCTGCCGCGCAGCGCGGAGCAGGGCGGCTTCGACGCGGCTTTCGAGGACGTCTGCGGCGCCTGGCTCGCAGACGCGCCCGGCGTGCCGGTGATCGCGGCAGGGATGGTCGGCAGCGCGCAAGGCTGGCTGGAAGCGCCTTATGTGGATACGCCGGCGAGCGCCGATGCGCTGGTGGCCGGCATCGTCCGCGTCGAGGCAGCCTGCGGTGTGACGCTGCATATCGTGCCGGGCGTCCTGCAGCGCGGCGAACTGCCCAACGTCATGCGCGGCGAAGAAACGCAGATTTTTGGCGCGCTCGGCGAAGAAGCGAACGTGACGAACGCCACGAACGCCACCCATCCCGCCGACAGCAAGCGCGCCCTGATCGGTTTGCCCGGCACTCATGCGAAATGGGCGGTGGTGCAGGCGGGCCGGATCGAACGTTTTCACACCTTCATGACCGGCGAAGTGTTCGCGGCATTGCGCGAGCACACGATCCTCGGCCGCACGATGCTCACGCCGGATCTGCCGGACACCGGCGCATTCCTGCACGGCGTGAACATCGCGCGGGAAAAGGGTCAGGCGGGTGTGCTCGCGACCATATTCAGCTCGCGCACGCTCGGCCTCACCGGACAACTTTCGCGCGAACAACAGCCCGACTATCTGTCGGGATTGCTGATCGGGCACGAACTGGCCGGCCTCGACGCGGTGCTCACGCAACAGCAAAGCACGCTCGCCGGGCAGAGCCTGCGCCTGATCGGCAACGAAGCGCTGTGCGAGCGCTACCGTCTCGCGCTGGCGCAGTTCGGCTGCACTCAGGCGGAATTGGTCAAGCACGCCACCGAGGGCGGCCTGTGGCGCGTCGCCTCACAGGCAGGGCTGGTCAATCCGGCGGCTCACGCGGCACGCGCCGGCTAACCGGCAACGCCGCCGCTTACGAAACAAGGAACCGACATGCAACCTCACATCAATCTGCCCGCTCCGTACATGCCGCACGCGGGTTTGATCGCGGCGTTCGAGGCCTGTCCGCTGATCGCGATCATGCGCGGCGTGACGCCCGCCGATGCCGCCGAGCACGGCCAGGCGCTTTACGAAGCCGGCTTCCGGATCGTCGAAGTGCCGCTTAATTCGCCGCAGCCGTTCGACAGCATCGCTGCGATCCGCAAGGTGTTGCCGGCGGATGCGATCGTCGGCGCGGGCACGGTGCTGCATCCGAGTTTCGTCAACGACGTGAAGTCGGCGGGCGGCGAACTGATCGTGATGCCGCACAGCGATCCGGAAGTGGTCAGCGCCGCGAAAGCGCGAGGCATGGCCTGCGCGCCGGGCGTCGCGACGCCGACGGAAGCGTTCATCGCGCTAAAGAACGGCGCGGACGTGCTGAAGATGTTCCCCGCCGAACAACTCGGCTGCCAGGTCGTGAAGGCATGGCGCGCGGTGATCGCGGCGGAAGTGCCGCTGGTGCCGGTCGGCGGTATCACGCCCGACAACATGGGGCCGTTTCTCAGCGCGGGCGCGAACGGCTTCGGCCTCGGCTCGGCGTTGTACAAGCCGGGTCAGAGCGCGGCCGTGACCGCATCGCACGCGAAGGCGTTCATCAACGGTTTGCGCATTGCCCGCGCGGGTGCGAAGAAATGAAGCGGCTCGCCGGCAAAGTTGCTCTCGTCACCGGAGCCGGTCGCGGCATCGGCGCGGCGATCGCGCATGCGTTCGCGCGCGAGGGCGCGGCAGTCGTGCTGGCCGAACTGGACATCGAAACCGCGCAGCAGACGGCGGAGCATATCAAGTCGCAAACCGGCGCGCGCGTGCTCGCGGTGCCTACGGACGTGACGCAGGCGGCTTCGGTTCAGCACGCGGTGAGCGAAGCCGAACGCGCATTCGGCTCGGTCGACGTGCTGGTGAACAACGCCGGCATCAACGTGTTCTGCGATCCCTTGACCATGACGGACGACGACTGGCGCCGTTGCTTCGCCGTCGATCTCGACGGCGTGTGGAACGGTTGCCGCGCGGTGCTGCCGGGCATGGTCGAACGCGGCGCGGGGAGCATCGTGAATATCGCTTCGACGCATTCGTTCAAGATCATTCCGGGCTGCTTTCCGTATCCGGTGGCCAAGCACGGTGTGATTGGCCTGACCCGCGCGCTCGGCATCGAATACGCGCCGCGCAACGTGCGGGTCAACGCGATCGCGCCGGGTTACATCGAAACGCAATTGACGCACGACTGGTGGAACGAACAGGCCGATCCGGCCGCCGCGCAGCAGGCGACGCTGGATCTGCAACCGATGAAGCGCATCGGCCGCCCGGAAGAGGTGGCGATGACGGCGGTGTTTCTCGCCTCGGACGAAGCGCCGTCCATCAACGCCACCTGCATCACCGTGGATGGTGGGCGCTCCGCGCTGTATCACGACTGATTTTTGCAAGACCCGGATTGCGCAGGGGCGCAAGAAGTACACCGGACGACGCGCTGGCCGCGTGTGTCACAACCGGTACAAGAAGACGCGGCCGATACCTTCTCGTTACCAATTAGTCAGGAGACACGCATCATGAAACGTAGAATTTTTCTCACGCTGGCAGCAGCGGCGACGGGTGTGCTCTTCAATGCACCGGTCGCGCAAGCCGCTGATCCGGTGAAGATCGGCTTCCTCGTGAAGCAGCCGGAAGAGCCGTGGTTCCAGGACGAGTGGAAGTTCGCCGAAATCGCCGCCAAGGAGAAGGGCTTCACGCTGGTGAAGATCGGCGCGCCGTCGGGCGAGAAGGTGATGAGCGCAATCGACAACCTGTCGGCGCAGAAGGCGCAAGGCTTCGTGATCTGCACGCCTGACGTCAAGCTCGGACCGGGCATCGTCGCGAAAGCGAAGGCCGACGGCCTGAAGATGATGACGGTGGACGACCGTCTGGTCGACGGCGCGGGCAAGCCGATCGCGTCGGTGCCGCATATGGGCATCTCGGCATACAACATCGGCAAGCAGGTCGGCGACGGCCTGGCTGCGGAAATCAAGAAGCGCGGCTGGGACATGAAGGACGTGGGCGCGATCGACGTGACCTACGAACAGCTGCCGACCGCGCATGACCGCACGAGCGGCGCGACTGACGCCCTGATTGCCGCTGGCTTCCCGAAGGCGAACATCATCGCCGCGCCGCAAGCGAAGACCGACACGGAAAACGCGTTCAACGCCGCCAACATCGCGTTGACGAAGAATCCGAACTTCAAGCACTGGGTGGCCTACGCACTGAACGACGAAGGTGTGCTCGGCGCGGTGCGCGCAGCGGAAGGCCGCGGCTTCAAGGCGGACAACATGATCGGTATCGGCATCGGCGGCTCGGAGTCGGCACTCAACGAGTTCAAGAAGCCGTCGCCGACGGGTTTCTACGGCACGGTCATCATCAGCCCGAAGCGCCATGGCGAAGAAACCTCGACGCTGATGTACGACTGGATCACGCAAGGCAAGGCACCGCCGGCACTGACGCTGACCAGCGGCATGCTGGCCACGCGTGACAACGTTGCCGACGTGCGCCAGAAGATGGGCCTCGCGGCGAATTGAGCTGGTTGACTCAGTAGGTGATGAAATGAAGTGAACTGCCGGCGCGCCTTCTTACAAAGATCGGCGCGCCGGCAACAGCAAAAAAGATGAGTAGTAAAGACAGACGGTTCACACGAAGCATTAGGAGGCGAAGTGTCAGCGACGCTACGTTTTGACAATATCGGCAAGGTCTTTCCAGGCGTGCGCGCGCTCGACGGTGTGTCCTTCGACGTCAACGTCGGCCAGGTGCACGGCCTGATGGGCGAAAACGGCGCAGGGAAATCGACCCTGCTGAAAATTCTCGGCGGTGAATATCAGCCCGACTCGGGCCGCGTGATGATCGACGGCAACGAGGTGCGCTTCTCGAGCGCGGCGTCGTCGATCGCGGCAGGGATCGCGGTGATTCACCAGGAACTGCAATACGTGCCCGATCTGACGGTCGCGGAAAACCTGCTGCTCGGGCAACTGCCGAACTCGCTCGGCTGGGTCAACAAGCGCGAAGCCAAACGCTTCGTGCGCGAACGCCTCGAAGCGATGGGCGTGGCGCTCGATCCGAACGCGAAGCTGCGCAAGCTCTCGATCGCGCAACGCCAGATGGTGGAAATCTGCAAGGCGCTGCTGCGCAACGCGCGCGTGATCGCCTTGGACGAGCCGACCAGCTCGCTGTCGCATCGCGAGACCGAGGTGCTGTTCAAGCTCGTGCGCGACCTGCGCGCCGACAATCGCGCGATGATCTACATCTCGCACCGAATGGACGAGATCTACGAGCTATGCGACGCCTGCACGATCTTCCGCGACGGCCGCAAGATCGCGTCGCACCCGACGCTCGAAGGCGTGTCGCGCGACACCATCGTCAGCGAGATGGTGGGGCGGGAAATTTCGGACATCTATAACTATTCGGCGCGGCCGCTCGGCGAAGTGCGCTTCGCGGCGAAAGCAATCGAAGGCCACGCGCTTGCGCAACCGGCCAGCTTCGAAGTGCGGCGCGGCGAGATCGTCGGCTTTTTCGGTCTGGTGGGCGCGGGCCGCAGCGAACTGATGCATCTGGTGTACGGCGCAGATCACAAGAAGGGCGGCGAGCTGGTGCTCGACGGCAAGCCGATCAAGGTGCGCAGCGCGGGCGAAGCGATCCGGCACGGCATCGTGCTGTGTCCGGAAGACCGCAAGGAAGAGGGCATCGTCGCGATGGCGACCGTGTCGGAGAACATCAACATCAGTTGCCGCCGTCACTATCTGCGCGCGGGGATATTCCTCGATCGCAAGAAGGAAGCGGAAACCGCGGACCGTTTCATCAAGCTCCTGAAGATCAAGACGCCGAGCCGCCGCCAGAAGATTCGTTTCCTCTCGGGCGGTAATCAACAGAAGGCGATTCTGTCGCGCTGGTTGGCCGAGCCGGATCTGAAAGTGGTGATTCTCGACGAGCCGACGCGCGGTATCGACGTCGGCGCGAAGCACGAAATTTACAACGTGATCTATCAGCTTGCCGAACGCGGCTGCGCGATCGTGATGATTTCGTCGGAGTTGCCGGAAGTGCTCGGCGTGTCCGACCGGATCGTCGTGATGCGCCAGGGCCGGATTTCCGGCGAACTGGCGCGCAAGGATGCAACGGAACAATCGGTGTTGAGCCTCGCGCTGCCGCAAAGCTCGACCGCGCTGCCCGAAACCGCTGCCCAACAGGCGGCCTGAACATCATTCGGACGAAAGTCCGGCAACCCGTGGGGAACGGGAGGAGTCTTCAACATGCAAGCCAGAGAAAACCTCGCGCAACAGGCCGCCAAGAGCGCCGCTGATGCGCTGATTCCGCAGTCCAACGACAAGGCGAAATGGTGGCAGCAGATCACCGAGTACAGCCTGATCGTGATCTTCGTCGTGATGTTCGTCACGATGTCGCTGACCGTCGATCACTTCTTCTCGATCGAGAACATGCTCGGCCTCGCGCTGTCGATTTCGCAGATCGGCATGGTCGCGTGCACGATGATGTTCTGTCTGGCCTCGCGCGACTTCGACCTCTCGGTCGGTTCGACGGTCGCGTTCGCCGGCGTGCTGTGCGCGATGGTGCTCAACGCCACCGGCAACACCTTCATTGCGATCATCGCCGCGGTGGCGGCGGGCGCCGTGATCGGCTTCGTCAACGGCGCGGTGATCGCGTATCTGCGCATCAACGCGCTGATCACCACGCTCGCCACGATGGAAATCGTCCGCGGTCTCGGCTTTATCGTCTCGCACGGTCAGGCGGTCGGCGTGTCGTCGGACACGTTCATCGCGCTGGGCGGCTTGAGCTTCTTTGGCGTGTCGCTGCCGATCTGGGTCACGCTGCTGTGCTTCATCGTGTTCGGCGTGATGCTCAACCAGACCGTGTACGGCCGCAATACGCTCGCCATCGGCGGCAATCCGGAAGCGTCGCGTCTGGCCGGTATCAACGTGGAACGCACGCGCGTCTACATCTTCCTGATTCAGGGCGCGGTGACCGCGCTGGCCGGTGTGATTCTGGCCTCGCGTATCACGTCGGGTCAGCCGAATGCCGCGGAAGGTTTCGAGCTGAACGTGATCTCGGCGTGCGTCTTGGGCGGCGTCTCGCTGCTCGGCGGCCGCGCGACGATTTCCGGCGTCGTGATCGGCGTGCTGATCATGGGTACGGTCGAGAACGTGATGAACCTGATGAACATCGACGCGTTCTATCAGTACCTCGTGCGCGGCGCGATCCTGCTCGCCGCCGTGCTGCTCGACCAGTTGAAGAACCGCGGCTCGCGGGATTAAACGCGCGACCCACTCACTTGCTCTAAAAGGAATCGAACGATGTCGTCTCCGGCCAATGCAAACGCCCGTCTCGCGGACAGCACCTTCGCACGCTATCCGAGTCTTGTGGATCGCACGGTATTGATCACGGGCGGCGCGACCGGCATCGGCGCATCGTTCGTCGAGCATTTTGCGGCGCAAGGCGCACGCGTCGCGTTCTTCGATATCGATGCGAGCGCCGGTGAAGCGCTCGCCGACGAACTCGGCGATTCGAAGCACAAGCCGCTGTTTTTGCCGTGCGATCTCACCGATATCGACGCGCTGCAAAAAGCGATCGCCGACGTGAAGGCCACGCTTGGGCCCATTCAGGTGCTGGTGAACAACGCCGCGAATGACAAACGCCACACGATCGGCGAAGTCACGCGCGAGTCGTTCGACGCTGGCATTGCGGTGAATATCCGTCACCAGTTCTTCGCGGCGCAAGCGGTGATGGAAGACATGAAGGCGGCCAACGGCGGCTCGATCATCAACCTCGGTTCGATCAGCTGGATGTTGAAGAACGGCGGCTATCCGGTGTATGTCATGTCGAAGTCGGCGGTGCAGGGTTTGACGCGCGGTCTCGCGCGCGACCTCGGTCACTTCAATATCCGCGTCAATACGCTGGTGCCGGGCTGGGTGATGACCGAGAAGCAGAAGCGCCTGTGGCTCGACGACGCGGGCCGTCGCTCGATCAAGGAAGGGCAGTGTATCGACGCCGAGCTGGAACCGGCCGACCTCGCCCGCATGGCGCTCTTCCTCGCCGCCGACGACAGCAAGATGATCACCGCGCAGGACATCATCGTCGACGGAGGCTGGGCGTGAGTGCGAACGCTTCGTCAGGCGCGGCTGCACAGCGCGCGGCGCTGCTGCTCGACACGAAGTGCACGCTCGGCGAAGGCGCGACATGGTGCGCGCAAACCGGCCGCTTCTACTGGACGGATATCGAAGGCGCGCGCCTGTGGCGCTATGACCCGAGCGACGGCCGCAGCACGTTCTGGCGCATGCCCGAGCGGCTTGCCACGTTTGCGCTGTGCGCCGATCCGCATCACCTGTTGCTTGGTCTCGCCACGCATCTCGCGTTCTTCGATCTCGCTACCGGCGAGACACGGCGCATCGTCGACGTCGAACCCGGTTTGAACACGCGCGTGAACGACGGCCGCTGCGACCGTCAGGGCCGCTTCGTCTTCGGGACCAAAGATGAGAGCGCGCCGGTGCAGCCCGTCGGCGGGTTCTACCGTCTCAATCACGATTTGTCGCTGGAGCGTTTGCCGCTGCCCGCGCCGGCGATCTCGAACAGCATCGCGTTCAGTCCCGACGGCGCGACGATGTACTACTGCGATTCGCCCACGCGCGAAATCCGCGTCTGCGACTATCGCGCGGATGGCAGCGTCGCCAACGATCGCCTCTTCACGCGCCTGACCGACGCCACCGGCGAACCCGACGGCTCGACTGTCGATCGCGACGGCGGGCTGTGGAACGCGCAGTGGGGCGGCCGGCGGGTGGTGCGTTATGGCCCGGACGGCGTGGAAACGGAGCGCGTCGACGTGCCGACCGCGCAGCCCAGTTGCGTCGCGCTGGGCGGGGCGCAACTCGGCACGCTGTACATTACGAGCGCGCGTTGCGACCTCGATGCGGCCGCGCTCGCCGACGATACGCGGGCGGGCGGCGTGTTCATCGCGACGCCCGGACGGCGTGGTTTGCCGGAACCGGTGTTCCAAGGCGCGCCTGCTTAGCGCAGAATGACGCTGCCTCGGTCTCGAGGCAGCAACGAAGCAACGCAGCAACGAAGCGCAATGAGGCATTGAATCTGAAAGTGTGTCGCAAGTTGATGTTGCAATACCAGTGGCAGCAAATCGGCAGCATGCAGTTCGGACCCAGAGGCGACCCGGTCAAGAAAATCGCCCTACAGCATCCGTCAGCAATGACGGCAACGTCCCAAGCCTCTCGATGGAGCCAGATATGACTGTTGCGAATCTCGTTTCCTCCTCCCCACAGACCTCTCAGAGCCGACGCTCGCGACTCGCCGCGGCGGCCAATCCGGTGCTTCCGGGTCCCAGCACGTCGGCGGTGGCCGTCGGCGAAACCAGCGGCGGCGATGTCGCGTGCATTACGCTCGCCAATGCGCATTTGCGTCTCGATGTCGCGCCGACGCTCGGTGGCGGCGTCACCCGTTTCGACTGGCGCAACGACGGCGCGCTCACGCCGATCTTCCGGCGCTGCCGCCATGTCGGGGTCGATACGCAACCGAACGAACTCGCCTGCTATCCGCTGCTGCCGTATTCGAACCGGATCGGCGGCGGGCATTTCAACGTGGCGGGCCGTCGCGTCGAGGTGCCGCGCAATCGCGCCGACGAACCCCTGCCGATTCACGGCGACGGTTGGCAATCGGCCTGGCAGGTCGCCGAGTCGGACCGTGAAAACGTGCGGCTCACGCTCGATCGCCGCGATGGCAAGCCCTACGCATACAGTGCGACGCAAACCTATACGCTGGACGGCCCGACGCTCGTCGTGACGCTCGAAATCGAAAACGCCGGGCGTGAAGCGCTGCCTTTTGGGCTGGGCGTACATCCCTTCTTCGTGCGTGACGCGGACACCGAGTTGTCGGCGGCGGCCGGCGGCCTGTGGCTCTCCGGCGACGACTGGCTGCCCGTGCGGCACGTGCCGGCGCCGCCCGCCTGGCAATTCGGCGTGGCGTATCCGCTGCCGGAAACCATCGTCAATCACGCTTTCACCGGCTGGAGCGGCCAGGCGGCGGTGGTGTGGCCCAAGCGCCGCCTGTCGCTGAACATTGCCGCCGATACCGACTACTACGTGCTGTACACGCCGCCGGGCGAAGACTTCTTCTGCTTCGAACCCGTCGATCATCCGATCAACGCGATGAATCTGGCCGGCGGCGCGAGTGAAAACGGCATGACCTTGCTGGGACGCGGCGAGCGTCTCACGCGCACGTTCCGCTTCACCGTCGAGCGCACCGGTTTGCGCTCGATGCCGGGAGCGCGCGGCTCGAAGCGCAAGCAGTAGCGGGCGAGGGTGGCGCGACAGGGCGGACGTGTGCATGCCCTGATGCGCTGCGGGCAATCGGCTCGCACGCTTCGCGAGCGCCGGGCCGATGCCGTGCGCACCTAGGGCGCGTTGCGGACGCTAGCCTCGCCTGTCCGCATCTCGCTCCGGACCAACGCTGCGCACGCTCGCAGCGCGGACCGCCCCGCAGGACGGGTAAAATACGCGCCTCTTCCGTTTTCCTGCTCGCCGCGAGACCCACCATGTCCAATTTCATCCAGACACTCAACGACGCCTGGCAGCGCACCAACTCGCTGCTGT
The DNA here is from genome assembly GCF_900104795.1 of Burkholderia sp. WP9. Lineage (NCBI taxonomy): Bacteria > Pseudomonadati > Pseudomonadota > Betaproteobacteria > Burkholderiales > Burkholderiaceae > Burkholderia > Burkholderia sp. WP9. Next base: position 4,279,734 of record NZ_FNTG01000001.1, read on the forward strand.
GCGTCGGCCTCGATCCCGAGCCCACTAAATTCCCGGGCGCGCTCGCGGGCCGGCCCGAAGCGATTTTCGACTTCTGCCGCACGATCGTCGACGCAACGGCGCCGTATGCGTCGTCGTTCAAACCGCAGATTGCCTACTTCGCGGCACATCGCGCGGAAGACCAGCTCGAGCAGTTGATCGCCCACATTCACGCGAACCATCCGGGGCTGCCGGTGATTCTGGATGCGAAGCGCGGCGACATCGGCAGCACCGCCGAGCAATATGCGCGCGAGGCGTTCGAGCGCTATCAGGCCGACGCGGTCACGGTGAATCCGTACATGGGTTTCGATTCGATCCAGCCGTATCTGGAGCACGAAGGCAAAGGCGTCATCGTGCTGTGCCGCACGTCGAACGCGGGTGGCTCCGATCTGCAATTCCTGGAAACGGGCGGCCGTCCGCTGTATCAGGTCGTCGCGCAACTGGCGGCTGACAAATGGAATGCAAGCGGCCAACTGGGTCTGGTGGTCGGCGCGACGTTCCCGAAGGAAATCGAAGTGGTGCGGGGGATTGTCGGCGATATGCCGCTGCTGATTCCGGGCATCGGCGCGCAAGGCGGCGACGTGCAAGCCACGGTCAACGCCGGCCGTACCGCGAATGGCACGGGCATGCTGATCAACTCGTCGCGGGCGATTATCTACGCGGGCAAGGGTGACGATTTCGCCGAAGCCGCAGCGAAGGCCGCGATGGAAACGCGCGACCGGATCAACGCGTTCCGGTAATCGCAGGCTGTTTTTTCGAAGACAGCTTCATGAGCGGGTGGGGTTCAAATGGGCCCCAACCGCCCGATCAACGCCGCATGCTGCGGATGTCGCGCTTTCAGCGCATCGACATCCGCCAGCTCGAATTCGCTGAATTCAAAACCCGGCGCGACGGTGCAGCCCACCAGCGCGAAGGTCGCCGGATCCGCGCACTCCGCCGCGAACCACAAACCTGCGGGCACCACGGCCTGAAACACAGCGTCGGCATGCGTCAGCGCGTTGCCGAGTCTGTGCGTCACCAGCGCGCCGGTCTCGTCGAGCACGTGAACGTGCAACGGCTCGCCCGCATAGAAATGCCAGACCTCGTCGGATTTGATCCGATGCCACGCCGAATGCGCGCCGTCACTGAGCAGGTAGTAGATCGCTGTCGACGCCGAGCGGGTTTCCGCGGAACCGCCGCCGTCTTTGTCGCGCATCACGCGCTCCGCCGACCGATACGTTTCGCTAAAAAATCCGCCTTCGGGATGCGGCTTGAGATCGAGGCGGCGGACCAGTTCGTCTTTGACTGCGCGCGAATCAGGCATGGGCTTTCCGCGTTGAAGAAGGGTTAATGCTCGCGCTCGTCGAGCAAGGCGAGTACCCCGCGCAAGGCATGTGCGGCGGCCTGCACGCGAATCTTTTCGCGGTCGCCCTTGAAAATCTTCGTTTCCACCGACGTATGCAGCCGGTTGCTCCAGCCGAACGAGACCATGCCGACCGGCTTGGTCTCGGTGCCGCCACCCGGACCGGCGACGCCGGTAATCGACAGCGAAACCTGCGCGCGGCTATTGCGCAGCGCGCCTTCGGCCATGGCGCGCGCCACCTGCTCGCTGACCGCGCCGTGCTTCTCGATCAACTCGGCGGGCACGCCGATCATTTCGCTCTTCGCCTGATTCGAATACGTGACGAAGCCGCGCTCGAACCAGCCGCTGCTGCCGGAAATGTCGGTGATCGCGGTCGCCACCATGCCGCCCGTGCAGGACTCGGCGGTGACGAGCATCAGGCGCTCGTCGCGCAGACGGTTGCTCACGCGAATGGCGAGCTGATGAACGACGGAATCGGTAGGCATGGCGTCAATCCGGAGAGCAGGGACCGGCGGTGGCTGCCCGGCGGCGCGCGGGCCGCCGGGCAACGGTTATACGGACATGCGCCAGAGCGCAATCACGAGCAGCGTGAAAAACGCGGCGACCAGGTCATCGAACATGATGCCAAAGCCACCTTTCAGACGTCGATCGAAATAACCGATGGGCGGCGGTTTCACCATGTCGAAGAAGCGGAACACGATGAACGCCCACAGCTGGCCGGTCAGCGTGACCGGCGTGACCATCAGCAGCACCAGCCAGAAGGCGATGATTTCGTCCCACACCACGGGCGACGGATCGTCGATGCCGAGCTTCTTCGCGGTAAACCCGCAAATCGCAATCCCGCCGAAGAAGCCGGCCACGATCAGCGCGCCCCATTCGACCACCGTCAGGTAGCGGCTCAGGACGGCGAACGAGGCCCACGCGAAGAGCGTGCCGATCGTGCCCGGCGCGACTGGCGACAAGCCGCTGCCAAACCCCAGCGACAGGATGTGCAGCGGATGCGACAGCATGAAGCGCGCGGTGGCACGGCGCGGCTGACGGCCCGGCGGACGCGGATCGGGCGCGCGCGGCGCGCGGGGCGGTTCGCCGCCGATGAGTTTGTCGGCAGCGCCGAGCGGGGGATCAGTCTGCATGAAAGTGGTCGAAGCCTTGCAACGTCAGTGTGAGCGGCGCGCCAGCGGTGTCGTGCCAGCTGATCGCCGGGCGCTCGGTCGCCGCCTGGAGAGCGCTTATTGTACCGATGCGGGTGACCGGCACACCCACGTCGCGACCTGCCGCTTCGACCGAGGCGCGCGCCGAGGCCGGCGCGGTGAAACACAGCTCGTAGTCGTCGCCGCCGGCGAGCGTGCAGCGGCGCTGGATCTCGGGCGAGAGCCGGCGCAGCGCGTCCGAGCGCGGCACGGCGTCGACGTCGACGGCGGCTCGAAGGTTCGATCGTTCGAGGATGTGCAGCAGGTCGCCGGCGAGGCCGTCCGAGAGGTCGAGCGCCGCGTGGGCGATGCCTCGCAGTGCCAGCCCGAGGGCGACACGTGGCTCCGGGCGTTCGAGGGCGCGACGAAACGTCGCAGCGTCGCTGGCATCCGCGGACCACTCACCGCGTTGCACGCCGAGGCCGGCGCGCGCGTCGCCGAGCGTGCCGGAAATCCAGATATCGTCACCCGGCTGCGCGGCGTCGCGGCGCAGCGCCGCGCGCGGCGGCACGCTGCCGAACACGGTAATGCACAGATTCAGCGGGCCCCCCGTCGTATCGCCGCCGACCAATTCGCAGCCGTAGCGTTCGGCCAGCGCGAACAGCCCTTCGCTGAACGCGGCGAGCCACGCTTCATCCGCTTTCGGCAGGGCGAACGCCAGCGTGAACGCCAGCGGTTTGGCGCCCATGGCGGCGAGGTCCGACAGATTGACCGCCAGCGCTTTGTGACCCAGCGCCTCGGGATCGACGTCAGGAAAGAAGTGGCGGCCTTCGACCAGCATGTCCGTCGAAATCGCCAGCATTTCGCCTGCGGGCGGCGCGAGCAGCGCACAGTCGTCACCGATGCCGAGCGTGCCGCCCGCGGCGTCGGAGGGCCGCGCCGCAGCGCGGCGGGCGAAGAAGCGATCGATCAGCGAAAACTCGGAGAGCATGGTGGCGATGGATGAACGGATAAATGCCGCGAAGTTCGGCTAACGGCGCGCATTGTACGAAGTGGGCAAGGGATCGAGACGCGATCCGCTGCCAACTCCGAGACGGGCGACGTTTGGGCGCAAGCAGGTTACGCCAGCCTTTCGCTCTGTTTAAGTCGCGGCAGTTGTACCCGTATTGAAGGAATTGGGGTGGCAATTGGGGCTACAATGCCGTCGAACGTCTATTCTAATCTGCCCTTCGAAGCCCGCCTTATGTCGACTCCCGTCAATAGCAAACTCCGCGAAGCCGCCCTCGATTACCACGAGTTCCCCACCCCCGGGAAGATCGCGATCGCCCCGACCAAGCAGATGATCAACCAACGCGACCTTGCGCTGGCGTACTCGCCGGGCGTGGCATTCGCGTGTGAGGAAATCGTCGAGAACCCGCTGAACGCCGCGCGCTTCACCGCGCGCAGCAACCTGGTCGGCGTGGTCACGAACGGCACCGCGGTGCTCGGTCTGGGCAACATCGGGCCGCTCGCCTCGAAGCCGGTCATGGAAGGCAAGGCCGTCCTGTTCAAGAAATTCGCCGGCATCGACGTGTTCGATATCGAGCTGAACGAGTCCGACCCGCACAAGCTGGTCGACGTGATCGCGGCGCTGGAGCCGACCTTCGGCGGCATCAACCTCGAAGACATCAAGGCGCCGGACTGCTTCATCGTCGAACGCGAATGCCGCAAGCGCATGAAGATTCCGGTTTTCCACGACGACCAGCACGGCACGGCGATCGTCGTCGCGGCGGCCATCACCAACGGTCTGAAGGTGGTCGGCAAGGACATCAAGGAAGTCAAGCTGGTGTCCTCGGGCGCGGGCGCGGCGGCGCTGGCCTGTCTGGACCTGCTGGTCGATATCGGCCTGCCGCTCGAAAACATCACCGTGACCGATTTGGCCGGCGTGGTCTACAAGGGCCGCGTCGAGCTGATGGACCCGGACAAGGAGCGCTTCGCGCGTGAAACCGACGCCCGCACGCTTGCCGAAGCGATCGGCGGCGCGGACGTTTTCCTCGGCCTCTCGGCCGGCGGCGTGCTCAAGCAGGACATGGTCAAGCAGATGGCGGACAAGCCGCTGATTCTGGCGCTGGCCAACCCCACGCCGGAAATCCTGCCGGAACTCGCACTGGAAGTGCGTCCGGACGCCGTGCTGTGCACGGGCCGCACGGACTACCCGAACCAGGTGAACAACGTGCTGGTGTTCCCGTTCCTGTTCCGCGGCGCGCTGGATGCGGGCGCGACTACGGTGACGCGGGAAATGGAAATCGCGGCGGTCAATGCGATCGCCGAACTGGCGCGCCAGGAGCAGAGCGATATCGTCGCGACGGCGTATGGCATTCAGGACCTGTCGTTCGGCCCTGAGTATCTGATTCCGAAGCCGTTCGATCCGCGTCTGATCGTCAAGGTCGCGCCGGCCGTGGCGAAGGCCGCGATGGATTCGGGTGTCGCCGAGCGTCCGATCGAGGACATGGACGCTTACGAACAGCATCTGCAGCAGTTCGTGTATCACAGCGGCACGACCATGAAGCCGATTTTCCAGCTGGCGCGCGGCGTCGAGCCGGAGAAGAAGCGCATTGTGTTCGCGGAAGGCGAAGAAGAGCGCGTGCTGCGCGCCATGCAGATAATCGTCGACGAAAAGCTGGCCAAGCCGATTCTGATCGGCCGCCCGGCTGTGATCGAGCAGCGTATTGCGCGCTACGGTCTGCGTCTGGTCGCGGGTCAGGACTACACGGTCGTGAACACCGACCACGACGAGCGTTACCGCGACTTCTGGCAGGAATATCACAAGATGATGTCGCGCAAGGGCATCAGCGCGCAGATGGCCAAGCTCGAAATGCGCCGCCGCACCACACTGATCGGCGCGATGCTGGTGGAAAAGGGCGAAGCCGACGGCATGATCTGCGGCACGGTGTCGACCACGCACCGGCACCTGCACTTCATCGATCAGGTGATCGGCAAGAAGGAAGGCGCGAAGGTCTACGCGGCGATGAACGCGCTGGTCCTGCCGAATCGTCAGATCTTCCTCGTGGATACGCACGTGAACGTCGATCCGACGCCGGAGCAACTCGCCGAAATCACGATCATGGCGGCGGAAGAAGTGCGCCGTTTCGGTATCGAGCCGAAGATCGCGCTGCTGTCGCATTCGAACTTCGGCACCAGCAACGCGCCGACCGCGCAGAAGATGCGCGACACGCTGGCCATCCTGCGCGAACGCGCGCCGGACCTGCAGGTGGACGGCGAAATGCACGGCGACATCGCACTCGACGCAAATCTGCGCCGCGAAGTGATGCCCGACTCAACGCTCGAAGGCGACGCGAACCTGCTGGTGCTGCCGAACATCGACGCGGCCAACATCTCGTACAACCTGCTGAAGACCGCCGCGGGCAACAACATCGCGATTGGTCCGATGCTGCTGGGCGCGGCCAAGCCGGTGCACGTGCTGACGGCTTCGGCGACGGTGCGCCGGATCGTCAACATGACGGCGCTGCTGGTGGCGGATGTGATCGCGGCGCGTTAATTCGCGATCCAGACAAAGCATGGCGCGGGAACGTCCGCGCTGTGAAAAAAAAAGGCGTGCCCGCAACGGGCACGCCTCAGGGTGAACAGGGGATACCTCACCCTAAAAACGGCAAGTCAGACAAAATTCCGCCTTCAAAGAGCGCTCAACGGCTATAAGCCATTGCAACGGCGCATTCAGATGCTTGCAGACGCAGACGCAGCGGCCTGCCGACCACCCCCTCACACGCCCGCCTTCACTCCATTTGCACCGTTAGAATAAATTTTAGCTTGACTAAGCTATTTATTCTGTCAAAAGTCGTCAAAGTCCCTCCGGTGGGCCATTCCCGCCTGATTGCAAGTTTGGGGTCGGCTGGCGAGCGTTGATTCCGGGGGCCATTAGCGATACCCTTACGTCTTTCATGGTCGTCAAACTCGTGATCTAACAGCGGGGAACCTTGATACATGGCACGCAAGTGGCAACGCATGAAAGGCGTGCTGATCGGTGCTGTTACGCTGTGCGCTCTATCTGGCCCCGTGCCTGGCGCGTATGCACGCGACTCCACGGCGCCCGCCGACTCGAACGCGCAGTTTCAGGGCACGATCGCGCTGGCGCAGTTGCCACGCGAAGCGGTCAATACATTGAACTTGATTGCCGCAGGCGGGCCTTACCCGTATGAGAAGGACGGCATCGTATTCGGCAATCGCGAACGGTTGCTGCCGGCCCATCGGCGCGGCTATTACCACGAATACACCGTTTCCACGCCTCGCTCACGTAATCGCGGGGCGCGTCGCATCGTCTGCGGAGGTCCGCTGAAGCGAACCGACAATTGTTACTACTCGGACGACCACTACACCAGTTTTAATCGTATTGTTGAATGACATCGGGATGAACGGCATGAGCGACAACGTCTACGCGCACGACTCCGGAGTCGCGACGGATCTTTTCGCGGCCGGCGACGGCAATCTGTTCCAGCGCGTCATGCAGATGCGAGCCGCCGATCAGGGCCGCGAGAACCAGAGCGAAGCAGGCACTGTGGTTTCATCGAACGAGGAGCCCATGAGTCTTTTCAAGACCGTACGACCGAACATCGTACAGTCGATCCGCGCGTTCCGCGTGCAGGATCTGGCCGACGAGGCCAACCAGCTCGGCCAGCATTTTCTGTATGCGTATTGCGCCAATGCGCAGTCCAAACAGGAAGTGCTGGAGACTATCGCGACGTCGTTCCTGTTTCCGAAACACTTCGGCAAGAATTACGACGCGCTTTACGACTGTTTGACCGATCTGGTTCATAAGGCGGGTGCGCAACCTGGCTTCGTGATCGTGCTCGAGCAGTTGCCGGTGGCGCAGAAGTTCGACAAGGAAGGGCGCGAAACGCTGCTGGACGTGTTCCGCGAAGCCTCCGAATTCTGGGCCGAGCGCAAGGTGGCATTCCGCGTGTTTTACTCGTTCGCCTGAGATTTTCGTTTGTATTTTTGCCCGAGCGTTGCCCGCTTGGGCTAAGTAGAGAGGCCCGCCAATGGCGGGCCTTTGTTTTTGCTGCGGTAGATGTCGACGTACCCTGCGCCGCCGCCGGTCCAGGCGGCAAACCCGGCACGCAGGCGGCTTACCAGCCGCCCCAGCCGGCCGCCAACGCCGAGAGCACTGCGATGCCGGCAGTTTCGGTGCGCATCACGCGCGGGCCGAGGCCGACGGCGGTGAAACCGTGATCGGTCGCGGCCGCTTCCTCTGCGGCGGAAAAGCCGCCTTCCGGGCCGACCAGCACCGTCACGCGTCCTTTCGGCGGCTCGGCGGGCAACGCGGAAAAGCTGATGCTGGCGCGCGGCGACAACAGAATGCGCAAGTCGCCTTCTTCAGGCGTGCGCGGCATGGCGCCCAGCCAGGTGGCGATCTCGCGCACCGGCATGACTTCCGGCAGGCGATTGCGCCCGCACTGCTCGCACGACGCCCGCACGATCCCTTGCCAATGCGCATGGCGCCGCTGCGCGCGCTCGCCCGACAGACGCACGACGCTGCGGGTGGTGGTCAGCGGCACGAAGGCTGCCGCGCCGAGTTCGACGGCCTTTTCGATCAGCCAGTCCATCTTGTCGCCGCCGGCGATGCCCTGCGCGAGCGTGAGGCGATACGGCGCCTCGACTTCGATATTGCGGAATTCGCGGATTCTTACCTTGGCCGAGCGGCGCTCGACCTCGACGAGTTCGGCGCTATATTCGCCGCCTTCGCCATTGAACAGCACGATCGAATCGCCGGGCTGCAAACGCAGCACGAGCACATGCCGAACGACGTCATCGGGAAGCTGCATGATGTCGTCGGGTTGAAGGGGCGTTCCGACGAAGAAGCGTGGCATCAGAAAAATACTCATTGGTTCACGAAAGGTGGCGAGCGAGCGCCCAGCGGTAGCCGTCCAGATCTTCGACCTGGGCGAAGCGGTCGCCCCAGAACTGATCCTGTGGCTCGCTCAGCGATTTTGCGCCGGCGGCCAGCGCCCGCGCGTAAATCGCGTCGACATCGTCGACATAGACATAGAACGATTGCGGTGCGATCGCGCCCGCGCTTTTCGGTGTTTTCGCAGCCGAGCCGAACGCGCCTTCCGGTGCGAACATCACGATCAACTGGCCCTGGTAGGTCATCTCGACATGCATGACGACACCGTCGTCCTGGACACTGTCGCGCACTTCGAAGCCGAACGCCGCCGTGAAGAACGCGGACGCGGCACGTGCATCGCGCACCGTCAGATAGGGGGTCAACCAGGGCACACCGGCGGGGCGGGAGGCGGTCATGGAGTTCTCCGGATCCAAAGGGTTGGCGGGGCATAGGCAGCAAGTCCAGGCGGATGGTCGCGCATCGAGATGCCGATAGCGCAGTCCGACGGAACCGAGCATTTTGCCCACGCGTTAGCTTGCTGGCTTTAAGAATTGACTTAGTTTATCGCGCACTGAGCGGGATGCCGAGAACAGTCCGGCGTGCGTGGCCGTGTCGTAGTGCATCAGGTCGTCGATCTGGCGCGCGGCGAGGCGGGCCGCGAGCGTATCGGCGGTGAGGGCGGCCGGGTCGAGCGTGTCGCTGGCGGTGGCCATCATCCAGAGCGAGCCGTACAGAGGGATGAACGTGCTCATGGTGCGGACAATGGCGAACGCCGCGCGCAGGTCGCCGAGCAGTCGCGCAATGCGCTCACCGTGAAAATACGGCGAGCCGAGGTGTACGGAGACGGCGGCCGTCGGGCTCATGCTCCGCTTGAGCTGCTGATAGAAGGCTTGCGTGTAGAGGCCGGCGGCGGGTGAGTCGGGCGGCGTCAGGTCGAACACGACCAGATCGAATTGCGCCGGCGCCGCGGCTTCGACGTAATGCGCGGCGTCGCCGATCACCAGTTGGACGCGAGGGTTGTCGAAGGCGCCACCGTGCACTTCCGGCAGATGCTCGCGCGTCAGGCGGACCACTTCGGCGTCCAACTCCGCCACCACGATCCGTTCGATACCCGCATGCCTCAGCAATTGCCGCGCGGCGCCGCCGTCGCCGCCGCCCAGCACGAGCGCCGCTTGCGGCGATGGATGCGCCAGCGCGGCCGGGTGCACCATGCATTCGTGATAGATGAACTCGTCGCCGGCGGACGCCATCGGACGGCCGTCGAGCGTGAAGAGCCGGCCAAGTTGCGGCGTGTCCCAGACTTCGATCCGCTGGAAAGGTGAATCGGCGTGCGCCACCCGCTTCGCATGCGGAAATCCGTAGACGGCGTCGGGACTCGGTCGGAACAGCAGCGGAGCGCTCACGGCTGGCGGGCTCCGTGCGGAGCGCGGTGGGTTGAGGTTGTGCAATTGTAAAGGGCGAAGCACGGCGCGGCCTCGGCGCGCGCACCGAGCCGCACGACCCGTCGGCTTTCGGGGCGGGGGGCGGGCAACGTTCTGTTAGAATGTCACGCTTTCAGCCTTGTCCGTTTGCTCTGCCCGTTTCGCGTCTCCTGGCGCCGCACCGTGCGCCCGAGTGAGCTGGCATTCGAGCATCCGGGCCTCAAGCGCATACCGCTTTCTGACTCTGTCTCCGGACTCGACATGACGACCCCGTCTCCCGCACCCACTTCCTTGATGGCCAACGCAATCCGCGCGTTGTCCATGGACGCCGTTCAAAAAGCGAACTCCGGCCACCCCGGCATGCCGATGGGCATGGCCGAAATCGGCGTGGCTTTGTGGTCGCGCCATCTGCGCCACAACCCGAAGAACCCGCAATGGGCCGATCGCGACCGTTTCGTGCTGTCCAACGGCCACGGCTCGATGCTGCTGTATTCGCTGCTGCACCTCACCGGCTACGATCTGCCGATCGAAGAGCTGAAGAACTTCCGCCAGATGCATTCGAAGACGCCGGGCCACCCGGAATACGGCATCACGCCGGGCGTCGAAACGACCACGGGCCCGCTCGGCCAGGGGCTGGCGAATGCGGTCGGCATGGCGCTTGCCGAGTCGCTGCTCGCGACCGAGTTCAACAAGCCTGACGCAACCATCGTCGACCACCACACGTACGTGTTCGTCGGCGACGGCTGCCTGATGGAAGGCATCTCGCACGAAGCGTGCTCGCTGGCGGGCGTGCTGAAGCTGAACAAGCTGATCGCGTTCTACGACGACAACGGCATCTCGATCGACGGCGAAGTGGTGCACTGGTTCCACGACGACACGCCGAAGCGCTTCGAGGCGTATGGCTGGAACGTGATCCCGAACGTGGTCGGCCACGACGTCGAGGCAGTCGACGCAGCCATCAAGCAGGCCAAGCAATCCGACAAGCCCACGCTGATCTGCTGCAAGACGGTGATCGGCGAAGGCTCGCCGAACAAGGCGGGCAGCCACGATTCGCACGGCTCGGCGCTCGGCGACAAGGAAGTCGCGGCCACGCGCGAGAAGATCGGCTGGAAGTGGGAACCGTTCGTGATCCCGCAAGAGGTCTACTCCGCATGGGACGCAAAGGAAGCCGGCGCACGCAACGAAGCCGAGTGGGACAAGGCGTTCGCCGCGTACGCAGCCAAATATCCGCAGGAAGCCGCTGAATTCAAGCGCCGCGATGCGAAGCAGTTGCCGGCCGACTGGAAGGAAAAGGCCAAGGCGATCATTGCCGGCGCGAACGAGCGCGCGGAAACCGTCGCGACGCGCAAGGCATCGCAACAGGCTATCGAAGCGTTGTCGGCCGTGCTGCCGGAACTGCTCGGCGGCTCCGCCGACCTGACCGGTTCGAACCTGACCAACTGGAAGGCCGCCAAGCCGGTGCGCGTGAACGCCGAAGGCAAGGCTGCCGGCAACTACGTCAATTACGGCGTGCGCGAATTCGGCATGAGCGCCGCGATCAACGGCGTTGCGCTGCATGGCGGCTTCAAGGCCTTCGGCGGCACGTTCCTGACGTTCTCGGACTACAGCCGCAACGCGCTGCGCGTCGCCGCGCTGATGAAAGCGCCGTCGATCTTCGTGTTCACGCACGACTCGATCGGTCTGGGCGAAGACGGCCCGACCCACCAGTCGATCGAACATGTTGCGAGCCTGCGTCTGATTCCGCACCTGCAAGTGTGGCGTCCGGCTGATACCGTGGAGACGGCGGTGGCCTGGACCCACGCGGTCGAACATCACGGCCCGTCGGCCCTGATCTTCAGCCGTCAGAACCTGCCGTTCTCGGAACGCACGGACGCGCAGATCGCCAACATCGAGAAGGGCGGTTACGTGCTGCGCGACTGGAACGACGAAATCGTCGCGCGCAAGATCATCCTGATCGCCACCGGTTCGGAAGTCGAACTGGCGCTGAACGCGGTCGAGCCGCTGGCGCGCGAAGGCATCGCGGCGCGCGTCGTGTCCATGCCGTCGACCACTGTGTTCGACAAGCAGGACGCCGAATACCGCGAGCGCGTGCTGCCGCAAGGCGTGCGCCGCGTCGCGATCGAAGCGGGCGTTTCGGATTTCTGGCGCAAGTACGTGGGTCTGGAAGGCGGCGTGGTCGGTATCGACACGTTCGGCGAATCGGCCCCGGCTGGCGTGCTGTTCAAGCATTTCGGCTTCACCGTCGAACACGTGGTGGAGACGGCAAAAGCCGCACTCGGCTGATGCTGGACAAGCGTTGCCGTCGGCGTGCGAACGCGCGGCAACGCTGTCAGTCAGACGAACCTGGACGAATTTTTTTAGCCATCAGGAGATAGACCATGACGATTCGCGTCGCAATCAACGGCTACGGCCGGATCGGCCGCAACACGCTGCGCGCCTTCTATGAAAACGGCAAGAAGCACGATATCGAAATCGTCGCCATCAACGATCTCGGCGATGCCAAGACCAACGCTCACCTGACGCAATACGACACTGCGCACGGCAAGTTCCCGGGCGAAGTGTCGGTGGACGGCGACTACCTGGTTGTCAACGGCGACAAGATCCGCGTGCTGGCCAACCGCAACCCGGCTGAACTGCCGTGGGGCGAGCTGAACGTCGACGTCGTGCTCGAATGCACGGGCTTTTTCACGACCAAGGAAAAGGCGAGCGCGCACATCAAGGGTGGCGCGAAGAAGGTGATCATCTCGGCGCCGGGCGGTAAAGACGTCGACGCCACGATCGTCTACGGCGTGAACCACCATGTGCTGAAGGCATCGGATACGGTGATCTCGAACGCATCGTGCACGACGAACTGCCTCGCACCGCTCGTCAAGCCGCTGAACGACAAGATCGGTCTGGTGAACGGTCTGATGACCACGATCCACGCATACACGAACGACCAGGTTCTGACGGACGTGTACCACGAAGACCTGCGCCGCGCGCGCTCGGCCACGCACAGCCAGATCCCGACCAAGACGGGCGCGGCTTCGGCGGTCGGCCTGGTGTTGCCGGAACTGAACGGCAAGCTCGACGGTTACGCGATTCGTGTTCCGACGATCAACGTGTCGGTCGTCGACCTGTCGTTCATCGCCGCGCGCGACACGACGGTCGAAGAAGTCAACGCGATCATGAAGGAAGCGTCGGAAGGCTCGCTGAAGGGCATCCTCGGCTACAACGATGCACCGCTGGTGTCGATCGACTTCAACCACAACCCGGCTTCGTCGACGTTCGACGCGACGCTGACCAAGGTGTCGGGCCGTCTGGTGAAGGTGTCGAGCTGGTACGACAACGAGTGGGGCTTCTCGAACCGCATGCTGGACACGGCTGTGGCGCTGGCCAACGCGAAGTAAATCACGGCGCTTCGTGCGCTAGCTATGCCTGCCAAAGCCGGTTTGAGTCGGCGGAGGCAGAAAAAAACCGCTCTTCGGAGCGGTTTTTTTTCGCCTACTGCGGTTGCGGAGTCGGGAAATAGACGCCGGCGCGCTGCGCGGCGTTCGAGATATGCGTTTCGATGGCCTTGCCGGCGGCGGCGGAATCGCGCGCCTTCAGCGCATCCAGAATCACGCGATGCTCGTTGTACGTGGATAGCACCAGTTCACGCCGGTAATACGGCATGCGCTGGCTTTCCTTCATGATCTCCGCGCTGCTGCTCAGGATCGACTCGATCGCCGCATTGCCGGCAATGCTGACGATCCGCATGTGGAAGTCGTAGTCGAGCCGGGCGGCTTCATCGAGTTCGTCGCAGGCGAGCGCTGTTTGCATGGCCGTGATGTTCTCTTCGAACCACGCGAGGTCGGAATCACTGACCGCGAGCGCCGCCATACGCGCGATAAAGCCTTCCAGCGCGAAGCGCATCTGATACGTATCAGGCAGTGACGATTGCTCCGCGAAGCGCCACGGTTGCGCGGCCGACGCCTGCGCGCTTTCCACGTACACACCCTTGCCAGGCCTGATTACCAGCAAACCGAGCGCTTCGAGCGTGGAGAGCGCTTCGCGCAACGAAGCGCGGCTGATGGCAAGTTCTTCGGAGAGTTGACGCTGAGCCGGCAGCAAGCTGCCTACGGGATAGACGCCCGCTTCGATCCGTTCGCGGATGGTCGCGATGGCGGCATCGGTAACGGTATGCGGGACGTTTTTCATTGTTGTCTCACTTTGGAATCGCGGTCTGACCAGCATTGTAATACGCGGTCCGAACGCTCGTGCAGCTTACCGTTTGCCGACGCCGATCCGGACTGAAAACGCTGCAAAAACAGCGGGTAAACACTGTTTTATGAAACCTTGACGCCAGTATATCGGCTTCCTACTATTCGACATAACAGCACTGGTCGGACCAGTCTGAACAGATGTGAATCGTAACCAGGAGGAAGCCGTGTTGAAATTTTTCAATTCGCTGTTTGGCCGGGTCGTCATAGCGCTGGTGGCCGGTATCGTGATCGGCGCCGTATTCCCGCATTTCGCCCAATCGCTGCGTCCGCTCGGCGATGGTTTTCTCAAGCTGATCAAGATGGTGATCGGCCCGATCGTCTTTTGCGTCGTGGTCAGCGGCATGGCGCATGCCGGCGACTTGCGCAAAGTGGGCCGCGTCGGCCTGAAGGCCGTGGTCTACTTCGAGGTGATGACGACGATCGCGCTCGTGATCGGCGCAGTCCTGGCGTACGTTACGCGTCCTGGCGTCGGCATGAATATCGATCTGCGCTCGCTGGATCCCGCGTCGCTCTCCACGTACACCGAGCACGCGAAAAGCCTGAAGGACACGGCCGGCTTCCTGCTGAAAATCATCCCCGACACCGCGATCAACGCTTTCGCCACCGGCGACATCCTGCAAATTCTGGTGTTTTCGGTGCTGTTCGGCTCGGCGCTGTCGCTGCTCGGCAATAAGGCTCAGCGCGTGAGCAGCCTGATCGACGAACTGTCGCAAGTGTTTTTCCGCGTGATGGGTTTCATCATCAAGCTCGCGCCGCTCGGCGTGCTCGGGGCGATCGCCTTCACCACCGGCACGTACGGCGTCGAATCGCTCAAGCAACTCGGCTTGCTGGTGCTCGTGTTTTACGCGAGCTGCTTCGTGTTCGTAGTCGTGGTGTTGGGCGTCGTCATGCGGCTCGCCGGCTTCAGCATCTTCAAGCTGATTCGCTACCTGCGCGAAGAGTTGTCGATCGTGCTCGGCACCGCTTCGTCCGACGCCGTGCTGCCGCAGATCATGCGCAAGCTCGAATGGATGGGCGTCAAGGATTCGACCGTCGGCCTCGTCATTCCGACCGGCTACTCGTTCAATCTGGACGGCTTTTCCATCTACCTCACGCTCGCCGTGATTTTCATCGCGCAGGCAACCAACACGCCGCTGTCGATGCACGACCTGATCGTGGTGGTGCTGGTTTCGCTGGTGACCTCGAAGGGCGCGCACGGCATTCCCGGCTCGGCCATTGTGATTCTGGCCGCCACGCTGTCCGCGATTCCGGCGATTCCCGTGCTCGGCCTCGTGCTGATCCTGCCGGTCGACTGGTTCGTCGGCATTGCGCGCGCGTTGACCAACCTGATCGGCAACTGCGTGGCGACAGTGGTGGTCGCCGTGTGGGAGAACGATATCGACCGGGCGCGCGCTCATCGCGTGCTGAATCGCGACGCGGCATTGCGCTACGTGCCGGCCGGCGACGACGCCGCGCCCGCCACTGGCGAACACGCTCCTGCCGTCTAAACCGCCTGAAATCTGCTTCCGAATCCGCGCGCGCCCACGCAGCAGCGCGCGTTCTGCGCCGGCAGAGGCTGCACATGCCGGCTCTCCTTCACTTTTTCGCGCCTGACCGAGACTAGAGACAATGGCTAATCCGATCCTCGACCCCAACGCTCCTGCTTTCACCCGTCGCTATATGAACCTCGCCGACCCGCGTCTGGGCGCGAAGGCGCTCTTCGCCAGCGACGAATTCTTCGCGCCGAAAGAACGCATGCTCGAACCGCAACCGGCGGTGTTCATTCCCGGTAAGTACGACGACCACGGCAAGTGGATGGACGGTTGGGAAACCCGCCGCAAGCGCACCACCGGTCACGATTACTGTGTGATTCGTCTCGCGCGGCCAGGCGTCGTTTACGGCGTGGATCTGGATACGAGCCACTTCACCGGCAATTTTCCGCCGGCCGCATCGATCGACGCCTGCTACGTGGAGGGTGACGTTCCGCCCGACAACGCCGACTGGCAAACGCTCGTGCCGGCGACCACGTTGCAGGGCAACCAGCACCACTACGTCGACGTCAGCGACGCGCGCGCCTTCACCCATTTGCGTGTGAATCTGTATCCGGACGGCGGCCTTGCCCGCCTACGCGTGTACGGCCAGCCGAAGCGAGATTGGGAGCGCGTCGAGCGCGGCACGCTGTTGGATCTGGCCGCCATCGAAAACGGCGCGTATCTGGTTGCCGCTAACAACCAGCACTTCGGGCCGGCCTCGCAAATGCTGATGCCTGGCCGTGGCGTCAACATGGGCGACGGCTGGGAAACGCGGCGCCGTCGCGAGCCGGGCAACGACTGGGCGATCGTCGCGTTGGCGCGGCCGGGCGTGATCCGCAAGATCGAAGTGGATACGGCGCACTTCAAGGGCAATTTCCCGGACCGCTGCTCGCTGCAAGCCGCGTCGGTGACGGGCGGCACGGACGATTCGCTCGTTACGCAGGCGATGTTCTGGCCGGTGCTGCTCGGCGAACAGAAACTGCAGATGGACCACGTCCACACCTTCGCGGACAACCTCGCGTCGCTGGGCCCGGTCACGCACGTGCGTTTCAATATCTTTCCGGACGGCGGCGTGTCGCGCCTGCGCCTGTGGGGCGAAATCGCATAACGGAGGAGCGGCGTCGATGAAGACATTGCAGATGGAACGGCTCACGCGCGCGGCTTTCGCGCCATTCGGCGACGTTATCGAACTGGACGGCGCACGGCATTTCGCCATCAATGGCGGCACGACCGAGCGTTATCACGACCTTGCCTGTGTCGACGTGACGGAGCACGGCGGGCGGCCGCTGATCAACCTGTTTCGCGCGCAGCCGCGCGCGCTGCCCGTCGAGATCACGATGATGGAGCGGCATCCGCTCGGCAGCCAGGCTTTCATTCCCTTAACGGCCGGCCGCTATCTGGTGGTGGTCGCGCCGGCCGGCGAATTCGATCCGTCGCAAATGCGCGCCTTCTGGACCGAT
The DNA here is from genome assembly GCF_900104795.1 of Burkholderia sp. WP9. Classification (NCBI taxonomy): domain Bacteria; kingdom Pseudomonadati; phylum Pseudomonadota; class Betaproteobacteria; order Burkholderiales; family Burkholderiaceae; genus Burkholderia; species Burkholderia sp. WP9. The sequence goes on from NZ_FNTG01000001.1 coordinate 4,296,741, forward strand.
GCGTGGCAGGGCGTGAACTATGCGAAAGGCGTGTGGCATCACCCGTTGCTCGCGCTCGATCGGGTGAGCGATTTCGTGGTGGTCGATCGTGGCGGCGAGCAGCCTAATTGCGACGAATTGTCATTGGTAGAGCCGTGGCGGCTGACGTTCGAACCGAGCGCCGAGCTGGTGGAGTAGGGGCGCCAACAGCCTGCGCACAGACCGTGCCGCAGATGCAAAAAGACCCGGCCGATGCGAATCGGCCGGGTCTTTTTTTGCCCGCCGGAGCGCGCGCCCCAGCGCGGCCGGCCTCGCGTCAATGCTTGCGATGCGGGCAGTTCTCCTTGGTGCAGGCGCCGTACAAGGCCAACGCGTGTTCCTGCAGCTTGAAGCCGCGTTCCTTCGCGATGGACTGCTGACGGCTCTCGATTTCGGAATCGAAAAATTCTTCGACGAGCCCGCAATCGAGACACACGAGGTGGTCGTGGTGCGACCCCTCATTCAGTTCGAACACCGCTTTACCCGACTCGAAATTGCTGCGCGAGAGCAGGCCGGCCTGCTCGAATTGCGTCAGCACGCGATACACGGTTGCAAGCCCGATATCGAGTTCTTCGTGCAGCAGGTTGCGGTACACATCTTCAGCCGTCAGGTGACGCACCGGGCTGTGCTGGAAAATCTCAAGGATTTTGAGGCGCGGAAGGGTCGCCTTGAGCCCGATATTCTTGAGATCGGTTGGATTGGTCATGACAAGGGATCCCTAGAGTACAATGCTGGGCTCTCATAGTAATGTGTTTTTGGCGTTCTGGTCATCTTCGATGGAATGAAACTCGCGCGGCTCGTCAGCGGGCCCGCACGGTGAGTGAAATGATTTCAAAATCTCAATTGATCTACCGGGGGAGCCGCATGCGGGGTACCTTGATCGCTGTTGCGACTGTCGCGGTTCTTGCCGGATGTTCCACTTACGACAGCCTGACACAGCGTATTGCCCAAAGCATCACGCCGTACCGTATCACGGTGGTGCAAGGCAATTTCGTCTCGAAAGAAGCGGCTGCACAGATGCAGGTCGGCTTGACCCGCGCGCAGGTCAAGCAATTGCTCGGCACGCCGCTCCTGACCGACATGTTCCACGCGGACCGCTGGGACTACGTGTTCTATTTCAAGCGTGGCTCGACGAGTGTCGTCCAGCAGCGCGACTTCGTGGTCATGTTCGCGGGCGACCGCGTCGCCAGCTGGTCGGGTGGTGACGATCTGCCGTCCAACCTCGAATTGCTGGCCGAAATCGACGGCGACAAGCTGGGCAAGAAGAAGGCCGCCACTGCCGTGGCGAGCGGCGCGAGTGGCGCGAGCGATGCAGCCGCGGCGGCGCCGGTCACGCTGGACACCGTGCGTTCGCCGTCCGTCGCTGGCGCTGCCGGCGCGGCGACGCCGTCAACGGACGCCAACGCGGAAGCCGCGCAAGCCGCCAATCGTGCGACCAATGCGGTGCAGCTGTCGCCCGCGCGTCCGAGTGTGCCGAGCGCGCCGACGGCGAACGGCGGCGGCATCCCGCAGCAAAGCCCCACGGGCAATGGGCAGCCGCAGTTCCAGTTCCATCGTCCGCCGCCGCCGCAGAATCCGGGTACGGACAACAGCAATCCGGTCGGACCGACGGGCCCGCAGAGCAGCAACGGCGGCCCGACGCACAACGCGCCGCTGACCTCGTCCTCGTCTACGGGAACGGGCGGCTAATTGCGCTGTCCCTGTCTTAAGACTCATCCTTAAGACTCACGCTTGAGACGAACGCCGCGCACGGGCAGCCGCAGTGCGCGGCGTCCGTGCGGTTCTCTGCTTTTTCAGTCATGCGCGGCGCACGGGTGCTGCCCGCCGCCGCTTTCGCCCGCCTTTGCCGGGTTTTGCCTTTTCGAACCCTCGTAGCCATGAAAATTGCCATTGCTGGCGCATCGGGCCGTATGGGCCGCATGCTCATCGAAACAGTCCTCAACGATACCGACGCCACGCTGTCCGGCGCACTCGATCGCGCGGGCTCCCCGCAACTCGGCCAGGACGCCGGCGCGTTTCTCGGCAAACAGACGGGCGTCATGCTAACCGACGATGTCGAGCGCGTATTCGCCGAATCCGACTACCTGATCGACTTCACGCGCCCCGAAGGCACGCTGATGCATCTCGAAGCGGCGCAGCGTCACAACGTGAAAATGGTGATCGGCACCACCGGCTTCGACAACGAACAGAAGGCGCAACTGCGCGCCGCGGCGGACAAGATCGCCATCATGTTTGCGTCGAACATGAGCGTCGGCGTGAACGTCACGCTGAAGCTGCTCGAATATGCCGCGAAGCACTTCGCGACGGGCTACGACATCGAGATCATCGAGGCGCATCACCGTCACAAGGTCGACGCGCCGTCCGGCACGGCGTTGACCATGGGCGAAGTGATCGCCAACGCGCTCGGCCGCAATCTCGACGACTGCGCGGTCTACAGCCGCGAAGGCGTCACCGGCGAACGCGACCCGTCCACGATCGGTTTTTCGGCGATTCGCGGCGGCGACATTGTCGGCGACCATACGGTGCTGTTTGCGGGCATCGGCGAGCGCATCGAAATCACGCACAAATCGGCGAGCCGTCTGTCGTATGCGCAAGGCGCGCTTCGTGCTGTCCGTTTCCTCGAAGGCCACTCCACCGGCTTTTTCGACATGCAGGACGTACTCGGCCTGCGTTGAACGCTGAATTCAACGCTGTGTCCGACGTATTCTGAGCGAAGGCCGGGGGCACGGCGTCTCCCGGCACCCTCCTGAAATCACTACTCCACGGCGAGGTCAGATGGCAGGCAGCAGCGGCATCATCCATTACCTGCAAACCAGCGACGCGATCACGCATGGCGTCGCTTACGTGCTGCTGGCCATGTCGATTGCGAGCTGGTGCTTTCTGATCGTCAAAAGTTGGATCCTCACGCGCGCGAAACGTCAGGCCACGCGCGCGATCGCGCAGTTCTGGCAGGCGCCCACGTTGTCCGAAGGAGTCGTGGCGCTCAGGCGCGCGGACCGCGAACGGGTCTTCACACCGCTTGCGGAAGCGGCGCTTCATGCGGCCGAAGTGGATATTCCGGGCGCGCTGCTCGCCCGCGTCGAGCGTGGCGAGCGGGTGCTGCGGGCGTTGCGCCAGGCGCTGAATGCTTCACAGCGGCGGCTCGAATTCGGCCAGGTGCTGCTGGCCTCGGTGGGCAGCACGGCGCCTTTCGTCGGCTTGCTCGGCACCGTGTGGGGCATCTATCACGCGCTCGGCAGCATTGCGGCGAGCGGTCAGGCGCAGATCGAAAATGTCGCCGGGCCGGTCGGCGAGGCGCTCATCATGACCGCTTTCGGCCTCGTGGTCGCGATTCCGGCGGTGCTCGCGTACAACGTGCTCGGCCGGCTGGTGCGGCAGTTGTCGGAAGAGCTCGACGGCTTTGCGCACGACCTGCACGCCTACGTGTGCGCGCCGGCGGAACAGGTTCCAGCGCACGCGCGCGCCCACCAGGCCTCGACCCACTAAGCGCGCCGCTCAGGCAGAAGGAGGCGACATGGCATTCGGCGGACTCGAGAAAAAGCAGACGGCCGCGCCCATGGCCGAGATCAACATGACGCCGCTGATCGACGTGATGCTGGTGCTGCTGGTGATTTTTATCATTACCGCGCCTTTGTTCACGCACGCGATCCGGCTCGATTTGCCGAAAGTCGCGGCCGCGCCCGCGCGCGAGACGTCGCAAACCATTTCCCTTTCCATCGACGCCGCCGGCAAACTCTATTGGAACGGCACCGTCATCACGCTCGAGCAGATGCGCGCGCGCTTCGCGCAAGCGGGCAAGCAGAGCGACCAGCCAGAGATCCATCTGAGCGCCGAGCGCTCCACGCGCTACGAGGTGATCGCGCAGGTCATGGGCGCGGCGCAGCAGGCCGGCCTCGAGCGGATCGGTTTCGTGACCGACCCGCCGCCGCCGGCTGCCAAGCCGTAGGCGCGGCGTACCCGTCCGCGGACGGTATAATCAGCCCTTTCCCCCGCAGAAGGGGAATCAACGCCATTTCATCCAGCAGAGCACCAGGCCCGGTGCGAAAGCACCGAACCCAGCGATCCCATCACACCATGCACGAAAAATACGTTCCCTCCGACGTCGAATCCGCCGCGCAAGGGCAATGGCGCGCCATCGACGCGTACAAGACGACGGAAGTCACCGACAAGCCCAAGTTCTATTGCGTCTCGATGCTGCCGTACCCGTCGGGCAAGCTGCACATGGGTCACGTGCGCAATTACACGATCAACGACGTGATGTACCGCTATCTGCGGATGAACGGCTACAACGTGCTGATGCCAATGGGTTGGGACGCGTTCGGCATGCCGGCGGAAAACGCCGCGATGGCCAACAACGTGCCGCCCGCGCAGTGGACCTACGACAACATCGCTTACATGAAGAAGCAGATGCAGTCCATGGGCCTCGCGATCGACTGGTCGCGCGAAGTCGCGACCTGCAGCCCCGACTACTACAAGTGGAACCAGTGGCTGTTCCTGAAGATGCTGGAAAAGGGCATCGCGTACAAGAAAACCGGCACCGTCAACTGGGATCCGGTCGATCAGACCGTGCTCGCCAACGAGCAGGTGATCGACGGCCGCGGCTGGCGTTCGGGCGCGCTCGTCGAAAAGCGCGAAATCCCGATGTACTACATGCGCATCACGCAGTACGCGGACGAGCTGCTGAACGACCTCGACGGCCTCGGCTGGCCCGAGCGCGTCAAGATCATGCAGCAGAACTGGATCGGCAAGAGCTTCGGCGTGAACTTCGGCTTCCCGTACGAGATCGACGGTGAACAGAAGCTGCTGCGCGTGTTCACCACGCGCGCCGACACGATCATGGGCGTCACCTTCTGCGCGGTCGCCGCCGAGCATCCGCTCGCCACGCGCCTTGCGCAAGACAAGCCAGAACTGCAGGCCTTCATCGAGGAATGCAAGCGCGGCGGCGTGGCTGAAGCCGACGTCGCGACCATGGAAAAGAAGGGCATGGCCACCGGCTTCACCGTCACGCATCCGCTGACGCAGGAGCAGGTCGAAGTGTGGATCGGCAACTACGTGCTGATGAGCTACGGCGAAGGCGCGGTGATGGGCGTGCCGGCGCACGACGAGCGCGACTTTGCGTTCGTGAAGAAATACGGTCTGCCGATCAAGCAGGTGATCGCGGTTGAAGGCAAGGAATACTCGACCGATGCCTGGCAGGAATGGTACGGCGAGAAGACCGGCACGCTGATCAACAGCGGCAAATACGACGGCCTTAACTATGAGCAGGCAGTCGACCGCATCGCCGCCGACCTGAAGGAACTCGGCCTCGGCGACAAGCAGATCACGTGGCGTCTGCGTGACTGGGGCGTGTCGCGCCAGCGCTACTGGGGCACGCCGATTCCGATCATCCACTGCCCCACGTGCGGCGACGTGCCGGTGCCGGAAAAAGATCTGCCGGTGGTGCTGCCGGAAGACCTCGTGCCGGACGGCACGGGCAATCCGCTCGCCAAGTCTGAAGCGTTCGTGAACTGCACCTGCCCGACCTGCGGCGGCGCGGCCAAACGCGAAACCGACACGATGGACACCTTCGTCGATTCGTCGTGGTACTTCTACCGCTATGCGTCGCCGGGTGCGAAGACCATGGTCGACGAGCGCACCGACTACTGGGCGCCAATGGACCAGTACATCGGCGGCATCGAGCATGCGATTCTTCACCTGTTGTACTCGCGCTTCTGGGCGAAGGTGATGCGCGACCTCGGGCTGATCAAGTTCGGCGAGCCGGCCAAGAACCTGTTGACGCAGGGCATGGTGCTCAACGAAACCTACTATCGTGAAAACGAAGCGGGCAAGAAGACCTGGTACAACCCGGCCGACGTGACCGTCTCGTTCGACGACAAGGGCCGCCCGGTCGGCGCGATCCTCAACGCGGACGGCCAGCCGGTGGTGCTCGGCGGCGTCGAGAAAATGTCGAAGTCGAAGAACAACGGCGTCGATCCGCAATTGCTGATCGATCAGCACGGCGCGGACACCGCGCGTCTGTTCGTCATGTTCGCCGCACCGCCCGAGCAGTCGCTCGAATGGTCCGGCTCGGGCGTGGAAGGCGCGAGCCGCTTCCTGCGCCGCGTGTGGAGTTTCAGTCAAACGAACGAAGCCGCGTTGCGCCAGGGCGGCACGTTCGACGCCGCGCAACTGAGCGACGTCGAGAAAACCTTGCGCCGCGAGATTTACAGCGTGCTGAAGCAGGCCGACTTCGACTATCAGCGTCTGCAATACAACACGGTGGTGTCGGCCGCGATGAAGATGCTCAACGCGCTCGACAGCGCGAAGGGCGCCCGTCCGGCCGTGCTGCGCGAAACCTGCAGCGTGATGCTGCGCGTGTTGTATCCGGTCGTGCCGCACCTCACGTTCCAGTTGTGGCAGGAACTCGGTTACGCCGACGAACTCGGCTCGCTGCTCGACGCGCCGTGGCCGAAGGTCGACGAGAAGGCGCTGGAGCAGTCCGAGATCGAACTCGTGCTGCAGGTGAACGGCAAGGTGCGCGGCGCGATCACGGTGGCCAAAGACGCCTCGCGTGAAGCGATCGAACAGCTTGCGGCCGCTCACGAGATGGTCGCCAAGTTCAGCGAAGGCAAGGCGCCCAAGAAGATCATCGTGGTGCCGGGTCGTCTCGTGAACGTGGTCGTGTGAGGATCAACGAAGACATGACAGCAGGCAGGACGCCGCCGCGCGCGGCGGCGCTTGTCCGCGCTGCGGAATCTACTGCGAACCAGGAGCCAATGTGACTCGCAGATCGTTTTTGACGCTGGCTTGCAGCGTGCTGATGTTGTCCGCCTGCGGCTTCCAGCTGCGCGGCCAGCAGGACTACGCATTCAAACGCCTCTTTATCGCCGGCGGTTCTCCATCGGCGGCCGCGCGCTTGACGCGTATCGTGCAAGGCGGCAGCGACACGGTCGTGGTCACGTCGGTCGCGAATGCCGACGCCACCTTGCAGATCACCGAAGGCCGTGGCACCAGCACGCTGACGCTGAACTCGCTGGGCGCGGTCGAAGAGTACGCACTGAATCTTTCGATGACCTATTCGCTAACGGCCAAGGACGGCACGCTGCTGATTCCGCCGAGCGTGATCGCGCTGAACCGCGCGATGACCTATAGCGATCAATATTCGCAAGCGAAAGCCGCCGAAAGCGAAATTCTCTTCGCCGATATGGAAAACGACGCGATCGACCAGCTCACGCGACGTCTGTCTGTCGTTCGCACGATGCACCCGGCGCCGGGCCAGGAAGTGCCGTCGATTGCGCCGCGCGCGCCGTTGCCGCCGCCGCCGCTGTGAGCGTCGTGCCGCGTTGTTTGTTTCGCTTAATGTGCCGCACCTGTTCAACCTCGCCGATCGGTAGCCATGCAACTGCGACTTGACGCGCTCGAAGCGCATCTCGCCAAGGGACTCGCCGGACTGTACGTCGTGTACGGCGACGAGCACCTGCTCGCGCAGGAAGCGTGCGACCGGATTCGCGCCACCGCGCGCGCGGCCGGCTTCACCGATCGCTCGGTGTTCACCGTGGAGCGCGGGTTCGACTGGAGTTCGCTGCTGGGCGCGAGCCAGTCGATGTCGCTGTTCGGCGACCGTCAACTGGTCGAGTTGCGCATTCCGTCTGGCAAGCCAGGCAAGGAAGGCGCGGACGCGCTGAAAGCGCTGGCCGCCGCCGTGAACGACGACGTGCTCACCATGATCACGCTGCCGCGGCTCGATGCGGCCACGCAGAAGTCCGCATGGTTCACGGCGTTGTCCGACGCGGGCGTCGCGCTGAAAATCGATCCGGTCGAGCGTGCGCAGTTGCCGAATTGGGTTGGCCAGCGGCTCGCTGCCCAAGGGCAACGTGTAGCCGCCGGAGAAGAAGGGCGGCGCGCATTGGCCTTTATCGCCGAGCGTGTGGAGGGCAATCTGCTTGCCGCGCATCAGGAAATCCAGAAGCTCGGGCTGCTGTATCCGGCCGGGTCGCTGAGCTTCGAGCAGGTTCAGGACGCCGTGCTCAACGTCGCCCGTTATGACGTTTTCAAGTTGAACGAAGCGATGCTGGCCGGCGACGTCGGCCGCCTGTCGCGTATGCTCGACGGTTTGCGCGGCGAAGGCGAGGCCGCGGTGCTGGTGCTGTGGGCGGTCGTGGAAGAACTCCGCACGCTGCTGCGCATCAAACGCGGCGTAGCGGCCGGCAAGCCGCTCGCGATGCTGGTGCGCGAGAACCGCGTATGGGGTCCGCGCGAACGGTTGATCGGTCCGGCCCTGTCGCGGGTCAGCGAGGGCACGCTGGAAAAGGCGCTTGCGCTGGCGGCGCGGCTGGATCGGCAGGTCAAAGGTTTGTCGGGCGGCACGCCGGGCAATCATCGCAACGATCCGCCGCCTGATCCGTGGGATGGCCTGTTCGAATTGGCCATGACGGTGGCGGCGCCGAAAACGTCGCCCGTGCCACCGCCACGACCTCGGCCTGGAACTGCTGCACCGGCACGAAGGCCGGCCTGAACGGCAACGCCAGGCCAGCCGGCAAGCTGTGAGGGCGCTTTTGAGTCGCTCATGAGGCACCCTTGAATCGCCATTGAATCGCATCGTGATGTCTTCCTGAAGCGCGAGTGAACCGGCAAGCCTGCTGCGTTCCTCGTGCGCCGGGGTGAAGAACAACCCGCCCGGCGGCAAGCAAAGCGCCTTCGCCCGACTTACAATCGCTTAATCTTTCGCTCATTCTGTCCGTCCGCCGCACCTCGATGTGCGCGGCACCACGAGAATCTCCATGGATATCGACCAGTACATGACCGACCTCGGCCGTCGCGCCCGCCAAGCATCGAGGGCTATGGCGCGGGCGTCGACGGCGGCGAAGAACGCCGCGCTCGCAGCCGTCGCCGAGGCGATCGAGCGCGACGCCGCCTCGCTCAAAGAAGCGAATGCGCGCGACGTGGCCAAGGCTCGCGAGAAAGGCCATGACGCCGCGTTCATCGACCGTTTGACGCTGTCGGACAAAGCGCTGAAGACGATGGTGGAAGGTCTGCGGCAAGTCGCCGCGCTGGCCGATCCGATCGGCGAGATCAGCAATCTGAAGTACCGGCCGAGCGGCATTCAGGTCGGTCAGATGCGCGTGCCGCTCGGCGTGATCGGCATCATCTACGAATCGCGTCCGAACGTGACGATCGACGCCGCGGCGCTCTGCCTCAAGTCGGGCAACGCCACGATTCTGCGCGGCGGTTCCGAAGCGCTCGAATGCAATACGGCGCTGGCGAAGCTGATCGGCGAGGGTCTCGAAGCCGCAGGTCTGCCGCAGGACGCCGTGCAAGTGGTGGCCACCTCGGACCGCGCGGCGGTCGGCAAGCTGATCACCATGACGGAGTACGTCGACGTAATCGTGCCGCGCGGCGGCAAGAGCCTGATCGAGCGCCTGATGAACGAAGCGCGCGTGCCGATGATCAAGCACCTCGACGGCATCTGCCACGTGTACGTGGACGATCGCGCGGATCTGACCAAGGCGCTGACCGTTTGCGACAACGCCAAGACGCACCGCTACGGCACCTGCAATACGATGGAAACGCTGCTGGTCGCACGCGGTATCGCGGCTCAAGTGCTGCCGCCTTTGGGCAAGCTGTATCGCGACAAGGAAGTCGAACTGCGGGTGGACGCCGCGGCGCGCGCCGTGCTGGCGGATGCGGGCGTGGGCCCGCTTGTCGATGCGACCGAAGAAGACTGGCGCACCGAATATCTCGCGCCGGTGCTGGCGATCAAGGTGGTGGACGATCTCGATGCGGCAATCGAGCACATCAACGAGTACAGCTCGCAGCACACCGACGCGATCGTTACCGAAGACCATGATCGCGCGATGCGCTTCCTGCGCGAAGTGGACTCGGCGAGCGTGATGGTCAATGCGTCGACGCGTTTTGCCGATGGCTTCGAATTCGGCCTGGGCGCGGAGATCGGCATCTCGAACGACAAGCTGCATGCGCGCGGTCCGGTGGGACTCGAAGGGCTGACGTCGATGAAATACGTCGTGCTCGGGCACGGCGAAGGCCGTCAATAAGGGCGCCTTCGCGGGTTCGTCTTTCGTAGAAGCGCGCTGATGCGCGCGCTTCTCTTTACGCCAATACGCTGCACAAGGATCGTCGATGCTTTGGGTCAAAACGTTTCATATCGTCCTGGTTGCTTCGTGGTTCGCCGGCCTGTTCTATCTGCCGCGCATCTTCGTCAATCTGGCGATGGAAACGGAACCCGCGGCCACGGCGCGTCTGTTGACGATGGCGCGCAAGCTGTTTCGCTTCATGACGTTTATCGCGGTGCCGGCGCTGGCATGTGGACTGTGGCTTTGGCTCGTGATTGGTATCGGCAGCGGGCAGGGGTGGATTCACGCGAAGGTCGGTGTGGTGGTGCTGCTGATCGGGTATCACGCGTACTGCGGTGTGTTGCTGCGGACGTTCGAGCGCGGTGAGAATCGTCGGTCGGATAAGTGGTATCGGATGTTCAACGAACTGCCGGTGCTGGGGATGCTCGCGGCGGTGGCGTTGGTGGTGATCAAGCCGTTTTAGGACGGGGCGAGCTTTCGGTGGGTTCGTTCGTCAGGCTGCGGGCTTGGGTTGGATGAAGGGCGGTTTGCTGGATTCGGCAAACTGCCTTTTTTTATGGTCGGTGCTGATGTGCGACGCGTTGTCTTAGGCCGAATGGCTAGCGCGGTCGTGAGGCTATATTGGGACGGCCAATGCGCGTGTGGGCTGAATTATAATTTCCGAACCACTGGCACCAACCGGTGGTCAGGTTTAGCAGCCTGTGCCGAAAACCGCACACCCGCCGAGGCGGGGCGTGCGTCTGCCTCTGCACGTCTCATTTCCATGGGCGGGCCGTGGTGGGGAGCCGAAAGGCTCGCCGGTATGTTTTTGGCCCGGTCTGCTAACCCGCTACGTGCCCGCTCACCCTCCTTGCAAGCGAGTGTCGGGCGATCCAGTTAAGTTTCAGGAGATCGCACCATGAGCAAGTCCATCAAAAATCAACCCGCCTCACGCCGCCAGTCGATGCCTTGCAGTACGAAAAGCTCGCGTTGTCCGCATTTGGTTCGTGCGAACGGCAGTTGACTCAACTTAACCGTTTGGCCACGCTTGCGACCTCGATATATAGGAATCCTGCATTGACCCACCACGAACGACGCAGCCGGCAAGTGCTGCTCGAACTGCTGGTTGAAACGTGCGAGGAATACGAGCGGGAAGTGGAAGGCGACCGCGAGCTGTATCAGGTGATTGCGCTCGATGCGAAGGGCGTCGCGCATCGGCGGATTACGGCGGGTGCAGCGGCGAAGTTGCTGGCGGAGGCGGGGCAGAAACCGAAAAAAGACAAGCCGATCGTTGGACGGGGCGTGCCAGCGACGCGCAGATCGGCGGAGAGTAAAACCGATGTGACGGCGTACTGAGATTGACTGTCGATTAGCTCTATAAATGAAAAGAGGCGCGACCGGTCGCGCCTGTTAGGTCCTTGGCTCAGCGCTATTGAACGCCTATGCGCTATCTCAGCGCGTCGTAGTTGACGACGCCACACGCCATGCATCTCCGCGTCGCACATACAGATTGGTGAAAAGCATTAGCGGTTGTTTTCATGCCGGCGCTCGGTGTGTAGTGGTTGACTCCGGAAACCATCGCGACATTTCCAAAGACTCGCACCTTCAGTTCGCCGAGCGTTTTGCGCGGACCTAGGCAGAAACATCGGCGCGAGCAGGACGTCGGCCTTCGTACGACGCGCACCGTTAGCCATCGTCTCGACGAACGAATCGTCGAGCAGTTGGTCGAGCGTCGCGCGGTCGCCGCGAATGATAGGCTGAGGACAGTCAGGAAGGTAGGTGTTTCATGATCTATATCCGCTGAATGGGCGACTCTAGGTCTCTTAGGTTGGTTTGCCAGATCACCTTGGATCGCCACCTACAAGCGCATCGGCTTTGCGGCGGCGCTCAGGCCGCCGCGTTTGACTCATCGACGAGTCATTTGCGATGACACGACACGCCAGCCGTCGACTCTGCGCACGAAGACATCGGTAAACGAATAGTCCACCGGCTGAACGGTAGGGCCCGGCTTGAAATGATTGGTGCCGATGACGATGGCCATGTCGCCGTTCACATGCACGTCCACATCCATCAAGACTTGCGATGACCCCCGCGGCGGTGGCGGCGCGAGCAGCACATCGGATTTGCTGCGGCGCTGGCCGTTAGGAGAAGTTTCCACAAATGAATCGTCAAGAAGCTTGTCCATCGTGGCGCGGTTGGTGGTTAGGATTGCTTGGATCCAGGTTTGCTCCATTGCCTTCAATGTCGCTTCGTCGTTATCGGCAGCGAATGCGCGGGGTGCGGTAAAGCATAGTGTTAGGAGAGTTAGCGCGAGATAGGAGCGGGATTTCATAATAGATAACATTATCAATATTAATTGGCGTTGGAGCGATAAATGCGCTTTTTCGAAGATATCCGCTGATTAAGCAAATTGCTTTCGCGGTCTTTAGAAAATAAAGGCGCGAAGTGCGCGACGGACCAAGCGATTGTAAAAATTCTAGTATTTTTGTTGAGGTTTGATTGTAGGAGAAATCCTAATTTCTTCGTTCACGATGAAGTCCATCTAGCTAGTCTGCGGCTATTGATAAATATGCAAGATCGCGAGCGCGAAAGTCTTGTGTGGTGGGAATTCCCGCTGCTGAAGGTGATCCGCTGCTAAGAGCGCCTAGAGAAGATTCGGAAAGTCTTAAAAATTCGCTGTTGTTTAGGAGGTGTCCTATTCAACGCCTATTCGGCGGTGCCTATATTTGCGACCTTGCTTCAAGGTTTATTGAGGTGGTCGGATGAAATTTAGACCGTTTCCGCTGTTGGTCGATGTCCGAGCAACCCTCAGAGGCGACAACGCAATGCTGAGTATGTCACCGCAAATTAAATAGGCGAAATTGTGAATAAATCATACAAAACAGTCTGGAATGAGACCACCGGTACCTACGTCGCGGCACCTGAAGTAGCAAAGAGCCGTGGGAAGAAGAGTCCTTCTTCCAGAACACTTATGGTGGCACTCATGGCGGCTGGAGCCGGCAGCGTGGCATCGATGGATGCGCACGCGGGCGCGCTCGACGGCGGTACGGTAAGCCAGAGCCAAGACCTTGCGTATGGCACCGGTGCAGTATCGTCGAGCGCCGATAGCTATAACGCAAGTATCGCAATCGGCAACAACGCTACGGCGACAAATCAACTGTCGATTGCGATTGGTACAGGGGCAACGTCAACGGGACTGCATGCCGTCGTCATTGGGGGCGGGGCTGCGGCAGCCGGCAATGACAGCACGATAATCGGCTCCGGTGCGAGCGGCACGAATACATGGGCAACGGCTGTCGGCTCTTCTGCGAAAGCCGGCTATTTTGATGTCGCAGTCGGAGCTGTTGCTACAGCTGCGGGCGGAGATTCTGTCGCGTTCGGTTCGGCTGCAAAAGCGATTGGCGCATGGTCTTCAGCGCTCGGCGATAGCTCACAGGCGACGACTGCGAACTCGGTGGCACTGGGCTCGAACTCGGTGGCGAATTCGACGACACTGACGACGGCAGGCTTCACGCCGGTCGGCGGCACGGCGATCTCGGCGGCCACGGCGCTCGGCGGTGAAGTGTCGGTTGGCGCGGCGGGCAAGGAGCGCCGCATCACGAATGTGGCAGCAGGTCTGAACGCGACGGATGCAGTGAACGTAAGCCAGTTGCAGTCGGAAGACGCGAAGGTGAACACGGTTAGTAACAACGTGAACAACCTGAGCAACACCATCACCAACATCAACAACGGTGGTGGCATCAAGTACTTCCATACGAACTCGACTGGAACCGACTCGTCGGCAACGGGTGGAAATGCGATTGCGATCGGCTCCGCCGCAACTTCCAGTGGCAGCGGTACGATTGCCATGGGAACGGGTGCCCAGGCAAGCGACAACTACACAACGGCGATCGGCAACCTTGCTTACGCCGCCAATCCGGGAGGAATCGATGCTTCAGGTTCTTCAACGGCGGTCGGCGCATCTTCAACGGCATCTGGCATGTACTCGACGGCCGTCGGTACGTTGTCGAGAGCAAGTGGCGGAGCATCGAGTGCTTTGGGCGTGAACGCGACCGCGAGCGGCGACCGCTCGATCGCGTTGGGTGCAAGTTCGCAAGGTTCGGGAAGCTATGCAGCGGCGCTTGGCACGCTCAGCACTGCGTCGGGCGCAAATTCTTCGGCAATCGGCACACAATCGAAGGCGACTGGCGGAAATTCCGTGGCGGTCGGCAATAACGCGCAAGCGCAAAACACTTCGGCCATTGCTATAGGCCAGGCGGCTATCGGCTCAGGTAGCGGATCGACCGCGATTGGCCAGGCATCGACGGCCAGCGGAAACAATTCGGTTACCGTAGGTAGCTCCGCCATGGGCGCGGGGACAAGTGCAATTGCCGTTGGCTCGTCGGCGAAGGCCGCGGCTGATTACACATTCGCGGCAGGCAACGCGGCATCGGCTGTGAGCCTTGGCGACATCGCGTTGGGCGCCTCGTCAACGGCCAGCGGTGCCGGCGGCACTTCCTACGCCACCGCACTGGGGACCAATGCCCAGGCGATTGGAGCCAGTACGGTCGCAGTCGGCGGCGGCGCGAAAGCGACGGCGGCAAATTCGGTGGCACTGGGCGCGAACTCGACCACCACGGCAAACCTGTCGGCAGCCGGTTACAACCCGGGTACAGGTACGCTCTCGGGTATTGCTTCGGCGGCCAACGGTGAAGTGTCGGTGGGTTCCACAGGCAAGGAGCGTCGCATCACGAACGTGGCCGCCGGCTCGGCCGCGACAGATGCAGTGAACGTGAGCCAGTTGATGTCGGAAGACGCCAAGGTGAACACGGTTAATAGCAACGTGACCAACCTGAGCACCACCGTCACCAACATCACCAACGGTGGTGGTATCAAGTATTTCCATGTGAACTCGACGGCGGCGGACTCGTCCGCGGGCGCGGCTCAGAGCGTAGCCATTGGTGGCAATGCCGTTACCGGCGGCGGTGCCAAGTCGATCGCCATCGGGGAGAACGCTTCGGCTGCAGGCGCTTACAGCTCCTACGGTGGGGATGGCGCGTACAACACAGCGATCGGCGCCGGTGCGACGGCGGACGGCACTTCTGGAAACTGGGGGCACAATACAGCACTCGGTGGCAATACCAATGCGACCGGCACCAATGCTGTCGCTTTGGGTTACGGCGCGACGGCCGTGGCAGCGCAAGCGAGCGCGATGGGTTATACCGCCACCGCAAGCGGGGCCAATTCTGTGGCGTTGGGCGGCGCCGCGAGTGCGACGGCGGGGAACTCGGTGGCACTGGGCGCAAGTTCGACGACAACCGGTGCCAACTCGGTCGCGGTTGGACCCGCAGCGGTGGCGTCCGGTCAGAGCGCAACAGCAATGGGTCAGGCGTCGACGGCCTCGGGTGCCTACACGAATACGATGGGTTATCAGACGGTCGCCGCGGCTTCGGACGGGATTGCCATTGGCACGCAGGCGAACGTGACTTCAAGCGCCGCACAAGGCGTCGCGATCGGTGCGCGGGCAACTGCGTCAGGCAGCAGCTCAATTGCGATGGGCAACTCGGCGGCGGCAAGCGGCACGGGTGATATGGCATTCGGCGCATCATCGATAGCGAGCGGAGCAGGTGTCAGCGCAGCGACGGCGATGGGCTACGCTTCTTCGGCCAATGCTGTGGGTTCTACCGCGATTGGTGGATATTCGTCTGCGACGGGCGCGAATTCGTCGGCGTTCGGCTATAACGCAAAGGCAACGGCGGCCAATTCGGTGGCGCTCGGGCAGGGCTCGACGACGACAGCGAACCTATCGGCAGCGGGTTACAACCCGGGCTCGGCAACGCTCTCGGGTATTGCTTCGGCGGCCAACGGTGAAGTGTCGGTGGGCTCAGCAGGCAAGGAGCGTCGCATCACGAACGTGGCGGCCGGTTCGGCGGCCACGGACGCGGTGAACGTGAGCCAGTTGATGTCGGAAGACGCAAAGGTGAACACGGTGAATAACAACGTGAACAACCTGAGCACGAGCGTCACGAACATCAACAACACGGTGAATAACATCACCAGCGGTTCGGGCATCAAGTACTTCCACGCGAACTCGACGGCGGCGGACTCGTCGGCAACGGGAACGAACTCCGTGGCGATCGGTGACAAGGCGTCGTCGCTTGGCGGTTCGTCGGTTGCGATGGGTGACAGTGCGACGGCAGCGGGGGCGGCCAGTATTGCGATCGGTAACAACGCGCAGAATGTAACCGGCGCGAACAATTCGATTGCCATCGGCGGAGATTCGAAGGCGGCTGACAAATCCGTTTCTCTGGGCAATGGTGCTGATACTTCGCTGTCGAGTTGGGGCGTTGCGGTTGGCACGAACGCGAAGGTTTCGGCTGCGCTGGGCACGGCAATTGGTGGTGGTGCCATGGTTAGCGGTGCGAATGGGACGGCGATCGGCACGAACGCTGTGGCCTCAGCGGTCAACTCGGTGGCGTTGGGCAACGCAGCGACGACGACGGCGAACCTGTCGGCCGCGGGTTACAACCCGGGCACGGGCACGCTCTCGGGTACGGCATCGACCGCTAACGGTGAAGTGTCAGTCGGTTCGGCAGGCGCGGAGCGTCGCATCACGAACGTGGCCGCCGGCTCGGCCGCGACAGATGCAGTGAACGTGAGCCAGTTGATGTCGGAAGATGCGAAGGTGAACACGGTTAATAACAACGTGAACAACCTGAGTAACAGCATCACGAATATCACCAATACGGGCACCAAGTATTTCCACGTAAATTCGACGTTGGCAGATTCTTCAGCCAGTGGGGGGAACGCTGTTGCGATTGGTGCCGTTGCGAATGCATCGGGAGGAAGCGCGATTGCAGTGGGTAATAACGCAACCGCATCGGTTGCTTACTCGGTTGCGATGGGCAACAGCGCTAACGTATCTGGGGCCAACGGAACAGCATTTGGTTATACCTCGACGGTGGTGGGGTCTGGCGGTGTCGCATTG
This sequence comes from Burkholderia sp. WP9, assembly GCF_900104795.1. NCBI lineage: Bacteria > Pseudomonadati > Pseudomonadota > Betaproteobacteria > Burkholderiales > Burkholderiaceae > Burkholderia > Burkholderia sp. WP9. The sequence goes on from NZ_FNTG01000001.1 coordinate 4,313,775, forward strand.
GGCAACGCCACCTATTCGAAGGGAGAGTCGGCGGTAGCACTGGGCAACGGCTCGACCGCGACTGGCGACTATTCGCTGGCAATGGGCAAGATCTCGACTTCAACGGGGACGAGCGCAGTTGCACTGGGCTTCAACTCGACCGCGTCAGCGGCCAATTCAGTGGCGCTGGGTTCGGGTTCGACGACGACGGCAAACCTGTCGGCAGCCGGTTACAACCCGGGTACAGGTACGCTCTCGGGTATTGCTTCGGCGGCCAACGGTGAAGTGTCGGTGGGTTCCGCAGGCAAGGAGCGTCGCATCACGAACGTGGCCGCCGGCTCGGCCGCGACAGATGCTGTGAACGTGAGCCAGTTGATGTCGGAAGACGCCAAGGTGAACACGGTTAATAGCAACGTGACCAACCTGAGCACCACCGTCACCAACATCACCAACGGTGGTGGCATCAAGTATTTCCATGTGAACTCGACGGCGGCGGACTCGTCAGCGGGCGCGGCTCAGAGCGTAGCCATTGGTGGCAATGCCGTTACCGGCGGCGGTGCCAAGTCGATCGCCATCGGGGAGAATGCTTCGGCTGCAGGCGCTTACAGCTCCTACGGTGGGGATGGCGCGTACAACACAGCGATCGGCGCCGGTGCGACGGCGGACGGCACCTCTGGAAACTGGGGGCACAATACAGCGCTCGGTGGCAATACCAATGCGACCGGCACCAATGCTGTCGCTTTGGGTTACGGCGCGACGGCCGTGGCAGCGCAAGCGAGCGCGATGGGTTATACCGCCACCGCAAGCGGGGCCAATTCTGTGGCGTTGGGCGGCGCCGCGAGTGCGACGGCGGGGAACTCGGTGGCACTGGGCGCAAGTTCGACGACGACCGGCGCCAACTCGGTCGCGGTTGGACCCGCAGCGGTGGCGTCGGGTCAGAGCGCAATGGCAATGGGTCAGGCGTCGACGGCCTCGGGTGCCTACACGAATACGATGGGCTATCAGACGGTCGCAGCGGCTTCGGACGGGATTGCCATTGGCACGCAGGCCAATGTCGGTAGCGCTGCGTCACAAGGCATTGCAATCGGTGCGCGGGCGACGTCATCGGGGAGCAGTGCTGTAGCGCTGGGGAACACCGCAAAATCGATCGGGACGAGCGCGATCGCGCTGGGCTCGTCGTCGACGGCTGCGGCGAACTATACGTTTGCGGCAGGCAACGCGGCATCGGCCGTGGCCCTTGGCGACATCGCGCTGGGCGCCTCGTCGACGGCCAGCGGTGCCGGCGGCACTTCGTACGCCACCGCACTGGGGACCAATGCCCAGGCGATTGGAGCCAATGCCGTCGCAGTCGGCGGCGCCGCGAAAGCGACGGCGGCAAATTCGGTGGCATTGGGCGCGAGCTCGACGACCACGGCAAACCTGTCGGCATCGGGTTACAACCCGGGTACGTTGACCCTGTCGGGTACGGCTTCGGCGACCAACGGTGAGGTGTCAGTGGGCTCGGCGGGCAAGGAGCGTCGCATCACGAATGTAGCAGCGGGTTCGGCTGCGACGGATGCGGTGAACGTGAGCCAGTTGATGTCGGAAGACGCGAAGGTGGACACGGTTAATAACAACGTGAACAACCTGAGCACCACCGTCACCAACATCGCCAACGGTGGCGGCATCAAGTACTTCCACGCAAACTCGACGCTGGCGGATTCGACGGCAACGGGTGCCAACTCGGTCGCGGTTGGACCCGCAGCGCTGGCGTCGGGTCTGAGTGCAACGGCAATGGGTCAGGCGTCGACCGCCTCGGGCGCGTACACGAATACGATGGGCTATCAGACGGTCGCCGCGGCTTCGGACGGGATTGCCATTGGCACGCAGGCGAACGTGACTTCCAGCGCCGCACAAGGTGTTGCTATCGGTCAACGCGCCACGGCGTCAGGCAGCAACGCAGTTGCGATGGGCAGTACGGCGGCGGCAAGCGGCACCGGTGATATGGCATTCGGTGCATCATCGTTAGCGAGCGGGGCAGGTGTCGGCGCAGCGACGGCGATGGGCTACGCTTCTTCGGCCAATGCTGCGGGTTCTACGGCGATTGGTGGATATTCGTCTGCGACGGGCGCGAATTCGTCGGCGTTCGGCTACAACGCAAAGGCAACGGCGGCCAATTCGGTGGCGCTCGGGCAGAGCTCGACGACCACGGCGAATCTGTCGGCAGCGGGTTACAACCCGGGTACGGGCACGCTCTCGGGCATTGCATCGGCGGTTAACGGTGAAGTGTCGGTGGGTTCGGCAGGCAAGGAGCGTCGCATTACGAACGTGGCAGCCGGTTCGGCGGCGACGGATGCAGTGAACGTGAGCCAGTTGATGTCGGAAGACGCAAAGGTGAACACGGTCAATAGCAACGTGAACAACCTGAGCAACACCGTCAACAACATCAATACGGCGACGGGCAACATTTCCAACATTAACAACACGGTGACCAACATCACCAATGGTGGTGGCATCAAGTATTTCCACACGAATTCGACGCTGGCGGATTCGACCGCGAACGGCGTTGGTGCGGTGAGCGTGGGCGGAGCGGCGATCTCGGACGCGGCGGATGGCGTGTCGATCGGCACAAGCGCGACGGTCGCGACCACGGCGACGAGCGGCATTGCGATTGGCAAGAACTCGAGGGTTGGCGCCAGCTCGGTGGATTCGATCGCGATTGGCGATGGTGCAAGTGCGACTGTGGCGAACTCGATAGCGCTGGGCTCGAATTCGACGACCACGGCAAACCTGTCGGCGGCCGGTTATAACCCGGGTACGGGCGTGCTCTCGGGTACGGCTTCGGCGGCTAACGGCGAAGTGTCGGTGGGCTCGACAGGCAAGGAGCGTCGAATCACGAACGTAGCAGCCGGCGCGGCCGCGACGGATGCGGTGAACGTGAGCCAGTTGCAGTCGGAAGACGCGAAGGTGAACACGGTTAATAACAACGTGAACAACCTGAGTGGCAACGTCACGAACATCGCTGGCAACGTCACCAACATCAGCAATACGGTGAACAACATCACCAACGGTGGTGGCATCAAGTACTTCCACGTGAACTCGACGCTGGCGGATTCGTCGGCGACAGGTGCCAACTCGGTCGCGGTTGGACCCGCAGCGGTGGCGTCGGGTCTGAGTGCAACGGCAATGGGTCAGGCTTCGACCGCCTCGGGTGCGTACACGAATACGATGGGCTATCAGACAGTCGCCGCGGCTTCGGACGGGATTGCCATTGGCACGCAGGCCACTGTCGGTAGCGCTGCGTCACAAGGCGTCGCGATCGGCGCGCGGGCAACATCATCGGGGAGCAGTTCTGTAGCGCTGGGGAACGCGGCAACGTCGTCGGGGGGCAGTGCTGTAGCGCTGGGGAACGCGGCAAAATCGATCGGGACGAGCGCGATCGCACTGGGCTCGTCGACGGCTGCGGCGAACTACACGTTTGCAGCAGGCAACGCAGCATCGGCCATGGCTCTTGGCGACATCGCGCTGGGCGCCTCGTCGACGGCCAGCGGTGCCGGCGGCACATCCTTCGCCACCACGCTGGGGACCAATTCCCAGGCGATTGGAGCCAATACCGTCGCGGTCGGCGGCGGCGCGAAAGCGACGGCGGTAAATTCGGTGGCACTGGGCGCGAACTCGACGACTACGGCGAACCTGTCGGCCGCCGGTTACAACCCGGGTACGGGCACGCTCTCGGGTACGGCATCGACCGCTAACGGCGAAGTGTCGGTGGGCTCCGCAAGCGCGGAGCGCCGCATCACGAACGTGGCAGCGGGTTCGGCCGCGACGGACGCGGTGAACGTGAGCCAGCTGATGTCCGAAGACGCGAAGGTGAACACGGTTAATAACAACGTGAATAACCTGAGCGGCAACGTCACGAATATCGCGGGCAATGTCACCAACATCAGCAACACGGTGAACAACATCACCAATGGCGGTGGTGGGATCAAGTACTTCCATGCGAACTCGACGTTGGCTGACTCGTCGGCAACGGGTACGGACGCGGTGGCGATCGGTGGTGCGGCAACTGCCTCGGCAGCGAACTCGGTCGCACTGGGCTCGAACTCGACGACGACGGCGAACCTGTCGGCTGCGGGTTACAACCCGGGCTCGGGGGCGCTGTCGGGCACGGCATCGGCAGCCAATGGTGAAGTCTCGGTGGGGGCATCGGGCAAGGAACGTCGTATCACGAACGTTGCAGCCGGCTCGGCTGCGACGGATGCGGTGAACGTAAGTCAGCTGATGTCGGAGGATGCAAAGGTCAACGCGGTCAACAGCAACGTGACCAACCTCAGCAACAACGTCACGAACATCGCGGGCAATGTCACGAACATCAGCAACACGGTGAACAACATCACCAACGGTGGCACTGGCATCAAGTATTTCCACACGAACTCGACACTGACTGATTCGACCGCGAATGGCGTTGGTGCGGTGAGCGTCGGCGGTGCGGCGATCTCGGACGCTACGGATGGCGTGTCGATCGGCACAAGTGCGACGGTCGCGACCACGGCGACGAGCGGCATTGCGATTGGCAAGAACTCGAGGGTTGGCGCCAGCTCCGTAGATGCGATCGCGATTGGCGATGGTGCGAGTGCGACTGCGGCGAACTCGGTCGCGCTGGGCGCGAACTCGACGACGACGGCAAACCTGGCGACTGCGGGTTACAACCCGGGCAGCGGCACGTTGTCGGGCACGGCATCGACCGCTAATGGTGAAGTGTCGGCGGGAGCATCGGGCAAGGAACGTCGCGTCACCAACGTGGCTGCCGGTTCGGCGGCAACCGACGCGGTGAACGTCAGCCAGTTGATGTCAGAAGACGCGAAGGTCAACACGATCAACAGCAACGTGAACAACCTGAGCACCAGTGTCACGAACATCAGCAGCACGGTGAATAACATCACCAACGGTGGTGGCGGCGTCAAATACTTCCACGCGAACTCGACGCTAGCGGACTCGTCGGCAACGGGTACGGACTCGGTGGCGATCGGGGGCAATGCGTCGGCAACGGCGGCGAACTCGATAGCACTGGGTTCGAACTCGACGACGACGGCAAACCTGTCGGCAGCGGGTTACAACCCGGGGACGGCAACGCTGTCGGGCACGGCTTCGGCAGCCAATGGCGAAGTCTCTGTCGGCGCCGCAAGCAAGGAACGCCGCGTCACGAACGTGGCAGCCGGCTCGGCCGCAACGGACGCGGTGAACGTCAGCCAATTGATGTCAGAAGACGCAAAGGTCAACACGATCAACAACAACGTGACCAACCTCAGCAACAACGTCACGAACATCGCAGGCAACGTCACCAACATGAGCAACGTGGTGAACAACATTACCAACGGTGGTGGCGGGGTCAAATACTTCCATGCGAACTCGACGCTGGCGGATTCTTCGGCGTCAGGTACGGATGCGGTCGCGATCGGGGGCAATGCATCGGCAACGGCAGCGAACTCGGTCGCACTGGGCTCGAACTCGACGACGACGGCAAACCTGTCGGCAGCAGGTTACAACCCGGGCACGGGAGCGCTTTCGGGCACAGCATCGGCGGTCAATGGCGAAGTGTCGGTCGGTGCAGCAGGCAAGGAGCGTCGCGTGACGAACATTGCAGCCGGTTCGGCTGCAACGGATGCGGTGAACGTCAGCCAGTTGATGTCGGAGGATGCAAAGGTCAACGCGATCAATAGCAACGTGACCAACCTCAGCAACAACGTCACGAACATCGCAGGCAACGTCACCAACATGAGCAACGTGGTGAACAACATTACCAACGGTGGCAACGGCATCAAGTACTTCCACGCGAACTCGACGCTGGCTGACTCGTCGGCAACGGGCACGGACGCGGTGGCGATCGGTGGCAACGCTCAGGCGACAGCGGCGAACTCAATAGCGTTGGGCTCGAACTCAACGACCACGGCAAATCTCTCGGCCGCAGGCTACAACCCAGGCACGGCAACACTGTCGGGCACGGCATCCGCAGCCAATGGTGAAGTCTCGGTCGGCGCCGCAGGCAAGGAACGTCGCATCACCAACGTGGCAGCGGGTTCGTCCGCAACGGACGCGGTGAACGTCAGCCAGTTGATGTCAGAAGACGCGAAGGTCAACACGATTAATAGCAACGTGACCAACCTGAGCAACAACGTCACGAACATCGCAGGCAATGTCACCAACATTAGCAACACGGTGAACAACATCACCAATGGCGGTGGCGGCATCAAGTACTTCCACGTGACCTCGACGCTCGCGGATTCGTCGGCGTCGGGTACGGATGCGGTGGCGATCGGGGGCAATGCATCGGCATCGGCAGCCAACTCGGTCGCGCTGGGTTCAAACTCGACGACAACGGCGAACCTGTCGGCAGCGGGTTATAACCCGGGCACGGCGGCGCTGTCGGGCACGGCATCGGCGGTCAATGGTGAGGTTTCTGTCGGCGCAGCAGGCGAAGAACGTCGCATGACGAACGTGGCAGCAGGCTCGGCCGCGACCGATGCGGTGAACGTCAGCCAGTTGATGTCGGAAGACGCGAAAGTCAACACGATCAACAACAACGTGAACAACCTGAGTACCAGCGTCACCAACATCAGCAACACGGTGAACAACATCACCAATGGTGGCACTGGAATCAAATACTTTCACGCGAACTCATCGCTGGCGGATTCGTCGGCGTCGGGCACGGATGCGGTGGCGATCGGTGGTAACGCCTCGGCGACAGCGACTAACTCTGTAGCACTGGGTTCGAACTCGACGACCACGGCTAACCTGTCGGCGGCAGGTTACAACCCGGGCACCACGGCTCTGTCGGGCACGGCATCGGCAGCCAATGGCGAAGTGTCGGTGGGCGCCGCAGGCAAGGAACGCCGCGTCACGAACGTGGCAGCCGGATCTGCAGCAACGGACGCGGTGAACGTCAGCCAGTTGATGTCGGAGGATGCAAAAGTCACCACGATCAACAATAATGTGACCATCCTCAGCAATAACGTCACGAACATCGCGGGCAACGTCACCAATCTTAGCAACACGGTGAACAACATCACCAGCGGTGGCAGCGGCATCAAGTATTTCCACACCAACTCGACGCTGGCTGACTCATCGGCAACGGGTGCGGACGCAGTCGCCATTGGTGGCAATTCATCGGCGACGGCAGCGAACTCGGTCGCGCTGGGTTCGAACTCGACGACGACGGCAAACCTGTCGGCAGCGGGGTACAACCCAGGCCCGGCAACACTTTCCGGCACGGCATCGGCAGCTAATGGCGAGGTGTCGTTGGGCGTCGCAGGCAAGGAACGTCGTATCACCAACGTGGCAGCGGGCGCGGCCGCAACGGACGCGGTGAACGTGAGCCAGTTGATGTCGGAAGACGCGAAGGTCAACACAATCAACAACAACGTGACCAACCTCAGCAACAACGTCACGAACATCGCAAGCAACGTAACCAACATCAGCAGTACGGTGAACAACATCACCAATGCTGGCAGCGGCATCAAGTACTTTCACGCGAACTCATCGTTGGCCGACTCATCGGCAACGGGTACGGACGCAGTCGCCATTGGTGGCAATGCATCGGCATCGGCGGCTAACTCTGTCGCACTCGGTTCGAACTCAACGACCACGGCAAACCTGTCGGCCGCAGGCTACAACCCAGGCACGGCAACACTGTCGGGCACGGCATCCGCAGCCAATGGTGAAGTGTCGGTGGGCGCCGCAGGCAAAGAACGTCGCATCACCAACGTGGCAACCGGTTCAGCCGCAACGGACGCAGTAAACGTGAGCCAGCTTCAATCGGAAGACGCAAAGGTCAATGCCGCGGGTTCAGGCACGGCGGCTGCACTGGGCGGCGGTTCTACCTACAACACGACGACGGGTGCGATCACCAACCCGACGTATGTATTGAATGGCGGCAAGACGTTCAACAACGTGGGCGACGTGGTCGAGAACATCGACGGTCGCGTGACGCAGAACACGACTGACATCACGAACCTGACCAACAACATCAACAACGGTGAAGTCGGTCTCGTGCAGCAGGATGCAAGTTCACGCAACATCACGGTGGCGAAGGACAGCGACGGCACGGTGGTGGACTTGGCGGGTACGGCGGGGCCGCGCAAGCTGACGGGTTTGTCGGCAGGTGATGTGAACGCAACGAGCGTGGATGCGGTGAACGGCTCGCAGTTGTATGCGACGAACCAGAATGTGTCGAACGTCGGCAACACGGTCAACAATCTGAGTAACGACGTCACGAACATCAACAATACGGTGAACAACATCACCAATGGTCTTGGCGGCATCAAGTACTTCCATGCGAACTCGACGCTGGCGGATTCGTCGGCAACGGGTACGGATGCAGTCGCCATTGGTGGCAACGCTCAGGCGACGGCAGCGAACTCGGTTGCACTGGGTTCGAACTCGACGACGACGGCAAACCTGTCGGCAGCGGGTTACAACCCGGGCACGGCAACACTGACGGGCACGGCATCGGCAGCCAATGGTGAAGTCTCGGTAGGCGCTGCAGGCAAGGAACGCCGCATCACGAACGTCGCAGCCGGTTCGGCCGCAACGGACGCGGTCAACGTCAGCCAGTTGCAGTCGGAAGACGCGAAGGTCAACACGATCAACAACAACGTGACCAACCTGAGCAACAACGTCACGAACATCGCGGGCAACGTCACCAACATCAGCAACACCGTGAACAACATCACCAACGGTGGCAACGGCATCAAGTACTTCCACGCGAACTCGTCGCTGGCGGATTCATCGGCAACGGGCACCAACAGCCTGGCAGCCGGCCCGGCGGCGTTGGCGGCCGCCACGGACGCAGTCGCACTGGGTAACGGCGCGAAAGCGTCCAACGCTGGCGCAGTAGCACTAGGCGCAGGGTCGACGACCACAACGGCGGTCGCCACGTCCGGCACGACGATAGGCGGCATCACCTACACGTTTGCAGGCATGGCTCCGTCGAGCACGGTGAGCGTGGGTGCAGCGGGCAGCGAGCGCACGATCACGAACGTGGCGGCTGGCCGCCTGAGCGCGACGAGCACGGATGCGGTGAACGGCAGCGAACTGTTCGCCACCAACCAGCAGGTGACGCAGAACACCACGGACATCACCAACCTGACGAACAACATGAACAACGGTTCGGTCGGCTTGGTGCAGCAGGACGCGACGTCGCGCACCATCACGGTCGCGAAGGGCACCGACGGCGCGCTGGTCGACTTTGCCGGGACAGCAGGCGCGCGTCAGCTGACGGGTGTGGCCGCCGGCGCAGTGACCGCGACAAGCGTGGATGCGGTGAACGGCGCGCAGCTCTACGGCGTGTCGCAGAGCGTGGCGGATGCGATCGGCGGTGGCTCGACGGTGAACACGGATGGCTCGATCTCGGCCCCGACTTACGTGGTGAACGGCGCGACCGTCCACAACGCGGGCGACGCGATCACCAACCTCGACAACCGTGTGACGCAGAACACCACCAATATCAGCACGATCAACAACACGCTGAACAGCATCACCACCGGCGGTGGCGTCATGTACGTCCACGTGAACTCGGCCCTGGCCGATTCGCAGGCAAGCGGTGCGGAGTCGGTGGCGATCGGCGGTAACGCGCAGTCGCAGGCAGCGAACTCGGTCGCGTTGGGTTCGAACTCCGTCGCTAACCGTGCCAACACGGTGTCGGTGGGGGCGGCCGGAGCGGAGCGCCAGATCACCAACGTGGCGGCCGGTACGGCGGATACGGACGCGGTGAACGTCGCGCAGTTGAAGGCGTCGGGCGTGATCAATACGGATGGCACGACCAACGCTGCCGTGACGTACGACCACAACGCTGACGGGTCGGCGAACTACAGCAGCGTCACAATGGGTAACGGCGTGGCGGGCGGCACGACGATCCGCAACGTGGCGGCAGGCACGGCCGCTGACGATGCGGTCAACGTCAGCCAGATGAACGCGGCCATCTCCAACGTCACGAATATCATCAGCTCGGCAGGCAACCCGATGTTCGCGGCAGACGGCAACCGTGACACGGAATCGGCCGTTGCCAGCGGCACGCACGCCACGGCAATGGGCGCGAACGCGAAGGCGAGCGCGGCGAATTCGGTGGCGCTGGGTGCGAACTCGGTGGCGGATCGCGAGAACACGGTGTCGGTGGGTTCGGCGGGCAACGAACGCCAGATCACCAACGTCGCGGCCGGCACGGCAACCACCGACGCAGTCAACGTCGGCCAGTTGAACGAAGCGATCGGCGCGTCGGTCGGCAACCTGCCGGCCGGTACCTCGGCGAAGGACTACACGGACCAGCAGATCAACGCGGTGCAGAACGGCTTGAACCAGGTCGCGAAAAATGCGTACGCAGGTATCGCGGCCGCTACGGCACTGACGATGATCCCGGACGTCGATCAAGGCAAGACGATCGCGGTCGGTGTCGGCGGCGGCTCGTATAAGGGTTCGCAGGCTGTGGCGCTCGGCGTCTCGGCCCGCATCACCCAGAACCTGAAGATGAAGGCCGGCGCGGGTACGAGCTCGCAAGGCACGACGGTGGGCGTGGGTGCTTCCTACCAGTGGTAAGTGCCATGACGGATGGGGCGTGAGCCTCGTCCGTCAGCCAGATCTGCTTTGACTTGACTGCATGCGCGCCCTTGTCCGAGGAACACACGGCAAGGGCGCCGCCTCAATTGACTGAATCCCTGAAAATGAACTTAACGCTTTCCAAGTCTTCGCGCGCGCTATTGCTCGGCGCGTGTGTGATGTTTCTCGCTGCGTGCAGCACGCAGTCGGGCCCAACCTATACGCTTCACGCGGTGAGCGTGCCGAATCAGCAGGCGCCGATCTATCGGGTCAATTGCGAGGGACTCTTCGAAAGCTCGAAGAGTTGCGTGCGTGTGGCGGGGCAGACCTGCAAGAATCAACCGGTGACATGGCTCGAAGCCGTTGATCGCGTAAGCGACGGCGCGCTGAAGAAGGATGCGCGCGAATTGACCTTCATGTGCGGCAAACCGGTTGTTGCAGAGCAGCTCCCGCAGCAGCCGGTGCTGCAACAGCCCGCTGCGCAGCCGCAAGCAAAACAGGTGGCGCCGCAGGTTCGCCTGCTGCTGCAAGGCAACGCGAACTTCGCGACGGATAGCGCGGTGCTTGGCTCAATTGCAAAGAGGAATCTCGACCACTTCATGAGCGTGAACCGGGGCGTGAACCTGCATCGCGTGACGGTGGTGGGCTACACCGACGCGACAGGCTCGCAAGCCCATAACCTGAGCCTGTCCGAGGCTCGCGCCGACGCCGTCGCCCAATACCTGCGTGATGGCGGCCTCCATGCCGAGCAGTTCGTCGCACGAGGTCTGGGCAGCGCTGATCCGGTCGCGTCGAATGCGACGCCCGAAGGCCGCATGCAGAACCGCCGCGTCGACGTCCGCGTATTCGCCGAGTAACGCGCAGCACACATCGCTCGACCACGAAGGCCTGCCGTCGCGCAGGCCTTTTTCATCTGCAACGCCTCAACTCTCGTCGTCGACCCGCAACCGGCCGATCACGCCTTTCGCCTGTCCCACGCGCTCCACTAACTCGGGTCCACGCTTGAGCGCGACACCGACCGCCAGAATGTCGCCGATCGCCAGATGCGACATACGCGATGTCATCGGCGAAAACACATCGTTTTCCTCGACCACGTTCGAGAACAGACAGATCGACGCGACCCGCGCGAGCGGTGAGCTGCCGTGCGTGATCGCGATCACTTTCGCGCCACGAGCGAGCGCTGAACGCGCGGCTTCGATGATGTCGCGGGTGCGGCCGGTATTCGATACCGCCACCACCACATCGCCGGGGCCGAGCAGTGCCGCCGACATCGAATAGGTATGCGGGTCGGAGTAGGCGACGCTCGGCATGCCGAGGCGGAAGAACTTGTGCTGAATATCCTGCGCGGCGATGCCCGAGCCGCCCGCGCCGTAGAACTCGATGCGCGCCGCGTTCGCGAGCAACTCGACGGCCGCTTCGACGCTATCCGGCGACAGGCTGTTGCGCACTTCGATCAGCGTGCCGATGGTCCGGTCGAATACCTTCGCGATGAGGCCGGGAGCGCCTTCGTCCGGCTGCACGTCCCGATAGACGGTGGGCACACCCGACGCAATCCCTTGCGCAAGCCGGATCTTGAATTCGCGAAACCCCGAAAAGCCGAGCGCATGACAAAACCGCGCGATGGTCGGCTGGCTAACGCCTGCGCGGGCGGCCACTTCCGTCATGGAAAGATCGAGCACTTCGCGCGGCGCTTCGATCACGTAGTCGGCCAATTTGCGCTCGGACGGCCGCAACTGGTCGCGCATCTCTTCCACCTGGGACAGCATCATTGGAAAACTCGCACTATGCTGAAGAATGCGTGGACTATATCTGATTGCTGAAGAGGTACAAAAACTACATTTGAGGCGGTAGGTGTAATCCCTAGGTTTCGGCCGTTGCATGCGAGAGCAAGGCTGGCCGGGCGTTTCCGGCTGTCTCCGTATGCCGCAGCGCAGCAGCGTTCGTCGTTGCGATCGTGTAGTTTTTCTACTAAGATGGCGTCAGTCAGTTGATCCGACACCCCGCGATACCTACCTGGCACAGTGCGCGCCCGCCCCACGCCAGCGACGAAGGAGCTCCGATGGTTTCCCCGCATTCGCAATTGTTGAAGGTCACGCAACGCGTGGTCGAGCGCAGCAAGCCCACCCGCGAGGCGTATCTGGCCCGCATCGACCAGGCGCAAGGCCGGTTCCCGGCGCGCGGCGCGCTCTCCTGCGCCAATCTGGCCCACGGTTTCGCCGGGCTCGAAGGCAACGACAAGCTCGTCATCAAACAGATTCGCGAGCCGAACATCGGCATCGTGTCCTCGTACAACGAAATGTTGTCGGCCCACGCGCCGTACAAAAACTACCCGGACATCATCAAGCAGGCCGCGCGTGAAAACGGCGGCGTCGCGCAATTCGCGGGCGGCGTGCCGGCCATGTGCGACGGCATTACGCAAGGCAATGCGGGCATGGAACTGTCGCTGTTCTCGCGAGAAGTGATCGCGATGAGCACGGCGGTCGCGCTAACGCACAACATGTTCGACGCGGCACTGTGCCTCGGCATTTGCGACAAGATCGTGCCGGGCCTGCTGATCGGCGCGCTGCAGTTCGGCCATCTGCCGACCATCTTCGTGCCGGCCGGCCCGATGGGCAGCGGCCTGTCCAACGACGACAAAGCCAAGACACGCCAGCTCTTCGCCACCGGCCAATGCGGCCGCGACGCGCTGCTCGAAGCGGAAGCCGCCGCGTATCACAGCCACGGTACCTGCACGTTCTACGGCACGGCCAACAGCAATCAGATGCTGATGGAAGTGATGGGTTTGCATCTGCCGAGTTCGGCTTTCGTGCATCCGCATACGCCACTGCGCGACGCGCTGACCGCGCAGGCCGCGCGCCGCGTGCTCGATCTGACGGTGGAGCGCGGCAACTACACGCCGATCGGCCACGTGATCGACGAAAAAGCGATCGTCAACGGCATCGTTGCCTTGCTGGCGACCGGCGGCTCGACCAATCACACGCTGCACCTGGTGGCGATTGCTCGCGCGGCGGGCATCGTGATCGATTGGGACGACTTCGACGCGCTGTCGCAAGCCGTGCCGCTGCTCGCGAAAATTTATCCGAACGGCAAGGCTGACGTGAACCACTTCCACGCGGCCGGCGGCGTCGCTTTCCTGGTGCGCAATCTGCTGGAAGGCGGCTTGCTGCACGAGGACGTCAATACGGTCGCGGGCAAGGGACTCAAGCATTACACGGAAGAGCCGAAGCTGATCGACGGCAAGCTGCAATGGGTGCCGGGCGCGCAAGCGAGCGAAGACACGGCCGTGCTGCGCGGCATCAAGGAACCGTTCCAGCCGGATGGCGGCTTGCGTCTGATGCAGGGCAAGCTCGGCCGCGGTGTGATCAAGATTTCGGCGGTCGCGGCGGCGCATCGCAAGGTGAAGGCGCCGGCGATCGTGTTCGACTCGCAGGAAGCCGTGCAGGAAGCGTTCGACAAAGGCGAACTGAAGCGCGACTTCATCGCCGTGGTGCGCTTCCAGGGCGCGCGTGCAAACGGCATGCCCGAGCTCCATCGTTTGACGCCGCTGCTCGGTGTGTTGCAGGATCAGGGTTTCCACGTCGCACTGGTCACGGACGGCCGTATGTCCGGCGCGTCGGGCAAGGTGCCGGCGGTGATTCATCTGTCGCCTGAAGCCTTGCTGCAAGGGCCGATCGGCAAGGTGCGCACGGGCGACATGCTGGTGATCGACGCCGAAGCCGGCGTGCTCGACATCGAAATCGAAGCGGCCGAATGGGCCGCGCGGCCGAACGCCGTGCCGCTGCATCAGGCGGCAAACGAAGTGGGTTTCGGCCGGGAATTGTTCGGCGTGTTTCGCGCGGCGGCGGCGCCGGCGGAGCAGGGCGCGTCGGTATTCGGCGCGATGGTGGGCGAGCATTCGGCGCATCACGGCGAAGCGGCCAAAGCTCACACCGGAAAACATACAAGCACCACTCAAGCCAGCTAAGCGCTGCAGAACAAGGAGTCTGACTATGACGTCGAAAACAGTAAGCGATATCGTGCGCCTCGGCCCGGTGATTCCGGTGCTCGCGTTCGACTCGGTCGAACAGGGTGAGCAGGTGTCGCGCGCGCTGCATGCGGGCGGCGTGAAGGTGCTGGAAATTACCTTGCGCACCGCCGCCGGTCTGGAAGCGATCGAGCGCGCAAGCCAGTTGGCTGAAGACATCGTGGTCGGTGTCGGCACGATTACGAAGCCCGAGCACTGCGCTCAGGCTAAAAAGGCGGGCGCGCAATTCGGCGTTTCGCCGGGTCTGACGAAAGACATGCACAAGGCCGCACAGGACGCAGGCTTGCCGCTGCTGCCAGGCGTGATGACGCCGACCGACATCATCACGGCGCTCGAACTCGGCTACGAGATCGTGAAGTTTTTCCCTGCCCAGCAGGCCGGCGGCGTGCCGATGCTGCAAGCTTTCCACGGCCCGTTCCCGAATCTGAAATTCTGCCCGACCGGCGGTATCACGGCCGAATCGGCTTCGACTTTCCTGTCGCTGCCGAACGTGGTGTGCGTCGGCGGTTCGTGGCTCACGCCGAAAGCCGCGCTTGCTTCGCACAACTGGGAAGAGATCACGCGTCTCGCGCGCGCCGCGAGCCAGTTGGCCGCGCCCGCCCATTAAGTTGAAGCGGCGCGCACGTCAAGCGGTCTTCAAGGCCCTACGCAAAAGGAGCCTCGTCGATACAGCCATCTGAGCTGTCGCGGCGAGGCTCTTTTTTCAATATGCATACGCGAGCGGCGCGCGTGGGTCGGCAACACACAGTAAAATTCAGCGTCCGCGCGGTCAGCCCGGTTTCGAGGCGCCGCACAGGTCGCCGTGAGACAGGGTGCTGACTGTTGTCCGCATTCACAAGAAAACGCCGGGCAGCCCCAAGTTTTTTGTGGCCCCCTCGGGGGCTGGCGCGAAGCGCCAGGTTGGGGGCACTCAAATCAATAACGCAAAAGGAGGAGCTTCATGGAAGCTGTCCACGGCAGCACGCTGCTAGTCTTCGCGGTGATCGCCATCGCATTGCTGATCCTGCTGATCACGCGCTACAAGGTTTACCCTTTCCTCGTTCTGATCATCGTGTCGCTGCTGCTCGGGCTCGCGTCCGGCATGCCGATCGGCACCATCGTCAAGTCGTTCGAAACGGGTAACGGCAATACGCTCGGGCACATCGCCATCGTGGTCGGTCTGGGTACGATGCTCGGCAAGATGATGGCCGAATCGGGCGGCGCCGAGCGCATTGCCACTACGTTGATCGACTTCTTCGGGGAAAAGAACATCCATTGGGCGATGATGATCGTGGCGATCATCGTCGGCTTGCCGGTGTTCTTCGAAGTCGGTTTCGTGCTGCTGATTCCAATCGCTTTCAACGTCGCGAAGCGCACCAACAAATCGTTGCTGCTAGTCGGCTTGCCAATGGTCGCGGGTCTGTCCGTCGTGCACGGCCTGCTTCCGCCGCACCCGGCCGCGATGCTCGCGGTGCAGGCGTATCACGCGGATATCGGCCGGACCATTGCGTATGGCCTGATCGTCGGCGTGCCGACCGCGATCGTCGCGGGTCCGCTGTTTGCGTTGCTGATCAGCCGCTATATCAAGCTGCCGAAAGACAACGCGCTCGCTTCGCAGTTTCTCGGCGCTGGCGACGCGAATGGCGCGAACAACGGTGCGCAACAGGCGGCGCCCAAGCGTGAACTGCCGAGCTTCGGCATCACGCTGTTCACGATCCTGCTGCCGGTTATCCTGATGCTGGTCGGCAGCTGGGCCGACCTCGTGTTCACGCCGAAAACCTTGCCGAACGATCTGCTGCGCTTCGCTGGCAATTCGGATGTGGCGCTGCTGATCGCCGTGCTCGTCAGCTTCTGGACCTTCGGCGCAAGCCGCGGCTTCAATCGCGAGCAGATCCAGAAATTCTGCGGCGAGTGTCTCGCGCCGATCGCGGGCATTACGCTGATCGTCGGCGCGGGCGGCGGGTTCGGCCGCGTGCTGATGGATAGCGGCATTTCGAAGGAAATCGTCAATGCGGCGACGTCGGCGCATCTGTCGCCGCTGCTGTTCGGCTGGCTCGTCGCGGCGCTGATTCGTCTGGCAACGGGTTCGGCGACGGTCGCGATGACCACCGCTTGCGGCATCGTCGCACCGATCGCGGCAGCGGGCGCGGTGCAGGTGAAGCCGGAACTGCTGGTGCTGGCCACGGGTTCGGGTTCGCTGATCTTTTCGCACGTGAACGACGGCGGTTTCTGGCTGATCAAGGAGTACTTCGGGATGACGGTGGGGCAGACCTTCAAGACATGGTCGCTCCTCGAAACCATCATCTCGCTGATGGGGTTGGGTTTGACCTTCGCACTCGCGGCGGTCTTGTAAGGAGTTTTTGATGATTCTGATCGCAATGGGCGTGTCCGGCGCCGGCAAGACGAGAATTGGCGAAATGCTGGCAGAGCGCCTGCACTGCGCGTTCACCGACGGCGACGCGTTTCACAGCGCCGCCAACAAAGAGAAAATGCACCACGGCATTCCGCTGACGGACGAAGACCGCTGGCCGTGGCTGAAAACGATTCGCGCCGCGATCGAGGAGAAGCAGACGGCGGGCGAGACGGCGGT
The DNA here is from genome assembly GCF_900104795.1 of Burkholderia sp. WP9. NCBI lineage: Bacteria > Pseudomonadati > Pseudomonadota > Betaproteobacteria > Burkholderiales > Burkholderiaceae > Burkholderia > Burkholderia sp. WP9. The sequence goes on from NZ_FNTG01000001.1 coordinate 4,330,913, forward strand.
GTTCACGTGTTCGTCGCTGAAACGCTCGTATCGCGACGTTCTGCGCGATGGCGACAGGGACGTGTGCTTCGTCTACCTCAAGGGTTCGCGTGAGGTGCTGGAGCAGCGGCTGACCACGCGCACCGGCCATTTCTTCGATCCGTCGCTGCTGCAAAGCCAGCTCGATACGCTCGAAGAGCCGGGCGCCGATGAGGCGATCACGGTGAGCATCGAACTGTCGCCGGAAGAGATCGTCGAAAGCGTGTTGATCCAGGTCGAAGCGCGTAAGTGAATTTGCCCGGTCGCTGCAGATGAAAAAAAACCGCTCCTCGGAGCGGTTTTTTTATGCCTCGTGCAACGAGGTCAGGAGCGGCCAACGCAAATCAGGCGATGCGCTTGGCCAGTTCTGCAGCTTTACCAATGTACGAAGCCGGCGTCATGGCGAGCAAGCGATCTTTCGCGTCCTGCGGAATCGCCAGGCCGCTGACGAACGTTTGCAGCGCTTCACGCGTGATGCCCTTGCCGCGCGTCAGTTCCTTCAGTTGTTCGTACGGATTCTCGATGCCGTAGCGGCGCATCACCGTTTGAACCGGCTCAGCCAGCACTTCCCAGCAGTTGTCGAGGTCTTCGTGCAGACGCTGCGCATTCACTTCGAGCTTGTCGAGGCCGCGGATCAGCGAGTCGTACGCAAGCAGCGAGTAACCGAACGCGACGCCGATATTGCGCAGCACCGTCGAATCGGTCAGGTCGCGCTGCCAGCGCGACACCGGCAGCTTGTCGGCGAGATGGCGCAGCGTGGCGTTCGCCAGGCCCAGGTTGCCTTCCGAGTTTTCGAAGTCGATCGGATTGACCTTGTGCGGCATCGTGGACGAACCGATTTCACCGGCCTTGGTGCGTTGCTTGAAGTAGCCGACCGAGATGTAGCCCCACACGTCGCGGTCCAGATCCAGCAGGATCGTGTTGGCGCGCGACACGGCGTCGAACAGTTCTGCCATGTAGTCGTGCGGTTCGATCTGGATCGTGTACGGGTTGAACGTGAGCTTCAGGCGCTGCTCGACCACTTCACGCGAGAACGCTTCCCAGTCGAACTCCGGATACGCGGACAGGTGCGCGTTGAAGTTGCCGACCGCGCCGTTCATCTTGCCGAGCAGTTCGACCTTCGCGATGCGGTCGATCGCGCGTTCCAGACGCGCCGCGACGTTGGCGATTTCCTTGCCGAGCGTAGTCGGGCTGGCCGGCTGGCCATGCGTGCGCGACAGCATGGCCTGATCGGCGTGCGCGTGGGCCAGTGCGACGAGACGTTGATGTACCGAGCGCAGCGCCGGCAGGATCACGTGTTCACGGGCGCCCGCCAGCATCAGGCCGTGCGAGGTGTTGTTGATGTCTTCCGAGGTACACGCGAAGTGGATGAACTCGCTCGCGCGTTCCAGTTCTTCCTGACCCTTGACCGATTCCTTCAGCCAGTACTCGACCGCCTTCACGTCGTGGTTCGTCACGCGTTCGATTTCCTTGATGCGCGCGGCGTCGTGCGCGGTGAAGCGTTCGGCCAGTTGCAGCAGGAATTGTTCGGAGGCTGCGGAGAAACGCGGCACTTCGGCGAAGCCGGCGTGCGAGAGCGCGATCAGCCAATGGATTTCGACCGTCACGCGATTGCGCATGAACGCGGCTTCCGAGAGCCAGTCGCGCAGGGCTTCGGTTTTCGAGGCGTAGCGGCCGTCGAGCGGGGAGAGCGCGTTCAGCGCGAACAGAGTGTCGGGGCGGGTGTCGGACATGATGGGGGCCGGGTGAGGGCTAAGCGCAAGGGTGAAAACGCGGAACAAACTGCGGGAAAACGCGAATTTTACCACCGGACGCCGACAGCCCCGATTTCCGCAGTCAGGCTGGTCCGCTTCGCGACACCATCTAGAATGCTGACTTCTCTCCTCCGCTGGTGGCAGGCCCCGCATGGAACTGAAATGGCTCGAAGACTTCGTTTCGCTCGCGGAAACGCGTAGTTTCAGTCGTTCGGCCGAACTGCGTCACGTGACGCAGCCGGCATTCTCGCGGCGGATTCAGGCCCTGGAAGCGTGGCTCGGCACGGAACTGATCGACCGTTCGGTTTACCCGACGCGGCTGACCGCGGCCGGTCAGGTGTTCAACGAGCAGGCGCTCGCGATGCTGTCGCAGTTCCATGAAGCGCGCGCGCTGCTGCGCGGCCATACGGCGACGCCGCAGGCAACCATCGAATTCGCGGTGCCGCATACGCTGTCGTTGACTTACTTTCCGCGCTGGCTGCAGCGTATCGAAGCGCAGATGGGCCCGATCCACACGCGGCTGCGGGCGCTGAACGTGCACGACGCGGCGCTCTCGCTGGTGGAAGGCGGCTGCGATCTGATGATGGGCTATCACCATCCGAGCCACCCAGTCGCGCTCGATCCGGGCCGCTACGACATGCTGACGCTCGGCATCGAGCCGATCAGTCCGTTCTCGGCGCCCGGCCGTGCCGGCCGGCCGCGTCATACGCTGCCGGGCACCGCCGAGGCGCCCACGCCTTACCTGTCCTATACGCCGAACGCCTATCTGGGCCGCATGACCGAAGTGATCCTGGCCAACGCGCCGGAGCGTCTGTATCTCGACCGGCTGTATGAAACCGACATGGCCGAAGGACTCAAGGCGATGGCGCTCGCCGGCCACGGCATCGCCTTCCTGCCGCACAGCGCGGTGGAAGACGCGGTCGCCGACGGCAAGCTGATCCGCCTCGACCGCGCGACGCGCGGCACGCCCGAGGGCCAGCTCACGCTGACCATGGAGATTCGTCTCTATCGCGACAAGCTCGCGGCGAAGAGCGACGATGCGCGACAGATACTCGTGCGTCAGTTGTGGGACGTGGTGTCGGAGGAACTGGCGCAAGGCGCGGCCTGAAATCCTGCCTCCCTACGACGCGAATTTGCGGCTTCTCGATGGTTATGCAAAAAAAACATAATCGGATAAGGAAACGGCATTGGATTTCAAATCGGCGTTTTTCGACAATGCTGTCATTCGATCAACGCCGGAGCGTTCATGTCATCCCAGCAACAGGCAGCACAAGTCGCACAATCCGCAGCAACGTTGCAGTCGGTTCCTTCCTACCTGAATAAAGACGACCTCGGCCCGTGGGGCAACTACCTGCGCCAGGTCGATCGCGTCGCGCCGTACCTCGGCTCCCTGTCCCGCTGGCTCGAAACCCTGAAGCGCCCGAAGCGCATTCTGGTCGTCGACGTGCCTATCGAACTCGATAACGGCACGGTCGCTCACTTCGAAGGCTATCGCGTGCAGCACAACGTGTCGCGCGGTCCGGGCAAGGGCGGTGTGCGTTACCACCAGGACGTGACGTTGTCGGAAGTGATGGCCTTGTCGGCGTGGATGTCGGTGAAGAATGCTGCGGTCAACGTGCCGTACGGCGGCGCGAAGGGCGGCATCCGTGTCGACCCGCGCACGTTGTCGCGTGGTGAGCTCGAGCGCGTGACGCGCCGCTACACCAGCGAAATCGGCATCATCATCGGACCGAATACCGACATTCCCGCGCCGGACGTGAACACGAACGAGCAGATCATGGCGTGGATGATGGACACATACTCGATGAACCAGGGCCAAACGGCCACGGGCGTCGTGACGGGCAAGCCGATCACGCTGGGCGGTTCGCTCGGCCGCCGCGAGGCAACGGGCCGCGGCGTGTTCGTGGTGGCCTCCGAAGCCGCACGCCGTATCGGTGTGGAAATCGAAGGCGCGCGCATCGCGGTGCAGGGCTTCGGCAACGTGGGCGGCATCGCGGCGCGTTTGTTCCAGGAAGCGGGTTCGAAGCTGGTCGCGGTGCAGGATCACACCGGTTCGCTGTACAAGTCGACGGGTATCGACGCCGTCGCACTGCTCGAACATGTGGCCAGACACGGTGGCGTGGGCGGCTTCCCGGAAGCGGACGCCGTAAGCAATGAAGAATTCTGGACCGTCGAATCGGACATTCTGATTCCGGCCGCGCTGGAAAATCAGATCACCGAAAAGAACGCGGCGAAGATCAAGACGAAGATCGTCGTGGAAGGCGCCAACGGCCCGACCACCACGGCCGCGGACGACATCCTGCACGATCGCGGCATTCTCGTGATTCCGGACGTGGTGGCCAACGCCGGCGGCGTGACCGTGTCTTACTTCGAATGGGTGCAGGACTTCTCGAGCTTCTTCTGGACGGAAGACGAGATCAACCAGCGTCTGGAGCGTGTGATGCGTGAAGCATTCGCCGCCGTGTGGCAGGTGTCGAGCGAGCAAAAGGTGTCCGTGCGGACGGCGGCGTTTATCGTCGCATGTAAGCGGATCCTGGAAGCGCGCGAACTGCGCGGCCTGTATCCCTGATTTTTGCGGTTCGAACGGCGGCTCCGTTATCGCGCGGATCCGCCGGCAATCCTTGCTTCAACGCGGTCCACAAGACGGCGTGTTGGACCCGGCGGGCAGCATCGTATCGATGCCGCCCGCCTTTCTATATGCGGAAAGGTTGACCGACCGTCCCGACGGGCCGCGAAGCAGTAGCGGCGGCCACGCAACAACATGGTTTATAGCGATACTTTCAGAATAATTACTTTGCTAAACTGGCGCCGGTTCTTGCCAAGGAGATCAAAAATGAAGGTTAAAAAAGCTGCGCTGCTGCTCGCGACTCTCGGACTGTTTACGGTTGGCGCGCATGCGCAAGACGCTGGTACGCTGAAAAAGATCAAGGACACGGGCGTCATTTCGCTGGGCCATCGCGAATCGTCCATCCCGTTTTCGTATTACGACGACAAGCAGAACGTTATCGGCTACTCGCAGGAATTCGCCCTGAAAGTGGTGGAAGCGGTGAAGCAGAAGCTGAACATGCCTGGCCTGAAGGTCAAGCTCACGCCGGTCACGTCGCAAAACCGTATTCCGCTGGTGCAGAACGGCACCGTCGACATGGAATGCGGCTCGACCACCAACAATGCTGAACGTCAGCAGCAGGTTGCCTTCTCGAACACGATCTTCGTGATCGGCACGCGCCTCATGACCAAGAAAGACTCCGGCATCAAGGACTGGGCCGACCTGAAGGGCAAGACGGTCGTTACGACTGCCGGGACCACCTCCGAGCGCCTGCTTCGCAAGATGAATCAGGACAAGAGCATGGGCATGAACATCATCAGCGCGAAGGACCACGGCGAGTCGTTCCTGACGCTCTCCACGGGCCGCGCCGCTGCCTTCATGATGGACGACGCACTGCTCGCGGGCGAACGCGCCAAGTCGAACAATCCGGGCGATTTCGTGATCGTCGGCGCGCCGCAATCGCATGAAGCGTACGGCTGCATGATTCGCAAGAACGATCCGGAATTCAAGAAGGTGGTCGACGAGGCAATCGCCAAGGTCGAAACCTCGGGCGAGGCCGACGCGATCTACAAGAAGTGGTTCGAATCGCCGATTCCGCCGAAGGGCCTGAATCTGAACTTCCCGGAAAGCGATGACATCAAGGCGCTCTACAAGAGCCCGAATGACAAGGCAATCGATTAAACCTTAGCTGTTTTTTTGAAACGCTGAACGAAACGGAAGGGGCCACGCGCTTCTTCCGTTTCTTTTTGCTGGAGTCTTGGTCATGTCATATCACTGGAACTGGGGCATTTTGCTGAGTCCGGTCTCCACCGGCGAGCCGACCACCTATCTGGGCTGGTTGTTGTCGGGCTTCTGGGTGACGATCACCGTGTCGCTGTCGGCATGGGTGATCGCGCTGATCGTCGGGTCGTTGTTCGGCGTGCTGCGCACCGTGCCGAACAAGTGGGCGTCGGGTATCGGCACGGTCTATGTCGCGATTTTCCGAAACATTCCGCTGATCGTGCAGTTCTTCATCTGGTATCTGGTGATACCGGAGTTGCTGCCTGTTTCCGTGGGCAACTGGTTCAAGCAACTGCCGCCGAGTGCGCAGTTCTTTTCGTCGTCGATCATCTGTCTCGGGCTCTTTACCGCCGCGCGCGTGTGCGAGCAGGTGCGCTCGGGTATCAACGCACTGCCGCGCGGCCAGCGCGCCGCGGGTCTGGCCATGGGTTTCACGCAGTGGCAGACCTATCGTTATGTGCTGCTGCCGGTCGCGTACCGGATCATCGTGCCGCCGCTCACGTCCGAGTTTCTGAATATCTTCAAGAATTCGGCGGTGGCGTCGACGATCGGTCTGCTCGATCTGTCCGCTCAGGCGCGCCAACTGGTCGACTACACGTCGCAAACGTATGAGTCGTTTATCGCGGTCACGCTGGCGTACATGCTGATCAATCTGGTCGTGATGCAACTCATGCGCTGGGTCGAAGCCAAGACCCGGTTGCCCGGCTATATCGGAGGCAAGTAATGCATCATTTCGACTGGAGCGGTATTCCGGGCGCATTGCCTACGCTGTGGACCGGCGCCGTCGTCACCTTCAAGATCACGTTGATCGCGATCGTGTTCGGCATTGTCTGGGGCACGGTCCTCGCCATGTTGCGGCTGTCGTCGTTCAAGGCCTTCGAGTGGTTCGCGAAGGGCTACGTAACGATCTTCCGTTCGATCCCGCTGGTGATGGTGCTGCTGTGGTTCTTCCTGATCGTGCCGCAAGTGCTGCAGAACGTGCTCGGGTTGTCGGCGGATATCGACATTCGCCTCGCGTCGGCCATGGTCGCGTTCTCGCTGTTCGAGGCGGCGTACTATTCGGAGATCATCCGCGCCGGCATTCAGGCCGTGCCGCGCGGGCAGGTCAACGCGGCGTTCGCGCTCGGCATGAACTACGCGCAGGCCATGCGCCTGATCGTGCTGCCGCAGGCATTCCGCGCCATGGTTCCGCTGCTGCTCACGCAGGGTATCGTGCTGTTTCAGGATACGTCTCTCGTCTACGTGATCAGCCTCGCCGACTTCTTCCGCACCGCCACGAATATTGGCGACCGTGACGGTACGAATGTCGAGATGGTACTGTTCGCGGGCGCGTGTTATTTCGCGATCTGCGTGATCGCGTCGAGCCTCGTCAAAGGTCTTCAGAAAAAGGTCGCAAGATGATCTCTATCAAGAATGTTTCGAAGTGGTACGGTCAGTTCCAGGTGCTGACCGACTGCACGACGGAAGTCAAAAAGGGTGAAGTGGTGGTGGTGTGCGGGCCGTCGGGTTCGGGCAAGTCCACGCTGATCAAAACCGTCAACGGCCTCGAGCCGTTCCAGAAGGGCGAGATCATCATCAACGGTCAGTCGCTGACCGACAAGAAAACCAATCTGTCGAAGCTGCGTTCCAAAGTCGGCATGGTGTTCCAGCACTTCGAACTGTTTCCGCATCTGTCGATCGTGCAGAACCTCACGCTTGCTCAGGTGAAGGTGCTGGGCCGTTCGAAAGACGAAGCAACGGCGAAAGGGCTGAAACTGCTCGATCGCGTGGGCTTGCGCGCGCATGCGGACAAATTCCCGGGGCAGTTGTCGGGCGGTCAGCAACAGCGCGTGGCGATTGCCCGCGCGTTGTCGATGGACCCGATCGCCATGCTGTTCGACGAGCCGACCTCGGCGCTCGATCCGGAAATGATCAACGAAGTGCTCGACGTGATGGTCGAACTCGCGCAGGAAGGCATGACCATGATGTGCGTCACGCACGAAATGGGCTTCGCGAAGAAGGTCGCGCACCGCGTGATCTTCATGGACAAGGGCTTGATCGTGGAAGACGACCGCAAGGAAGACTTCTTCGCCAATCCGAAGTCGGATCGCGCGAAGGACTTTTTGGCCAAGATCCTGCACTAAGTGTGTTTTGAAGCCGCGCCGTTCAGGCGGCGCGGTGCTGCGGCACAGGCAAAAAGAAGCCGCTCTGAAAGAGCGGCTTTTCTGTGTATGGCGATCCGGCTTGAGCGAATGTAGCGGGCTTTAAATGGTCAGGTGATGTGCTCAAGCGCTCAGGATTCGAACGCTGCCGCGTCGTCCGCTGCTTCGAGGTCCACCTCGGCGTCCCGCTCGGGCATGGGCTCGATCGAAGCTGCGATCGTACTGGCCGAAGCCGACGCATCCAACGCGGGATTGCGCAGCTTTTCCAGTACCGAAGCCGACACCGGCACGTTGACGCGGTCAATCACCTCGCCGTGCTGGAACATCATCAGATCGCCCGGTTCGAATGCGCTCCAGACTTCGTTGTCGGTCAGCGGCTTGGTGGCGATGACCGCGACGCGGTCTTCGGGCGTGGTGTACTTGGCGAAATCGATCGACACGTCCGCGTCGACGAGATGCGCGGTGGAAAACGGCCAGCGCCGCACGATGTAGTGCAGATGCGTGGAGCAATGCGCGAACAGCGCCTGGCCGTTCGACATCAGGAAATTGAACACGCCGAACTGCGTGATTTCGCGCGTGAGGGTTTCGAGCGCGGCAAACAGTTCGTCGAGCGGCGGCTGCTGCGCGCCGGGAAAAGCCTTACGCAAACCTTCGAGCAGCGCGCAGAAAGCGAGCTCGCTGTCGGTCGTGCCGACCGGCTGATACACGCCTGATAACACCGGCGAATAATCCTTGAGGTCGCCGTTGTGCGCAAAGATCCAGTGGCGTCCCCACAATTCACGCATGAACGGGTGGCAGTTTTCCAGCAGGATATGCCCCTGCGTCGCCTTGCGGATATGCGCAATGGTGTTCTTCGATTTGATCGGGTAGCGCTTGACCATCTCGGCGATCGGCGAGGTCGCCGACGATTGATGGTCGATGAACAGGCGGCAGGCTTTGTCTTCAAAGAAGGCGATGCCCCAGCCGTCGGCATGGTGATCGGTGACGCCGCCGCGCGCCGCAAAGCCGGTGAACGAGAACGTGACGTCCGTTGGCGCGGCGCAGTTCATTCCGAGTAGTTGGCACATGTTGCGGGTAAGCCTGTGAACGGGTCGAGCCGTTACAATGATGATTTTCCAAGCATATCACCGAGCCAGAAACGCCAAATAGCAAAATTGACGTGTGTTTATGCCGCAACGTTGCGGTTTGACCGCATAGATTGGCTTTTGTCGTCGAATCTCGTCCCCTGCCGCCATGACTGCTTCCAACGCTTCCCTCGACTCCATCACGCTCGCCCGCCCGGACGACTGGCACCTGCACGTCCGCGACGGCGCGATGCTGGCCGCCGTGCTGCCGGACACCGCGCGCCAGTTCGGCCGTGCGATCATCATGCCGAACCTGAAGCCGCCGGTCACGACCACCGCGATGGCGCAGGCTTATCGCGAGCGGATCGTCGCCGCGATTCCCGAAGGCGCGAAGTTCGAACCGCTAATGACGTTGTACCTGACCGACAACACGCCGCCCGACGAAATCCGCCGTGCGCGCGAAAGCGGCTTCGTGCATGGCGTGAAGCTGTATCCGGCGGGCGCGACGACCAACTCGGACGCGGGCGTCACCGACATCATGAAGTGCGCCAAAACGCTCGAAGTAATGCAGGAAGTGGGCATGCCGCTGCTGGTGCACGGTGAAGTGACCGATGCGTCGATCGACCTGTTCGACCGCGAGAAGGTGTTCATCGACCGGGTCATGACGCCGTTGCGCCGCGCGTTTCCGGCGCTGAAGGTGGTGTTCGAGCACATCACCACGAAAGACGCGGTCGACTACATCCGCGAAGCCGGCGTGGCGCCGGGGCTGCTGGGCGCGACGATCACCGCGCATCACCTGCTGTACAACCGCAACGCGATCTTCCAGGGCGGCATTCGTCCGCATTACTACTGCTTGCCGGTGTTAAAGCGCGAGACGCATCGCGTGGCGCTGGTCGAGGCGGCGACGTCGGGCAATCCGCGCTTCTTCCTCGGCACGGACAGCGCGCCGCATCCGAAGGGGTTGAAAGAGCACGCTTGCGGCTGCGCGGGTTGCTATACGGCGCTGCACGCTTTGGAGCTGTACACGGAAGCGTTCGACAAAGCCGACGCGCTCGACAAGCTCGAAGGCTTTGCAAGCTTTTTTGGCGCGGACTTCTACGGTCTGCCGCGCAGCGAGGAGAAGGTCACGCTGCGTCGTGAAGAATGGACGCTGCCGGCCGAGTTGCCGGTTGGCGATACGCCGGTCGTGCCGCTGCGCGGCGGCGAGTCGATCGGCTGGCGTCTCGTTTGAGGTTGCGGTAGATGCAGGCGCATGAGGCGAAGCCGGCGGGCTTCGCCGCAATCGACTGGGCAAGGCCGTGGTTCGCGCCGTTCGCCGCACGCGGCAGGCGCTGGCAGCAGGCCGCGCTGACGGGCTACGAGGCCCTGCTCGCCGAGATGAACGCCGATGCCGGTGAAACGCGGCAAACCACGGGGCGTGGCCAGCGCCTTGCGTTCATCGCACAGGACGATCTGCCGCCAGGCGCGGCGTACGAGGCGCATATCGCGTCCACCGGCTGCGTGCCGACCCGCCACAATCTGCACGACTTCTTCAATGCGTCGATGTGGTTTGCTTTTCCGCGCATCAAGGCGGCGCTGAACGTGCGTCAGTCGGCGGCCATCGATGCGTTGGGCGTCGGCCCGACCCGCGGCGGCGTGCGCGATACGCTGACGCTGTTCGACGAGAACGCGCTGCTGTTCGCATGCGCGGATCCCGCTTTGAGCGCGGCCTTGCGCGGTTTCGACTGGCACACGCTGCTGGTGGCGCGGCGTGATGCGTGGGGCATGAGTTGCGAAGTGCGCTGCTTCGGCCATGCATTGCTGGAAAAGCTGATCGCGCCGTTCAAGGCCTGCACGGGCCACGCGTGGATCGTCGATGTGCCGGCTGCATATTTCGAATGGGACGCGACGAAACGGGACGTGTGGCTCGACGAGTCCGTCGCCGAGGCGCTGCTCAGTACCGACGCACTCACGAGTCGCATGTTCGCGCCGCTTCCAGTGCTGGGCATTCCGGGCTGGTGGCCGGAGAACGAATCTCCCTCGTTCTACGACGACACTGCCGTATTTCGCTGCGGGCGGCGCGCGCGTTGAGCGCGTTGGGTTCGGTCGCATCTCATCTTGGCCATTCGGCTATTTCAGCCGTCGGCTCGGCTCGGGGCTCCCGCAGGTGTTAAAATCCGCCGCAGCAAAGCAGGCCAGGCAGTCGCGGCCTCCGAGGTTTCGGCCAACGAGGGCGAGGAAAGTCCGGACTCCACAGGGCAGGGTGATGGCTAACGGCCATCCGTGGCGACACGCGGAACAGGGCAACAGAAAGCAAACCGCCGATGGCCCGGCGCAAGCCGGGATCAGGTAAGGGTGAAACGGTGCGGTAAGAGCGCACCGCGGCTGCTGCAAGGCAGACCGGCACGGTAACCTCCACCCGGAGCAATTCCAAGTAGGCAGGCTAGCATCTTCGAGATGCAGGACGGGGCCCCCGTCACGTCTGCGGGTAGGAAGCTTGAGCGCGTCAGCAATGGCGCGCCTAGAGGAATGGCTGCCACGCGTGTTGCGTCTTCGGACGTGGCGCGTGCACAGAATCCGGCTTATCGGCCTGCTTTGCCACCGAACAAAAAATGCCGGCGTCCTTCTGGACGCCGGCATTTTTCTTTTATCAGGCCGTTTTCGGGCGGCGCGCGTTTGAACCCGCGCCGCAGCCGCAGCTCGGCGCTCAGCTCGCCACGATGTCGAACGAGTGCGTCAGCTCAGCGGTCTTCGCGATCATGATCGACGCCGAGCAGTACTTGTCGTGCGACAGGTTGATTGCGCGTTCCACGGTGGCCGGGTTCAGATTCTTGCCCGTCACGGTGAAGTGAAAGTGAATCTTGGTGAACACTTTCGGATCTTCGCTGGCGCGTTCGGCTTTCAGCGTCACCGAGCAATCGCTGATTTCCTGACGGCTTTTCTTCAGGATCATCACGACGTCGTAGGCGGTGCAGCCGCCCGTGCCGAGCAAAACCATTTCCATCGGACGCGGCGCGAGGTTTCGGCCGCCGCCTTCGGGCGCGCCGTCCATCGCCACCAGATGGCCGCTGCCCGTCTCGGCTGCGAACGCCATCCCGTCTTGCCCCATCCAACTCACTTTGCATTCCATGCTGTGCTCCACCGCGCTTCGCTATATCGAGACGGCATTGTAGCCCGGTGTCTGAGCGTCCGCCCGAGGCGACTTTTGTCGCAAAGTTATGCGTGATGACGGCTTGCGTGTTGCGCTGCGGCATGTTCAGCCGATTCGGGAATGCCCTGACGAGTTTAGGGGTTTTACTCTAGACGATGTCTACCTGAATATCAGGTCGGCCGACCTTTAGTGACTGATTTAAAAGAGAATTCGTTGCTTTGAAGCTGAGAATGATGATTGCCGCATTATGAAATGGCATTTCGCAATGCAAATGTTCTTGCGTCGCACAAGGTGCGCTCATATAATTCGATCTGTCTCCTCCACCTCCTCCTTTGGTGGATTAAACCCGAACCGCTAGTTCGGGTTTTTTTTCGCCCGCGCGTTTCGTCCGAGAGGCCGCATGACGTCCGCGTCTTGTCCCTTCCGGGCAAGCCGAATCAGGCACGGAAGGGCTCCGAAACGCGCTCCCCGGCTGCCGGATTGCCGGGAATCTCACGCAAAGTCCCGTACGTTTTGACTTGCCGTAGCAAATTCCTTTATAATTCAGGGCTTTTCCGCATCCGCGCCCGCGGAGGAAGAACCAGGGAGAGCCTGCACGCGCCTCGATGCGCACACTACAAGCAGGAAAAAACACATTGGGCGCAGCAATTTTTTTGGATCGATCATGAAGACGTTTTCCGCAAAAGCCCATGAGGTTACGCGTGAATGGTACGTGATTGACGCGACGGATAAGGTTCTCGGGCGTGTCGCCAGCGAAGTGGCACACCGTCTTCGCGGCAAGCACAAGCCTGAATTCACTCCGCACGTCGACACCGGTGATTTCATCATCGTTATCAACGCCGGCAAGCTGAAGGTCACGGGCAACAAGGCTACTGACAAGAAGTACTACCGCCACTCGGGCTACCCGGGCGGTATCTATGAAACGACGTTCGGCAAGATGCAAGAACGCTTCCCGGGCCGTGCGCTCGAGAAAGCGGTCAAGGGCATGCTGCCGAAGGGCCCGCTCGGCTACGCGATGATCAAGAAGCTGAAGGTCTACGCTGAAGCAACGCATCCGCATTCGGCACAACAGCCGAAAGCGCTCGAGATCTAAGGGGAGCCCACATGATCGGTAACTGGAATTACGGCACGGGCCGCCGCAAGAGCGCCGTCGCACGCGTCTTCATCAAGGCAGGCAAGGGCGATATCGTTGTGAACGGCAAGCCTATCGCCGATTATTTCTCGCGCGAAACGTCGCTGATGATCGTGCGTCAGCCGCTGGAACTCACGAACCACGGCGTTACGTTCGATATCAAGGTCAACGTGACGGGTGGCGGTGAAACGGGTCAGGCCGGTGCGGTTCGCCACGGCATCACCCGCGCGCTGATGGACTACGACGCAACGCTGAAGCCGGAACTGTCGAAAGCTGGTTTCGTCACGCGTGACGCTCGTGAAGTCGAACGTAAGAAGGTCGGCTTCCACAAGGCACGTCGCCGGAAGCAATTCTCGAAGCGTTAATCGTTTCGGGTGCAAACCGGCTTTCGGGCCGGTGCGCTGCAAAAGCCGCCAACGCTTTCGCGAAGGCGGCTTTTTTCATGGGTTCGCGGCTCGCTGCTGGTGCGGCAATTGCGGCAACGAACTCGTCGCCGGAGTGGCGATTTATCCCGCTCTGACGGGCTGGTGGCGGCAAACGCGCCTGTCGTTGATTTCTGTAAGAACCCATTGACTTTGTGGGCTTCGGCACGATATCGAGATCAGCCCTACAATAGCGGTTAGAAGCTTTTTGGAGAGTTCGAATGAACGCAGTCACCGAAACACCCGTGACCGAGATGCCCGCCCCCTTCGTTTTTACCGACGCAGCGGCTGACAAGGTCAAGCAACTGATCGAAGAAGAAGGCAATGCGGACCTCAAACTGCGCGTTTTCGTGCAGGGCGGCGGCTGCTCGGGCTTTCAGTACGGTTTTACGTTCGACGAAGCCGTCAACGAAGACGACACCGTCATGAACAAGAGCGGCGTCCAGCTGCTGATCGATTCGATGAGCTACCAGTATCTGGTGGGCGCTGAGATCGACTACAAGGACGACATCAACGGCGCGCAGTTCGTCATCAAGAACCCGAACGCCACGACCACCTGTGGTTGCGGTTCATCGTTCTCGGTTTGACGGCCGGTTGTTGAGCATCAGATTGTGAAAAACGGGGCTTCGGCCCCGTTTTTTATCGCCTGCGCTAAAATCTGCGCCGCGCTCAACGCGGGTAGATTGCCCCGAGTACGCGCTCGGCGGACGCGCCCGTCACCGCCGGCAAATTGCCCGGACGACGCGCCACGCAGCGCATCGCGAGCCACGCGAACGCCAGTGGCTCCACCTGGCTCGGCGGCACGCCGAGCGCATCGGTCGTCATGACGGGAACGCCGCTCACGCCGCTGTCCTCCAGCGCCTGCTGCAAGGACCGCATGATCTCCGGATTGCGCGCGCCGCCGCCGCACACATAGACCGCTCGCGCGTCCGACGCATGCCGCTCGATTTCGCGCGCGACCGTCACCGCGGTAAGCGCAACCAGCGTCGCTTGAACGTCCGCTGGGGCGAGGGTGGCAAACGGCTGCAGCTTCGCGTCGAGCCATTGCGCATTGAACAGGTCGCGGCCGGTGCTTTTCGGCGGCTGCTGGCTGAAAAAGGGCTCGTCGAGCAGGGCGTTCAGCAGCGTGCGATCCGCCTGCCCGCCCGCCGCAAAGTGGCCATTTTCGTCGAACGGTTTGCCCAGATGGCGCTGCGCCCATTCGTCGAGGAGTGCGTTAGCCGGCCCGCAATCGAAGCCGCGCACGCTGCCGGTCGCGTTCAGAATCGTGATATTGCTGATCCCGCCGAGATTGCAGACCACCCGTGTTTCGTTCTTCGCGCCGAACACGGTGGCGTGAAACGCCGGCACGAGCGGCGCGCCCTGGCCGCCGGCCGCCACGTCGCGGGTGCGGAAATCGGCGATCACGTCGATATGCATCATTTCCGCGAGCAGCGCCGGGTTGTTGATTTGCCGCGTGTAACCCTTTTCCGGCCGATGCCGCACCGTCTGCCCGTGCACGCCGATCGCGCGCACCTCCGCGGCGGGTACGCGGCTGCCGTGCAGCAGTTCGTGGCAGCACACCGCGTAACGCGTGGCGAGTGCATTGGCGGCCAGCGCCTCGCGCTCGATCTCGTTGTCTCCGGGTTGCTGGAGCGCGAACAATGCCTCGCGCAGGCCCGCGGCAAAGCCGACAAATGCTTCGGCCAGCACGACGGGCGGCTTGCCTTGCGCGAACCTGACGGCCACGCCGTCCACGCCGTCCATGCTCGTGCCGGACATCAATCCAAAGTAGACGCCGTCTGCGGGGTCTTGCGCCACGTTGCTGCTCCTCTCGATGGTTCGTTGCGATCCGTTGTAGCAGATTATCGGGTGAAGCGCGGCCGAATATAAAGCGCAGCAATGCCGGCGGCACGGCGCCGGACGCGGAAATCGCGTGTCCGCGGCCCGCCTGCGGCTGCGTCGATGGGCGCGGCGGCGCGCATCTATGGGACAATCTCCTTTTTTCGCGACTTCAAGTTTCCAGCATGAGCACCGAGTCCACCAAGCCCAGCCCCGCCTTCCCGATCACCGACGAAGTCCGTCACGCCCTCGCCGTCACCAAGCGCGGGGTCGATGAACTGCTGATCGAAGACGAATTCGCGCAAAAACTCGCGAGGAGCGCGGCGACGGGCAAGCCGCTGCGTATCAAGCTCGGTCTCGATCCGACCGCGCCGGACATCCACATCGGCCACACGGTCGTGTTGAACAAGATGCGCCAGTTGCAGGATCTCGGCCACACGGTGATCTTTCTGATCGGCGATTTCACGTCGCTGATCGGCGATCCGTCGGGCCGTAACGCCACGCGCCCGCCGCTCACGCGCGAGCAGATCGAATCGAACGCGAAGACGTATTTCGAGCAGGCCGCGCTCGTGCTCGACCGTGACAAGACCGAGATTCGCTACAACAGCGAATGGTCGATGCCGCTCGGCGCCGACGGCATGATCAAGCTCGCGTCGCGCTACACCGTGGCGCGGATTCTCGAACGCGAAGATTTCACCAAGCGTTTTCAGGGCGGCGTGCCGATCTCGATCCACGAGTTCCTGTACCCGCTCATGCAAGGCTACGACTCGGTCGCGCTGAATGCGGACCTCGAACTCGGCGGCACGGACCAGAAGTTCAACCTGCTGGTCGGCCGTGAATTGCAGAAGCAATACGGCCAGGAACAGCAGTGCATTCTGACGATGCCGCTGCTCGAAGGGCTGGACGGCGTCGAGAAAATGTCGAAGTCGAAGAACAACTACATCGGCATCAGCGAAAAGCCGACCGACATGTTCGGCAAGCTGATGAGCATTTCCGACGTGCTGATGTGGCGTTACTTCGAACTGCTGTCGTTCCGGCCAATGGAAGAAATCGCCGGCTTCAAGAAGGAAATCGAAGCAGGCCGTAATCCGCGCGACTTCAAGGTGTTGCTCGGCCAGGAAATCGTTGCGCGCTTCCACTCGCAAGCCGACGCCGAACGCGCGCTCGAAGACTTCAACCATCGTGCGAAGGGTGGCGTGCCGGACGATATCCCGGCCGTGACGCTCGCGGGCGCACCGCTCGCGATCGGCCAACTGCTCAAGCAGGCCAGCCTCGTGCCGTCGACGAGTGAAGCGCTGCGCAACATCGAGCAGGGCGGCGTGAAGATCGATGGCACGACCGTGTCGGACAAGGGCCTGAAAGTCGAAGCCGGCGAGTACGTCGTGCAAGTCGGCAAACGCCGTTTTGCACGCGTCACGCTGACGGCATGATGAGTCGAGTATCGCCTCTGGCGTCGAACCGATGATCGCGCTGATTCAACGCGTGCGGCGCGCGGAAGTGCGCGTGGCCGACCGGGTGACCGGCGCGATCGAGGCCGGCCTTCTGGCGCTGGTATGCGCCGAACGCGGCGATACCGAGGCGGCGGCCGACCGGCTGCTCGCCAAGGTGATCGGCTACCGCGTCTTCAGCGACGCGGCCGGCAAAATGAATCTCTCCGTGCAAAATCTCGACGGCGCCGGGCGCGCGGGCGGCCTGCTGCTCGTGTCGCAGTTCACGCTGGCCGCGGATACCAACAGCGGCCTGCGTCCGAGCTTTACGCCGGCCGCGCCGCCGGATGAAGGCAAGCGCCTCTTCGATTATTTCGTCGCGGCAGCGCGCGCGAAACATCCGATCGTCGAAACCGGCGAATTCGGCGCCGATATGCAGGTGTCGCTCGTCAACGACGGGCCGGTCACGTTCTGGCTGCAGACCAACGCCTGATCTTCTGCCGTCGTTCCCGCATGCGTGCTGCGGCGCGCAGCGACCTTTCCGCCCTCCAGCCGCTTTTTGCGACAATAGCGGCTCGGCATAACCGGCCAATGGCGCCCACTTTCATCCCATGACGACGCAGATTCTGTTCATCCGGCACGGCGAGACCGACTGGAACCGCATCAAGCGCATTCAAGGCCACATCGACATTCCGCTTGCGACCACGGGCCTCGCACAGGCGCAACGACTCGCGCGCCGCTTCGCTCATGAGGCGAAGCAGGGCGCGCGGCTCGACGCGATCTATTCGAGCGACCTGCAACGCGCGCAGCAAACCGCGCAGCCGGTCGCCGACACACTGGGCTTGCCGCTGCAGTTGCGCGAAGGCCTGCGCGAGCGTTCGTATGGCGCTTTCCAGGGCCATGACAGCGACGAGATCGCGCTGCGTTTCCCCGACGAATACGCGCACTGGCAAACTCGCGATCCCGGCTTCTCACCGCCGGATGGTGAGTCGCAACGCGCGCTTTACCATCGCGTGCTGCACGCGATCGAACCGCTGGTGGCCGCGCATCCTGGCGGGCGGATTGCCTGCGTCGCGCATGGTGGCGTGCTTGATTGCGTGCGGCGCTTTGCCTGCGGTCTATCGCTCGATGCGCCGCGTGACTACCCGTTGCTGAACACGAGCGTGAACACGGTGGATTTCGGCGACGGCCACGCGACGATCGTGGCATGGGCGGATGTCTCGCATCTCGATTCGCCGAGCGAGGACGACAGCTTCAGGAAGCCGGCAGAGCCGGGGCGTTGATCGGCGCGTGCCCGGTTGGGTGGTGTGAGTTTGCGCGGCGGCCGACTTGGACCGTTCGCGAACCCGGTGCGCATTGGCGTTGCCGACCGTTGGCAAGTCAGCTTGCATGCGTGCCGTGCGCGGTTCGCTGAGCTGGCCATCGACGCGGCGGTTTGCACGCATATCCCATCCGCGTGAGTCAGCTTGCAAGCGTGCCGTGCGCGGTTCGTTGAGCTGGCCATCGGCGCGGCGGTTTGCACGCATATCCCATCCGCGTGAGTCAGCTTGCAAGCGTGCCGCGCCGTTCGCTGAGCTGACCATCGGCTCGCGGTTTGCGCACATATTCCATCGGCGAGACTCAACATGCCGACGTGAGTTGTTTGCGCTCGTGCGAGCCGCGTCCGGCTGCGTTATTCCGGCTCGCGCCCACCCGCGGCCACCCGGCGGCGCGCCCGCTTTGACACGCCGTTCACCAGCGCCCAGCGGATCACCGGCGCGACCAGCCGCACGCCGGGCCTCGCCACCGCACGGCGCAGTGCCGCGTAGCGCTGTAGTCCCAACATCGCCTGCGCCCAATCGGGCAGAAGGTCGACGCCGGCGTTGAGCATCAACACGCCGGCGGGCCGCATCGACGCACTCGGGGCGGGCGTGTTCATCAAAATCCTCACGACCTCACGTGTGCGCTCGCTCGCCGCAAGCTCCGGCTGCATTGCCAGCAAGTAAGCGTCGATCTCCGCTCGCGAGCGAGGAATGTTGGACGCGCCGAGCATTTCGGCAATCCGTGCGGTTTCGGCGAAGTACTGATCCTGCGCGGCAATGGGCAGCAGCGGATTCACATAGCGCAAATGCGCGGTCATGAAGCTCGACACTTCGGCGACATGCACCCATGTGAGCAGCGCAGGCTCACTCGCGCGATACGGCCGTCCGTCGGGCGCAACGCCGCTGACGCCGAGATGGATGCGCTTCACACGCTCCACCAGCACGAGCGCGTCGTGCCGATTGCCATACGTCGTGCCCGCGATGAAAGTCGCGGTGCGCCGCAGTCGGCCGAGAATGTCGGTGCGAAACGTCGAATGGTCCCACACGCCGGCGAGCGCGAGCGGATGCAACGCCTGGAGCAGGAGCGCGCTGATGCCGCCCGTCATCATCGACGTGAAATCGGCGTGGACTTTCCAGCAAACCGAATGCGGGCCGAACAGGCCGGGGTCGCCCGGAGGCGACGAATAGTCGAGCGTGGGGCCGCTGCCGCTGGTCAGATGCGTGACACCGGCTGCCAGCTTCGAGCGGAGCCTGCGGGTGAGAAACTGCGAGAAACCGCTACGCGAGTTGGGCTGGCTGGTTTGGTCGGACATCCTGATTCGGTCTCGCGCTACGCGTGTCGGCTCAGGTCGCGGCCGAATCCCACAGGCTGGGCAGGGCGCTCGACGAGTCGGGCGCGGCAAGGCCGAAATGCCGGTAGGTGAGCAGCGTGGCGACGCGGCCGCGCGGCGTGCGCTGCAGGAAGCCTTGCTGGATCAGATACGGCTCGAGCACGTCTTCAATCGTGTCGCGCTCTTCGCCGATCGCCGCCGCCAGATTGTCGACGCCGACCGGGCCGCCGTCGAATTTGTGCAGGATCGCCTCGAGCAGCTTGCGGTCCATCAGGTCGAAGCCGACCGCGTCCACGTCGAGCATCTTGAGCGCGGCGTCGGCCACCTGCGCGGTGATGTTGCCGTCTGCCCTCACCTCGGCGAAGTCACGCACGCGCCGCAGCAGGCGGTTCGCGATCCGCGGCGTGCCGCGTGCGCGCTTGGCGATCTCGAACGCGCCGTCCGGATGGATCTGCGCATTCAGCAACGACGCAGAACGCGTGACGATGCGCGCCAGCTCCTCGGCGTTATAAAACTCGAGCCGCGCCACGATACCGAAGCGGTCGCGCAGCGGGTTGGTCAGCATGCCCGCGCGCGTGGTCGCGCCGACCAGCGTGAACGGCTGCAAGTCCAGCTTCACGCTGCGCGCGGCCGGCCCTTCGCCGATCATGATGTCGATCTGATAATCCTCCAACGCCGGATACAGAATTTCCTCGACGACCGGCGAGAGCCGGTGGATTTCGTCGATGAACAAAACGTCGTTGGCTTCGAGATTGGTGAGTAGCGCGGCGAGGTCGCCGGCGCGCTCAAGCACCGGCCCCGACGTTTGCCGCAGATTGACACCCATTTCCCGCGCGATGATGTGCGCGAGTGTGGTCTTGCCGAGGCCCGGCGGCCCGAACAGCAAGACGTGGTCGAGCGATTCGGAGCGGCGTTTGGCGGCCTCGATAAAGATTTCCAGCTGGCCGCGGACTTTTTCCTGCCCGACATATTCTTCGAGCTGGCGCGGGCGCAACGCGCGCTCGAACGCTTCTTCGTTCGGCGAGACGGGCGTGGCCGCGATGATGCGCTCGGCGGCGAGTTTGTCGGTTTCGATCATGCGGACATTGTACCGCGAGCCGCTCGCCGCGAAACTCGGCCGAATGGCCAGGGTGCGCGGCTCGCCGGCATGTGCGAAGCTTCATTCGTTGCCTCGCTGCCGAATACGACGGTCGAACGTCAGCCCTTGGACAGCGCCTTCAACGCCAGCTTGATGCCTTCGGAAACACCGGTGCCGGCCGGCACGTTTTTGACGGCCGCCAATGCTTCTTTTTCGGAGTAACCCAATGCGAGCAGTGCGTTCAGGATATCGGAGGCGTGGTCGGATGCCGACGCTGCGCCCGCCATCGCCCCAAGGTCGGCGCCGATCTTGCCCTTCAGTTCGAGGAGCAGCCGCTCCGCCGTTTTCTTGCCGATGCCCGGCACGCGCGTTAGACGCGCCGCGTCCTGCATCGTGACGGTTTGTGCGAGCTCGTGAACGCTCATGCCCGACAGCACCGCCAACGCCATGCGCGCGCCGATGCCGGAGATCTTCAGCAGTTCGCGGAAGGTCGAGCGTTCCTCCGCGGTGCCGAATCCGTACAGCAGGTGCGCGTCTTCGCGCACGATCATCTGCGTGAGCAATACGATGCGTTCGCCGGCTGAGGGCAGGTTGTAGAACGTGCTCATCGGCACATCGACTTCGTAACCGACGCCGTTGCAATCGACGAGCAGATGCGGCGGGTTTTTTTCCAGCAGAACGCCGGCAATGCGACCGATCATGGCGAATTCAATCTTGAGAGAAAGGGCGAGTGTAGCGCAGCGAGTGAGCGGCGAGTGGCCTGCGAGTCATGCGCAATCGCGGTTGATATGCGCGATGCCGCATCGGCCGCTATCCGACCAGGCGTCCGCGTCTCACGCGCAAACCTTTCTTGGCCAGCGAAGGTGCGATGCCGCCCAACGTGCTCAGTGTCGTGCCGCCGTGCGCGTGGCAGATCGCCATGCCGAGCGCGTCGGCGGCGTCGGTGCCGGGTACGCCGGAGAGATTGAGCAGGCGCACCACCATCTGCTGCATCTGCTCCTTGGTGGCGCGGCCATAGCCCACCACGGCCTGCTTCAATTGCAGGGCCGTGTATTCGGCAACCGGCACGCCGCCCGCGACCAGTCCGCAGATGGCCGCGCCGCGCGCCTGGCCAAGCAGCAAGGTGGACTGCGGGTTGACGTTGACGAACACTTTTTCGATTGCCGACTGATCCGGCGAATGCTGGCGGATGAGCGTCGAAATGCCTTCGAAGATGGTGCCCAGACGCGAGGGCAGGTCGGCGTCGGCGGTTTTGATGACGCCGCTTGCGACATAGCTGAGCGTGTGGCCGCTCTGGTCGATCACGCCGAAGCCGGTCACGCGCAGGCCGGGGTCGATGCCGAGAATTCTCATGAGGTGCCGCAGGAGCGGTAAAAACCAGGTGCTTGCGATACTACAACACGCGCGCCGCGCGGCGGACGGCGCGCGGCGATGTCAGCGGAATAAAAACTGCTGTGTGTGGTGTAAGGCGGCGTGGAGGGAGGTATTCGCGAATGGAGCGCTATCGGAATCTCAGCGGCGACTCGGGCGTCGAGGCTTATGAAATCGGCGACGATTTTGTCGCGGTCCGCTTCAGGCCGGGGGTTGTGTATTGGTACACGGAAGCGAGTGTCGGCGAATGGCACGTTGCGGCGCTCAAGCGTCTCGCGCGGCGTGGGCAGGGGCTCGGCACTTATATCAGCCAGCACGCGGAGGTGAACGGAGGTTATGCGAGAAAGGAAGTGGACGACTGAGCGGGGCGTGAAGGGGCGGCGATTATGCTTTACGAGCGCGGTGCTAACACGGCACAAGCACGGCAAAAGCACGGCATCGAAACGGCATGAAGACGCAACGAACGCGGCGCATACCCGCCACAAACGCCGCGCCAAAGAAAACGGCCCGGCGGAGAATCCGCCAGGCCGTCTTTCCAAGCTCAGTTCTCGCCACACGGCGCAGTCTCATCAAGAAACCTGCGCCGCCCGCGAATCTGAAATCAATGCCGGAAGTGACGCACGCCCGTCAGCACCATCGCGATGTTATGTTCGTCCGCCGCGCTGACCACTTCGTCGTCGCGCATCGAGCCGCCCGGCTGGATCACGCAGGTCGCGCCTGCCGCCACCACCACGTCGAGGCCGTCGCGGAACGGGAAGAACGCGTCCGACGCCACGGCCGAACCCGCCAGCGTCAAACCGGCATTCTGCGCCTTGATGCTCGCAATGCGCGCCGAGTCCACGCGGCTCATCTGGCCCGCGCCGACGCCGAGCGTCATGCCGTTGCCGCAGAACACGATCGCGTTCGACTTCACGTACTTCGCCACGCGCCATGCGAACAACAGATCGTCCATTTCCTTCGGCGTGGGGTGACGCTTCGTGACCACGCGCAATTCGCGCGGCTGCACGTTCTTCGAGTCGAGCGACTGCACCAGCAGGCCGCCGCCCACGCGCTTCAGATCGAATGCGTTATGGCCTTCGCCCAGCGCGATTTCGAGCAGACGCACGTTCTGCTTCGCCGCGAACACCTGGCGCGCTTCGGCGCTGAACGACGGGGCGATCAGCACTTCGACGAACTGCTTGGCCACCGCTTGCGCCGCTGCCTCATCCACTTCGCGGTTAAAGGCGATGATGCCGCCGAACGCCGAGGTCGGATCGGTCTGGAATGCCTTCGCGTACGCTTCGTTGGCGTCCGCGCCGACTGCCACGCCGCACGGATTCGCGTGCTTGACAATCACGCACGCCGGCACGTCGAAGGTCTTCACGCATTCCCACGCTGCGTCGGAATCCGCGATGTTGTTGTACGACAGTTCCTTGCCCTGCAACTGGTTGTAGTTCGCCAGGGCGCCCGCCGGCACCGCCAGGTCGCGGTAAAACGCCGCGCTCTGATGCGGGTTTTCGCCGTAGCGCAGGTCCTGCACCTTGTTGAACGCCAGGTTGAACGTGGCCGGGTAAGCGTTGCGCGACGAATGCTGCAACTCGTCGGTCAGGCTCGTCAGATAGTTCGTGATCGCGCCGTCGTACTGCGCGGTGTGCGCGAACACCTTGGTGGCGAGGCGGAAGTTCGTCTTGTACGACACGGCGTTGCTGTTCGCGCGCATCTCGTCGAGCACGACCGCGTAGTCGGCCGGATCGACCACCACCGTCACGTCGCGATGGTTCTTCGCGGCCGAGCGCAGCATGGTCGGGCCGCCAATGTCGATGTTCTCGATCGCGTCTTCCAGCGAGCATTCTTCTTTCGACACAGTCTGCACGAACGGGTACAGATTCACGACCAGCAGGTCGATGGTCGGAATGTCGTGCTTTTCAAGCGCTGCCATGTGTTCCGGCAGGTCGCGGCGCGCCAGAATGCCGCCGTGCACCTTCGGATGCAGCGTTTTCACGCGCCCGTCCAGCATTTCCGGGAAGCCCGTGTAATCGGCGACTTCGGTGACGGAGAGACCTGCGTCCGCGAGCAGTTTCGCGGTGCCGCCGGTCGACAGGATCTTGACGCCGAGGTCCGACAGCGATTTGGCGAAGTCGACGATGCCGGACTTGTCGGAAACGGAGATGAGCGCTTGCTTGATCATGATGAAGACGAAAAGCCGAAGGGAAACGTGGCAGGGCGCAAGAAACTACAACGCGCTACAACAAACCGTGCTGTTGCAGCTTCTTGCGCAGCGTATTGCGGTTGATGCCGAGATACTCGGCGGCCAGCGACTGATTGCCGCCGGCCTGCTCGAGCACCACTTCGAGCAGGGGTTTTTCCACGCACGAAATCACCATATCGTAGACGTCGTGCGGATTGGAGCCGTCGAGGTCCTGGAAATATATCCCCAGGCTGTCGCGGACAGATTGTTCGATATTGTTCTTGCTCATGCTGCTAGTCGGTCGGTTGGGTCCTCGCCCGGGTTGAGCGTTTCGTCGACATACACGAGGCGGTCGGAGATCGCCTTTTGTGCGTCGAAGAACTCGTTGACGGCGAGGAGTTGTTCGCGCGTGGTGTCCAGCGTATTCATGCGATGCCGGAACACGTTGGCGCCAGAAAGGCCGCGAGTGTACCAGCCGATGTGCTTGCGCGCAGTGCGCACGCCCGTAAATTCGCCGTAGAAGGCGTAGTGATCCTCGAGATGCTCGTTCATCACCTGCTGGATTTCGTCGATGCGCGGCGGCGGCAGCATTTCACCCGTTTGCAGGAAATACTCGATCTCGCGGAACAGCCACGGGCGCCCCTGCGCGGCGCGGCCGATCATGATGGCGTCGGCGCCGGTCGCGGCCAGCACCTCGCGGGCTTTGTGCGGTGACGTGATGTCGCCGTTGGCGACCACCGGAATGCGCACCGCCGCTTTCACCGCGGCAATGGTCTCGTATTCGGCGTCGCCGTGATACAGGTCGGCGCGCGTGCGGCCGTGCACGGTCAGCATCGAAATACCGGCCGATTCGGCCAGACGCGCGACGTTCAGCGCGTTTTTGTTCTCGCGGTCCCAGCCGGTGCGGATCTTGAGCGTGACGGGTACCGCGTCGGGGCCGACGCCCACCGCCCCGACCACCGCCTCGACAATGCGCTGCACCAGCGGCTCGTTCTGCAACAGGGCCGAACCCGCCGCCACGTTGCACACCTTCTTGGCCGGGCAGCCCATGTTGATGTCGATGATCTGCGCGCCGTTCGCCACGTTGTAGCGGGCCGCTTCGGCCATCATGGCCGGATCGGCGCCGGCGATCTGCACGGCGATGGGCTCGACCTCGCCCGCGTGATTGGCGCGCCGCATGGTCTTCTCGCTTTTCCACAACTGCGCGTTCGAGGCGACCATTTCCGACACCGCATAGCCCGCGCCCAGCCGCTTGCACAACTGGCGGAACGGACGGTCGGTCACGCCGGCCATGGGCGCGACGAACAGGTTATTACGCAGATTGTGGGAGCCGAGAGTGGGCATGACGTGAACGCGCGCGCGGCCGATTGCTCAGTTTCTGTCAATCGGAGCACTCGCGAAATGCGAGGGAAAACCGCTATTTTAGCGTTAACGGATAGCCGACACCCGACATGTGTCTGTCGTAACCCATTAAATCTTCTATGAAAGTGCGCCGTTTCATAGAACCGGCGCCGCCCGCGCGGCACCTTCCGTGTGTAGCAAAAAGGCGGCGCGGGCGAGCAGCGCGCCTAGCGGCGTTGTCCGAACATCATTTGCCGTGCCAGCGCGGTTTTCACCGGTGGCAGGAATTCGAGCGCGGTCAGGGCGAGGCCGCGCACGATCGCGAGCGGCGCGAAGTCGATGGTGAAGAGACGCGCGAGCGTGTCGGTGGCGCCGATCGTCATGCGGCGGTCGAGCGCGCGGCGTTGCGCGAAGGTGGCCAGCGCGAGCGGCGTCGGACCTTCCGCCGAGAGGGCGTCGGCGAGCGAGTGTGCGTCGCGCAGTCCCAGATTCAGGCCCTGACCGGCTACCGGATGCAGCGTCTGCGCCGCGTTGCCGATCGCGACGATATGCCCGTTGACGAGCGTTTCCACGGCGTTCAGTCCCAAGGGGAACGACGCGCGTCCCTTGATATGCGTGAAACGGCCCATGCGGTCGCCGAACGCGGCGCCGAGTTCCTGGAGGAAGGCTTCGTCGGAGAGCTGCGCGCGGCGCGCGGCTTCCTCGGGCGCGCAGCACCAGACCAGCGCGTAATCGGCGCCGCGCACGCCGCCCATGGGCAGCAACGCGATCGGGCCTTGCGACGTGAAGCGCTCCCACGCGACGTGCGGTTGCGGCGCCGACACGGTCACCGTGCCGACAAGTGCGGTCTGGCCGTAGTCCCGCGAGCCCGGTTCGACGGCGGCTCGGCCAGCGCGCCGTGCGGCCGCGCCGTTCCGACCGGTCTGCTGACTGGCGCTTGTCGCCTCGATGCCGGCGGCTCGGTTGTCACGAGTTTCGCCGTTCTCATGGTGGCCGGCGTGCTCGCCCACATTCACGCCGACTCCCTGGTCGTTCCGTTTGACTGGGCCTTTTCCTGACTTCTGGTCGCCGAACAGGCCGCCTTCGGCATTCACCAGAATGCGCGTGCGCAACTGCCGCGTGACGCCCGCGGTTTCGATCGGCAGCGTGACGCCGTCGCGTTCCTGCGTCGGCGCTCCGGCCGAGGTGGAGCGGAACCAGTGCACGGAGGTGGCGTGCACCGCCTCGGCGAGACCGTGGACGATCGAGCCGTAGCGCAGCACGTAGCCGAGCGCCGGCAAACCGTGCTCGCTGTGGTCGATCAGCGTGCGGCCGAAGTGGCCGCGCTGCGAGACGTGGATACGCTGGATCGCGGTCGCGTCGGCGGGCCAGCGCAGCGGCTCCAGGATCATCCGGCTGCCGTGCGACACGGCGATGGCGCGCGGATCGGCGATCGAATCTTCCGGCTCGCGCGCGTCGACGAGTGCGATCTTCAGCTCCCGTGTCGCGCTGCGGCGCGCCAGCCAGCCGGCCAGCGCCAGCCCGACCGGACCGGCGCCGACGATCGTCACGTCGAAATCGAAAGGCTGGCCGGCCGCGGCGGGCTTCAGGATCACCGTCGACTGGGAAACATCGTTCATTGCGGATTACTTCCCTATTACTTGCTTGTTTCGCGAGCCGCGCGGGCTTCCTGCATCAGCACTTCGATCTCGTCGGCGGCGACCGGTACTTCGCGTGTGATCAACTCGCAGCCGGTGGGCGTGACGACGGCGTCGTCCTCGATGCGGATGCCGATGTTCCAGTAGCGCTCGGGCACGCCTTCGGTCGGCCGGATATACAGACCGGGCTCGATGGTCAGCGTCATCGATGCCTGCAGCGTGCGCCACGGCAACGCGCCCGCTTCGTCGCGCGGCGCGCCGCGTTCGCGATAGTCGCCGACATCGTGCACGTCCATGCCGAGCCAATGGCCGGTGCGGTGCATGTAGAAAGGCGCGTAGGCGCGCTCCGCGATCACGTCTTCTACCGAGGCGAACTTTGCGCGCTCGATGATGCCGGTGTCGAGCAAGCCCTGCGACAGCACGCGCACGGCGGCCTGGTGCGGGTCGTCGAAGGTGGCGCCGGCGCGGGTGGCGTCGATGGCGGCCTGCTGCGCGGCCAGCACGATGTCGTACAGCTCGCGCTGCGCCGGCGTGAAGCGGCCGCTCGCGGGGAAGGTGCGCGTGATGTCGGAGGCGTAGCCGTCGAGTTCGCAGGCCGCGTCGATCAGGATCAGGTCGCCGTCCTGTGCAATGGCGCTGCCCGCGGGGTAGTGCAGCACGCAGGCGTTCGCGCCCGCGGCGACGATCGACGTATAAGCCGGTGCCTGCGCGCCGAATTTGCGGAACGTGTAGAGCAGTTCGGCTTCGAGTTCATATTCACGCACGCCGGGACGGCACGCGGCCATTGCACGACGATGCGCGTGGGCCGAGATCTGCCCGGCGCGGCGCATGATGGCGAGTTCGTGGTCGTCCTTGATGAGCCGCATGTCATCGAGCAACGGAACGAGATCGTGGGCGGCGGCCGGTGCGGCGACACCGCCGCGCGCCTGAGCGCGCACCGCGTCGAGCCAGCCGCGCACCCGTTCGTCCAGTTGCGGCGAGGTGCCGAGCGCATAGTGCAGCGCCGGTTTGTCGGCGAGCAGACGCGGCAGCTGCGTGTCGATTTCGCCGACGGCGAACGCCGCGTCGAAACCGAATGCCGCGCGCGCGCCGTCCGGGCCGAAGCGAAAACCTTCCCACGTCTCGCGCTCGACATTCTTCTCGCGGCAAAACAGCACCGAAGCCGGCGCGCCGGGCGCGGCGCTGGCGTCGAGCACCAGCAACGCCTCGGGTTCCGTGAAGCCGGTCAGGTAGTAGAAATAGCTGTCGTGCCGATAAGGATAATCGGCGTCACGGTTGCGCAGCGCTTCCGGTGCGGTGGGGACGATGGCGACGCCGCCGCCCGCCGCCCGAAGCGCGGCGAGTACGCGCTCACGGCGCGTGCGGTAGACGTCGATGGCGATGGTGGGTTCGGTCGGCTGGTTCATCGTGCGATTGTAGCGCCCATGCACGGAGTTATTTTGCGCGGGATACTGACGCGAGCGGGGGCGAAGGTGTCCGCGGCGCCGTTGCAACCCGCCCACAGCGAGGCTGCATGCGGCTCGCGAAGCGTCGCCACGACGCGCGTGAACGCTCGCTAAAGCCGCCGAGCACTTATACTTTCGCCGGATTCAGGAAAAGGCAGATGGTAATGATGAAACTCATCGGTTCGCTCGGCAGCCCCTTCGTGCGCAAAGCGCGCATCGTGCTGGCCGACAAGAAAATCGACTACGAACTGGTGCCCGAGAATGTCTGGGCGCCGGACACCCGGATTCACACCTTCAATCCGCTCGGCAAGGTGCCGTGCCTCGTCATGGAAGATGGCGAAGCGGTGTTCGACTCGCGGGTGATCTGCGAATACGTGGATACGCTGTCGCCGGTCGGCAAGCTGATTCCCCAGTCGGGACGTGAGCGCGTCGAGGTGCGTTGCTGGGAAGCGCTCGCCGACGGCGCGCTCGACGCAGCAGTGCTGATTCGCCTCGAAGGCACGCAGCGCGCGCCGGAGCAGCGCGTGGAAGCGTGGGTCGCCCGCCAGCAGCGCAAGATCGACGAAGCCCTGATCGCAATGGCGCAGGGATTAGGCAGCAAGACCTGGTGCGCAGGCAATCACTACACGCTCGCCGACATCGCGGTGGGCTGCGCATTGGGCTATCTGGATTTCCGCATGCCCGAATTGAACTGGCGCGAGCCGTACCCGAATCTGGACAAACACTTCCAGAAGCTCTCGCTGCGCCAGTCGTTCATCGATACGGTGCCCGTCAACTAGGCCGGCGTCTTACTGCTTGCCGTTCTGGCGACGCCTGATACCCGGCCCGAACGCAAAGCCGAACGCCAGCAGAAACAGTGAAACCGCCAGCACGGTGTTGTTGCCGCTCGTGACATACGGCGTGCTGCCGGAAGTGCCTTGCACCGTGAGGTCGAGCGAGCCGACCGTGTAGGGCGTCAGGCGCCCGAGCACCTTGCCGTTGGCATCGATCGCGGCGGTCATGCCGGTGTTGGTCGCGCGCAGCATCGGGCGGCCGGTTTCCAGCGAACGCATGCGCGCGATCTGCAGATGCTGGTCGAGCGCGATCGTGTCGCCAAACCAGGCCAGATTGGTCGAATTCACCAACACCCCGGCGGGCGTGTCGCTTTCGCGAATGGTCCGCGCAATCTCTTCGCCGAAAATATCCTCGTAGCAGATGTCCACCGCGACCGGCTGGTTGTGGACCATGAACGGCTTCTGCACCGGCGCGCCACGGAAGAAATCGCCGAGCGGGATGCTCATCAGGTTGACGAACCAGCGGAAGCCCCACGGCACGAATTCGCCGAACGGCACGAGGTGGTGTTTGTCGTAGCGATAGACGTCGCGCGTGCCGGGCGTGACGCCGAACAGGCTATTCGTATAGTCGATCACCTGGCCCTCCGGCGTGATCGTGCCGCCGATCGCGCCGAACAGGATTGCGCTGCCCGTCGTGTCCGAGAAGTTGCGCACCGCCGACGCGAAGGGCGCCGGCAATTGTTGCGCGAGTACCGGAATAGCGGTTTCCGGCGTGACGATCAGATCGGCCGGCTTCGAGGTGATCATCTGCTGATACTGGTCGATCGCGGCGCGCATGCCGGATTCCTCGAACTTCATTTCCTGTTTGACGTTGCCTTGCAGCAGGCGCACGGTCAGCGGGGCGTTGGCCGGCACGGTCCATTGCACGAGCGGCAGCAGCAGTCCGGCCGCGATCAGCGCCAGCGCGATCGCGCCAGGCGCGGCGACGCGCGACACACCCGGGTTCGCGCCGTTGCGGCCGGCGTCGCCGTTGGCGTTGCCGCGCGGCTTGCGCGAGCGCAGTAGCGGCAGCAGCGCCTGCACGATCAGCGCAGCCACCAGCGCCAGCATCCAGCCGACGCCGTATACGCCCGCCACCGGTGCGAAGCCGGCGAACGGGCCGTCCACCTGAGCGTAACCGCTGGCAAGCCACGGAAAGCCCGTGAACACCGTACCGCGCAACCATTCGCCGATCGCCCATGCGCTCGCGAACGCCAGCGCGCCGTGCCAGGTGGGTGAGAAAGGCGTGTCGTCCGCGGCTGCGCCATTGCGCGCGTGACCGGCGCAGAACGACCAGACACCTGCCGCCAGCGCCGGATAAATCGCCAGATAGAGCGAGAACAGCACCACGGCCGCGCCGGCGAGCGGCGCCGCCATGCCGCCGTAAAAATGCATGCTGACGTAGAGCCACCATACGCCGGTCACGAAATTGCCGAAGCCGAACGCGCCGCCCGTCAGAGCGGCACTTTTCCAGCCTGTGGTACGCGTGAGCCAGGCGAAGAAGAACGCGAAGATCGCGAGTTCGAGCCAGCCGCCGTGCGGCGTCGGCGCGAACGAAAGCGTGTTGGCCGCGCCGGCGGCCAGCGCGACGAGGTAGTGCCAGCGAGGCAGCGTGCGGCCGCGAACTTGCTCGGCGGCAGAAGCGTTCACGCCGCGGCGCGAACGGGAAGTTATCGGGTCGGCCATTGTTGCGCGGTCGGCGTGAGGGGTTGAGAAGCGGGTCGAAAAGCGGGTCGAAAAGCGAGCTAAGCAGCGAGCAAAAAAGCGGACTAAGCAGCGAGCCAAAAAGCGGACTAAGCAGCGAGCCGAAAAGCGACCTGAAGAAGCGGCGAGAAAACCGGCCGCAACCGGATCAGGTCTGCACGTGCTGCGCTTCGCGCTCGCGCTGGCCGGCGAGCGGATCGCGGCGCACCAGCAGCATGTGAATCTGGCGGGCGTCGCCGCGCAGAATCTCGAAGATCAGATCGTCGAGGCGGACTTTTTCGCCCCGATGCGGCACCCGTCCGAAATGATGCGTGACGAGTCCGCCGATCGTGTCGACTTCGTCGTCTGAGTAATGGGTGCCGAAGGCTTCGTTGAACTGTTCGATTTCGGTCAGCGCGCGCACGCGGAAACGTCCGTCCGGCGAGGCGATGATGTTGCCGCTTTCCTCGTCGAAATCGTATTCGTCTTCAATATCGCCGACGATCTGTTCCAGCACGTCTTCGATCGTGATCAGGCCGGCCACGCCACCGTATTCGTCGACCACCACCGCGAGGTGATTGCGATTCACGCGGAAGTCGTGCAGCAGCACATTCAGACGCTTCGACTCGGGGATGAACACGGCCGGGCGCAGCATGCCGCGCACGTCGAACTCTTCTTCGGCGTAGTAGCGCAGCAGGTCTTTGGCGAGCAGCACGCCGATGATGTTGTCGCGATTGCCTTCGTAGACCGGATAGCGCGAGTGCGCTTTTTCCAGCACGTACGGGATAAATTCGGCGGGATTGTCCGCGATGTTGATCGCGTCCATTTGCGCACGCGGCACCATGATGTCGCGCGCGCTGAGTTCGGAGACCTGGAATACGCCTTCGATCATCGACAGCGAGTCGGCGTCGATCAGGTTGCGTTCGTGCGCGTCCTGCAGAATTTCCAGGAGTTCGGCGCGCGAGTCGGGCTCAGGCGAGATGAAGTCGGTCAGACGCTCGAGGAGTGAGCGCTTTTCCTGCGGTTTGTCGGTTTGGCGTCGACTGGGATACGTGTCGTTCATGGTAGTGCGCCCGGCAAGACTGGGCGCGCTGTTGCAGAGCATTAAGGATACACCAGGCACATGGCAGGACCGTGTCCCGCCGGGCTGGGCGATGAGTGAAGCTGGGGTGAAGCGGCTTCGCCGTGAAGGGCGGGCGTGGGTCAATCCTAACTGATTACGCGCGGAAAAGCGTTTCCAGGAAAAAAAGCGCCGTTCGTGACGATTATTCCTGGTCGGTCTTGAGGTCCGCTTTGACGTTAGCTTTGACGTCCGCCTTCGCGCCCACTTTTTGGCCCGCCTTCAGGTCCGCCTCGCGGCTTTCCTCGCGGCACCGTTCGAGCAGCGCTTCGAGCGCGCGGTCCGGCATGCCGCTTTCGCGCAGCGCATGCACGGTGCGGCTGACGTAATCGAGCGTAGTACCGTAGCGACCGCTGGCGCAACCGAACACGGTTTTGACGATGTCGTCGTGCAGCTTGCCCGTGTAGCTCGGCACGTCACGGCGCATCACGAACGCCAGCGCGTCGACGCGCCGGCCGTCGGCGAGCACGCATGGCAGCCACGCCGGCCGATACGAGCCCATTGCCATTTCGCGGCGCCAGAGCGCCTCGAGATGCGGCGCCGAGCCTTCGGCCGCGAGCCGGAACGCGATGCCGGTGCACGAGCCGCCGCGATCGAGCGCGAGCACGAGGCCGGGCTGTTCGGGCGTGCCGCGATTCACGCGCGACCAGAGATAGAGTCCGCGATGGTAGCCGTGAACTCGCGATCGGGTTGCTTCGACGGTGGGCAGGCCGGGATTCCAGATCAGCGACCCATAGCCGAACAGCCATAGATCGCTCTTGCGGTCCCAGTCGCGCAGCGTGCAATCGAGCGATGCGCGCAGTTCCTCGTCTGTCAGCAGCCGCGATTCGCCGAGCACCGGTGGATAGTCCGGGCAGGGCGTTCGGGTGTCGGCTTCAGGGGACGAGGTGCTCACGATGGGCTTTTGTGCGGGTTGGGCGTTGGCGGCGCGTTGTTGAGCTGCGCCTACTGGTACGGATCGGGAAACCCGAGCTTGCCGAGGATTTCCGTTTCGATCGCTTCCATTTCCTCGGCTTCTTCCTCGACTTCGTGGTCGTAGCCCTGGGCGTGAAGCGTGCCGTGCACGAGCAGATGCGCGTAGTGCGCGACGAGCGGCTTGCCCTGCTCGGCGGCTTCCTTCTCGACCACCGGGCAGCACAGGATCAGGTCGCCCGTCACCGGATCGTCTTCCGACTCGGCGTAGGCGAAGGTCAGCACGTTGGTCGAATAATCCTTGCCGCGATAGGTGCGGTTCAGCGTGCGGCCTTCTTCGGCGTCGACGAAACGCACGGTCAGTTCACCGTCCGCAAAGAGCGCCGCCTTGATCCAGCCGGCCACGGTGGCGCGCGGCAGCAGCGCCTTGTGTTCCGGCCAGGCCTTGGCAGCGGGGAATTGCAGGTTCAACGTCAGTTTCGGGGCGCGGCTCATGCGGTTTCGTCGTGTTGCGTTTTTTGCGTTCGTTGCGGTTGCGGGCGATTAGCGCGAATCCGCCGGACTGGCGGTTTTCTGCGAATGCGCATCGTACGCCTCCACAATTCGCGCGACCAGCGGATGCCGCACCACGTCCGCACTCGTAAAGCGTGTGAGCGCGATGCCGCGTACGTCGGCGAGCACCTGCTGTGCTTCGATCAGACCGCTCTTGTGGCCGCGCGGCAAGTCGACCTGGGTCGTGTCGCCGGTTACGACCGCTTTCGAACCGAAGCCGATCCGCGTGAGGAACATTTTCATCTGTTCGGGCGTGGTGTTCTGCGCCTCGTCGAGAATGATGAACGCGTGGTTCAGCGTGCGGCCGCGCATGTACGCGAGCGGCGCGATTTCGATCATCTGCCGCTCGAACATCTTGGCGGTTTTGTCGAAGCCGAGCAGGTCGTACAGCGCGTCGTACAAAGGACGCAGATACGGATCGACCTTTTGCGCCAGATCGCCCGGCAGGAAGCCGAGACGCTCGCCCGCTTCCACAGCCGGACGCGTCAGCACGATGCGTTTGACCTGATCGCGCTCCAGCGCGTCCACCGCGCAGGCCACCGCCAGATAGGTCTTGCCGGTGCCGGCCGGGCCGATGCCGAAGGTCACGTCGTGCGAGATGATCTGCTTCAGATACTCGCGCTGCGCCGGCGTGCGGCCGCGCAGATCCGCGCGCCGCGTGTACAGCTTCGGGCCGAGTTCTTCGACGTCGTCGTCCACGGCGTCGGCGGGCTGGTCGAACGGATGATCCGGATTGCCCGGGAAACGCGGGTCGATCGCTTCCGTGCCGTGTCCGTTGCCGTTCGCGCGATGCCGTGCCGGTTGACGCACTTCAACGAGCGCGAGCTGGATGTCGTCGACCGACAGCGGCTTCTGTGAGTTGTCGTAGAACTTTTCGAGCGCGGTGAGCGCGAATTTCGCGCCGCGTCCACGAATCGTAATGCGGTGGCCACGGCGTTGCAGCGTCACGTCGAGCGCCTGCTCGATCTGGCGCAGATTTTCGTCGAGCGGGCCGCAGAGGTTGGCGAGCCGCGCGTTGTCTTCACGCGGTGCGGTGAATTCCAGATGCTGCTGAGTGGTCTTCAAGGCGGTGGTTCGATCCTGTCGGTTTCGATACGCGGGTTGCTTCGCGGATTTGCGTCGCGGGTTGGCGTCGCTCAGTGGGTCGTGGCCGGTGCGTCGTCATGCACCAGCACGAGCTCGCCACGGAGCGAATGTGGGTACGCTTTGACGATTTTCACGTCCACCATCTGGCCGATCAGCCGTGCGTGCGACGCGACCGGCGCCGGGAAATTCACCACCCGGTTGTTTTCGGTGCGGCCCGCGAGTTCGTTCGGGTCCTTGCGCGCCGGGCGCTCGACCAGAATGCGCTCGATCTTGCCGACCATCGAATCGCTAATGCGCTGCACGTTTTCCTCGATGGTGGCCTGCAAATGCTGCAGACGCTTGAGCTTCACCTCACGCGGCGTGTCGTCGTGCAGATTCGCGGCCGGCGTGCCGGGGCGCGGGCTGTAGATGAACGAGAAGCTGGTGTCGTACTTCATCTCGTGCACGAGCGCCATCATCTTGTCGAAGTCTTCTTCCGTCTCACCGGGGAAGCCGACGATCATGTCCGTGGAGAGCGACAGGTCGGGGCGGATCGCGCGCAGCTTGCGGATCACCGATTTATATTCGAGTACCGTGTAGCCGCGCTTCATGGCCATCAGGATGCGGTCCGAGCCGTGCTGCACGGGCAGATGCAGGTGGCTGACGAGCTTCGGCACCTTCGCGTAGGTGTCGATCAGGCGCTGCGTGAATTCTTTCGGATGCGACGTGGTGTAGCGAATCCGTTCGATGCCCGGAATATCCGCGACGTATTCGATCAGCGTGGCGAAGTCGGCGATTTCCGACGAACCGAGCGTGAGACCGGCGCGGTAGGCGTTCACGTTCTGGCCGAGCAGCGTGACTTCGCGCACGCCCTGATCGGCAAGGCCGGCGATTTCGGTCAGCACGTCGTCCAGCGGACGGGACACTTCTTCGCCGCGCGTGTACGGCACGACGCAATAGCTGCAGTACTTGCTGCAGCCTTCCATGATCGACACGAATGCGCTCGGGCCGTCCACACGAGCTGGCGGCAGGTGATCGAACTTTTCGATTTCCGGGAACGTGATGTCCACTTGCGCGCGGCCGCTTTCGCGGCGCTTGTCGATCATTTGCGGCAGACGGTGCAGCGTTTGCGGGCCGAACACCAGATCGACATACGGTGCGCGCGCAACGATCGACGCGCCTTCCTGGCTCGCCACGCAGCCGCCCACGCCGATAATCAGATTCGGATTCGCTTCTTTCAGCTCGCGCACGCGGCCGAGGTCGGAGAAAACTTTTTCCTGGGCCTTTTCGCGCACCGAGCACGTGTTGAACAGAATGACGTCCGCGTCTTCCGGCGTATCGGTCTTGACGAGTCCTTCAGCCGCGCCGAGTACGTCGACCATTTTGTCGGAGTCGTACTCGTTCATCTGGCAGCCAAAGGTCTTTACATAAACTTTCTTGGTCATCGAATTTCGCCGGTCGCAGTGGTTAACCTGGGGGCGTCGTTTAAAAGGTGAAGAGGGGCGAAACGTGCGCGCGGGCCGTGTGGCGGCGCTTTCGGCCACTGGCGGGCGGGTTTCGGGGCACGTTTGCAGCGTAGGTCAATATTATAGCCCTTCGCGCGATGCGGTTTCCGCGGCCGCCTTGCGGCCCGCCGGCTCAGGCGGCAAGCCCAGCAACCCTTCCAGTTCATCCGACACCCGCGCGAAGCGTTCACTCAGGAAATCGAGCAGCACGCGCACACGCGGCGCCATGAAGCGGTTGCGATGGTAGAGCGCGTGCAGTGGCGCATCCGGATAACGCCATTCCGGCAGCAGGATTTTCAGGCCGTCGGCGCGCAGGTCGGCTTCCACGTCCCACATCGACTTGATCACGATGCCATAACCGCGCAGCGCCCATTCGCGGGCCACCGCGCCGTCGTTGGTCTCGCGGGCGGTTTCGAACGGCACGGTGTAGTGCTGCACCTCGTCGCCGCGCGTGAACCGCCATTCGTTCACCGGCCCGGATGCGGTACCGAGCACGATGCAGTCGAAATTCGCCAGATCGTGCGGATCCTTCGGTTCGCCCTTGCGCGCGATGTAGTCCGGCGACGCGCACAGCACGCGGCGGTTCGGCGCCAGCTTGCGGGCGACCAGCGAGCTGTCCTGCGGCACGCCGAAGCGGATCGCCAGATCGATATCCTCCTGCACCAGGTTCGACAGCGAGTCCGAGAGCGTCAGCGCGAAGGTCACTTCCGGATAGAGCGCGTTGAACTCGTCGAGCCAGTGCATCAGCAGATTGCGGCCGAAGTCCGAGGTGGCCGACACCCGTACCTTGCCGCGCACGACGCCCTGGCCGGCTTGCAGCGCGGCTTCGGCGTCGTCGAGCGATTGCAGCGCCTGACGGCAGCAATTCAGGTACAGGCGGCCTTCGTCGGTGAGTCGGAGTTGACGGGTGGTGCGTTCGAACAGGCGCGCTTTGAGGCCGGCTTCGAGCTTGGCGAGGCGCGCGCTAGCGGCGGCCGGCGTCAGGCCCATCTTGCGGCCCGCCGCCGACAGGCTGCCTTGCTGCGCCGCTTCAACGAACAGGCGAATGTCACCGAGGTTGTCCATGGCAGTTCTTTCAAATCAGATTTGAAAATGCTTCAAATGCTACGCCAATTATCAAATCGACGCGTGTCCTCGACAATCCCAGCATCGAAATCCCTGATGCCGCCCGAACCATGCACCTCGATCACGCGACGATCGTCACCGCCGACCTCGATTCCGCCCGACATCTCTTCGTCGATGTCGCCGGGTTGACCGAGGGCGCGCGTCCGCCGTTTTCGGTCGACGGCTACTGGCTCTATGCAAACGGCAGCCCGCTGATTCATCTGATCGACGCGACGGTGCCTGCCTCGGCCGGCAGGATGGCGCCGCGTATCGATCACATCGCGTTCCGCATGGAGAGCGCCGCCGAATGGCAGGCGCTGCTCGGCCGCCTGCGTGCGCACGGCGTGGACTATCAAACGGCGCATGTGCCGCAGATGGGCCCGCAGGAAGCTCAGGCGCAACTCTTCGTGGCGCTTGCGCCGGGCGTCGTCGTCGAATTCGTGACGGCGCTGCATCACGCTCAACCTTGAATGCTGGAGTAGAAATGCCCATTCCATTACTGGCGCTGGCGATCAGCGCATTCGCGATCGGCACGACCGAATTCGTCATCATGGGCTTGCTGCCCGAGGTCGCGCACGATCTGGCCGTGTCGATTCCATCGGCGGGCTTGCTGGTGAGCGGCTACGCGCTCGGCGTCGCCGTCGGCGCGCCGCTGCTCGCGGTGGTGACCAGCAAGATGCCGCGCAAGCTGGCGTTGCAGTTGCTCATGGGCGTGTTCATCGTCGGCAATACGCTGTGCGCGATCGCGTCGAGCTATTCCGTGCTGATGGTCGCGCGCGTGGTCACCTCGTTCGCGCACGGTTCGTTCTTCGGCATCGGCGCCGTGGTGGCGGCGTCGCTCGTGCCGGCGGAAAAGCGTGCGAGCGCGATCGCACTGATGTTCACCGGCCTGACGCTCGCGAACGTGCTCGGCGTGCCGTTCGGCACGTTCATCGGGCAGGAGTTCGGCTGGCGCGCGGCGTTCTGGATCGTCAGCGCATTCGGCGTGCTGTCGCTCGCGGGCATCACGGCGCTGCTGCCGAATCGTCACGACGCCGGCCCGGTCGGTCTCGGTCATGAAGTGCGCGTACTGAAGGACCCGCAAGTCTGGACCGCGCTCGCGATGACAGTGCTCGGCTTCGGCGGTGTATTTGTCGTGTTCACCTATATCGCGCCGATTCTCGAACAGGTGAGCGGTTTCTCGCCACGCGGCGTCACGCTCATCCTGGTGCTGTTCGGCGTGGGCCTGACAATCGGCAACACGGTGGGCGGCAAGCTGGCGGATCGCGCGCTGATGCCCTCACTGATGGGCATTCTGGTCGCGCTGGCGGTGGTCATGGCGATTTTCGCGCGCACCAGTCATTCGCAAGTGGCCGCGGCGATCACAATTTTCGTGTGGGGCATCGCCGCCTTCGCGACGGTGCCGCCTTTGCAGATGCGCGTGGTCGAGAAGGCCGCTGCGGCGCCGAATCTGGCTTCGACGCTGAACATCGGCGCGTTCAACGTCGGCAATGCGGGCGGCGCGTGGCTCGGCGGGCTCGTGATCAACCACGGCCATTCGCTCGATACCCTGCCGTGGGTCGCGGCGGCGGTCAGCGTGGCGGCGCTGCTGCTCACGTGGTTCGCGGCGCGCATGGACGCGCCGGCCTCGAGCGCGGTACAGCGCGCGTGAAGGT
Source organism: Burkholderia sp. WP9 (assembly GCF_900104795.1). Taxonomy (NCBI): domain Bacteria; kingdom Pseudomonadati; phylum Pseudomonadota; class Betaproteobacteria; order Burkholderiales; family Burkholderiaceae; genus Burkholderia; species Burkholderia sp. WP9. The sequence goes on from NZ_FNTG01000001.1 coordinate 4,369,727, forward strand.
GTGGGTGTGTCAGCTGGCGAGTCGGCGCGTGTGCGCGCCCTTATGAAAAATTCGCACAAGCATTGCGGAAAACGTCCTCCGCAATGCTGATAACAGTGTGAAGATAACTTCGTTGGGCGCGGCGGGACGCGATGCTATCGTGCTTGCACTAACCGCTTGCCCGCCGTCCGGCGGCGCTTCTGGAGGCAATCATGCATTCCCCGCTTGCGCTGGTTCGCGATCCCACGGCTGACACCGATGCGTCGCCGCGTGCCGCAGAACCCTTCGATGCACTGGAACATCTGGTCGGCGTGAATCTCGCCCGCTTGCGCGCCGAACGGCAACTGTCGCTCGACGCTTTGGCCCGCGCGTCCGGCGTGTCGCGTGCGATGCTCGCGCAAATCGAGTCGGCGCGCAGCGTGCCGTCCATCAAGGTGCTGTGCAAGGTGGCGGCTGCGTTGAAGGTGTCGGTGGCGGCTTTCTTGCGCCGTCATGCGACTAACGGCTTCGAGCATTTACCGGCGGAGCGCTCGTCGCGCGTCGTCAGTTCGAATGGGCGCTATTCGGCCCGGCCGCTTTATCCCGACGCCGAGCCGACCGCCGCCGAATTTCACGAACTGCGTATCGCGCCGTTGCACACCGAGGCCGGCACGCGCCGCGCGCCAGGCACGACGGTGAATCTGGTGGTGAGCGAAGGCACGCTGGAAGTCAGCGTGCACGATCAGCGCCAGTTGCTGGCCACCGGCGACGCGATCGTGTTCGACGCCGACCAGCCGCACAGCCTGCGCAATCCCGGCGACACGGAAGCGCGCGCGTTTCGCGTGACGCTGAAGGCGGAGACGCCGCCGCGCTGGGACGTGCCCGCGCACGGCGAGACCGCGCGCGAGGCCGCGCCGGTTTGATCACGTTTCGCAGACGGGTGAGCCAGAAATTGGGGATTTCCGTCTGATCAGTAGGGTTGCGCTGCATGGGCGGCGCGGCTGCTGTATGCTTTGCCAGCCGGTCGATCCGGCAATCAGTGCGTCTTCAGGGCGGGGTGAAATTCCCCACCGGCGGTATGCCGGCAGCGCGAAAGCGTGAGCCGGTGAGCCCGCGAGCGCCCGCGTCGTCAGTGTGTTTGGACCTGTGCAGCTGCGTTGCATGGGACCAGCGTAATCGCCAAAGCGATCACGCTGGTCGACACGGGGTCAGCAGATCTGGTGAGAAGCCAGAGCCGACGGTTAGAGTCCGGATGGAAGAAGATGTGCAGATAGTCATGTTCGTTTCCGTGGCGCCGCTTGCAGGTCCGGGCGGTGCGCGAACGCCGCCTGAAGCGGCGTTCAGCGGCGCGTCTTTGTCTGTTTGCAATGCCCTGAAACGTTTTTCGCCCAACTTTTGCGATGAGCGTTTCAACTATGTCTTTTGCTACTTTTCCTGCTCCGTCGACGATTGCGGATAGCGCATTCCTCGATCTCCCCTTGCTCGACACCGAGCCCGTTCCGCCACGTATCGCCGCCGCCTTGCAAGCCATGCGCGATGGCCGCGCCGTCGTGCTGCAAGACGACCACGACCGCGAGAACGAAGCCGATCTGATCGTCTCCGCCGAGCGTCTGTCCGTCGAAACCATGGCGTTGTTGATTCGCGAGTGCAGCGGCATTGTGTGCCTGTGCCTGCCGGACGAGAAGATCCGCGCGCTCGAATTGCCGCCGATGGCTGTCAACAACGAAAGCCGTCACGGCACCGCGTTCACCGTCTCGATCGAAGCGCGCGACGGCGTGACCACCGGCGTATCCGCACTCGATCGCGTGACGACGATTCGCGCCGCGATCGCCGATACGGCCAAGCCCGCCGATATCGTGCGCCCGGGCCATGTGTTCCCGTTGCGTGCGCAACCCGGCGGCGTGCTCGCCCGTCGCGGCCATACCGAAGGCACGGTGGACCTGGCGATTCTCGCGGGTCTGAAGCCGGCCGGTGTGCTGTGCGAACTGATGAACCCGGACGGCACGATGACGCGCGGCGCAGACGTGGAGCGCTTCGCCGCGCAACACAATCTGCCGATGCTGACCATTGCCGAACTGGTGGAGTTTCGTCAGGCGTTGGCGCAAGCGCGCGAATGCGTGGCTGACGAGGCTTAGTGCGGGAAGGGTGCGCGCGCGTGAGGTGAGGCGCGCACTCGCTCCAGTTCGGACGCAAAAAAGCCGGCTCTTCCAGCCGGCTTTCCAGTTGCCGCAAACGCCTACGTTCGTACGTCGCCGCGTACGCCGGCTCGACAGCCGGCTTATCCGATTGACGCGAACAAACTACGACTGCACGTCGCCGAACTCGCCGCGTACGCCGGCTTCGACCAGCGCGGGCAATTCGTCCATATGCTGCATGATGCGAGTCATACCCATCTTGCGAAGCGCGTCCGCGTAGCCATCGGGAATATGGCTCGCGCCGACGAAGGCGATCGTTTTCATACCCGCCGCGCGCGCGGCATTCAAACCCGCCACGCTGTCCTCCACCACCACACAGCGTGACGGCTCCACACCCAGCGTCTGAGCGGCGAACAGATAGACATCGGGATAAGGCTTCGGCCGGGCCACCTGTTCCGCGCTGAAAATACGCTCGCCGAAAATCTGCTGCAAACCCGCGCGCCGTACCGACGCGTTCACGCGCGCCATGCGGCTGTTCGAGACGACGGCGGCCGGCAACGTGACACGTTGCAAGGCATCGCGCACGCCGTTGATCGGGCTGAGCGAGGCTGCAAGCGCAATCTCGACGTTGTGTTCGATGGTGTCGAAAAAATTCGCGGGGAGCGTGATGTCGAACGACTTCTCGATGCCTTCGAGAAAACGCGACGTTTGTTGGCCAAAAGCCGTTTTGACGATGGGTTCGAAATCGAGGCCGGGAAACGTGGCGGTCAGCGTTTCGAACATGACGCGGTCAGCGATGATTTCGCTGTCGACGAGCACGCCGTCGCAGTCGCAAATGAGGTGGTCGATCATGGCTGAAAACGGAAAGCGAAGCGCATGGGCAAGGCAATTGCAAGCTTATGCGCGGAGAGTGAAAGCGTCATGATACGTGCTTTGGCGCCGCCTGCGCGGCGCCGCCGTTCTCCGTCACGGCTTCGGAACGTCCTGGGTGGGCGTTCGAGGCGGCTCTTGACTACGCCGTCAGATCAATGCGCGTGCAGATACAGATACAGGCACGCAGCCGCCGCGCCGCCCAGCAACGGACCGCACACCGGAATCCACGCATAGTGCCAATCGCTGTCGCGCTTGCCCGGAATCGGCAGCAGCGCATGCATCAGACGCGGCGACAGGTCGCGCGCGGGGCTCATTGCGTAGCCGGTCGGGCCGCCGAGCGAGATGCCGATGCCGAGGACCAGCAGGCCGACCGGCAGCGCATCGAGCGCGCCGAGGCCGACTTGCGGCGAAGCCAGATACAGCACGCCGAGAATCAGCACGAACGTGGCGATCATTTCGGTGAGCAGGTTATGCGGCACGCTGCGAATCGCCGGCGCGGTGCAGAACACGCCGAGCTTCACGTCGGCATCGCCTTCTTTCACGAAGTGCTGGCGATAGGCGACCCACACGAGCAGCGCGCCGGCCATGCCGCCGAGCATCTGCGCGGCCACATAGCCCGGCACTTTGGCCCACGCGAACTTGCCGGCCAGCGCGAGGCTGACGGTCACGACAGGATTCAGGTGCGCGCCGCTGAACGAAGCGGTGACATAGACGGCGATGAACACGGCCATCGCCCAGCCCATCACGATCACGATCAGGTCCGCGCCTTTGCCTTTGGTCCGCGCGAGCAGCACGTTGGCGACGGCGCCGTCGCCGAGCAGCACCACGAGCGCCGTGCCGATGAATTCTGCAATGTAAGGATGCATCGTTGGGTATCCGAAATATAGTTGTCAGGGAAGCCGCTGGATAAGCAGCTTCTTTATGTCGAGAGGCGAGTGTTAGAAAACCACGCTCAAGGCGTGTCGGCCCAAGCCTTTGCGGCGCGGATCGCGCGCTTCCAGCCGTCGAGGCATTCCTTCACGTCGGCATGCGGCAGCGCGGGGGTGAAGCGGCGGTCGAGCTTCCATTGGCTTTGCAGTTCGTCGACATCCTTCCAGTAGCCGACCGCGAGACCGGCCAGATAAGCCGCGCCCAACGCGGTCGTTTCCGACACCTTGGGGCGCACGGCGTCGACGCCGAGAATGTCCGCCTGGAATTGCATCAGCAGATTGTTCGCGCAGGCGCCGCCGTCCACTCGCAATTCGCCGATGCGAATGCCGGAGTCGGCTTCCATCGCCTTCAACACGTCGAGCGATTGATAGGCGATCGAGTCGAGCGCGGCGCGTGCGATATGCGCCGACGACGTGCCGCGCGTCACGCCGAACAGCGTGCCGCGAGCGCGTGCGTTCCAGTGCGGCGCGCCGAGACCGGCGAAGGCGGGCACCAGATACACACCGTCGCAATGCGGCACGCTGCGCGCCAGCGTTTCGATTTCAGCGGCGTTCTTGATGATGCCAAGGCCATCGCGCAGCCATTGCACCACGGCGCCGCCAATGAAAATGCTGCCTTCCAGCGCGTAATTGATCTGATCGCCGATCTGCCAGGCGATCGTGGTGACGAGATTGTTCTTCGATTCGATCGGCTTGTCGCCGGTATTCATCACGAGGAAGCAGCCGGTGCCGTAGGTGTTCTTCACCATGCCCGACTCGGTGCACATCTGGCCGAAGAGGGCAGCGTGCTGGTCGCCGGCGATGCCCGCGAGCGGAATCTTGGAAGCGAACACGGTGGTCTTGGTCGGCCCATACACTTCCGACGAAGCCCGCACTTCCGGCAGCATGCTGCGCGGAATGTCGAGCGCTTCGAGCAGCTCGTCGTCCCATTTCAGCGAGTGGATGTTGAACAGCATGGTGCGCGACGCGTTGGTGACGTCGGTGACGTGCAGGCCGCCCTTGGTGAAATTCCACACGAGCCAGCTATCGACGGTGCCGAATGCAAGGCGCCCCTGTTTGGCCTTTTCGCGCGCGCCTTCTACGTTGTCGAGAATCCAGCGGATCTTGGTCGCCGAGAAATACGAGTCGATCGGCAAGCCGGTTTTCGCGCGGACTTTTTCTTCGAGACCCTGCTCCTTCAACTGGTCGCAGAAGTCGGCAGTGCGGCGGTCCTGCCAAACGATCGCGTTATAGATCGGATGGCCGGTTTCGCGATCCCACACGATGGTGGTCTCGCGCTGATTGGTGATGCCGATCGCTGCGATCGAGGTGCCGTTCATGCCGGCGCGCGTCACGGCTTCAGCGGCGACGCCCGCCTGAGTCGACCAGATTTCCTGCGGATCGTGCTCGACCCAGCCCGGACGCGGGTAGATTTGCTGGAATTCCTTTTGAGCGGTCGACACGATATTGCCGAGCCGGTCGAACAGCATCGCGCGCGAGCTAGTGGTGCCTTGGTCAAGCGCGAGGATGTACTGATCCTGCATTGTCTCTTCTCCATGCGTTTTATGAATCGCCGGACGGGTAGCCGGCGACGGGAACGGCTTGTTGTTTTAAGCGGGCTGCAACACGTGTGACGATGCGGCCCAGCCTGGTCCAGCCGAGAGGTGAAGCGATCCGGTTCCTTCGGATGCAGCGGTGCGCTGCGTAGCGATATCTGACTATGCGCTCTGTCGCGCGGATTCGCGGGCGAACCACGTATCGATATCGCGTGTGATCGAATCGAGCGTGCCCGGTTCGACATGCAAGCCGAGTTTCGAACGGCGCCAGAGCACGTCCTGCGCGCTGCGCGCCCATTCGGTGTCGCGCAGATAAGTCAGTTCCGCTTCGTACAGGCCGGGCGCGAAAGCGCGGCCGAGATCGGCCACGGAGCGCGCGTTGCCGATGACATGCTTGGCACGTGTGCCGTAGGCGCGGGCAAGGCGGTGCGCCAGATCGGCCGGCAGCCACGCATGCTGCTGCTTGAATTCGCTGAGAAAGCGCTCGAAGTTGGCGTTCGGCATATCGCCGCCGGGCAACGGCGCACCGGCCGTCCATGACGACGCGCCGTTTTGCAGCGCTTGCGCGAGTTTGTCGACGGCTTCTTCCGCCAGTTTGCGGAAGGTCGTGATCTTGCCGCCGAACACCGAGAGCAACGGCGCTTCACCGGCAGGCGCGTCGAGTTCGAGCGAGTAGTCGCGCGTGACCGCCGACGGGTTGTCCGCGCCTTCCTCCTCGAGCAGCGGACGCACGCCTGAATAGGTCCAGCGCACGTCGGCGGGCGAGATCTTCTGCTTGAAATAGCGGTTGATCGAGTCGCACAGGTACTGCGTTTCTTCCGCGTTGATCGCCACTTTCGACGGGTCGTCGCGATACTCGAGATCCGTCGTGCCGATCAGCGTGTAATCGTGTTCGTAGGGAATCGCGAAGATGATGCGCTTGTCCGGATTCTGGAAGATATACGCGTGATCGTGCTCGAACAGCCGCCGCGTGACGATGTGACTGCCTTTCACGAGCCGCACGCTGTGCGACGCCGCGCGGCCGAGCGCACCTTGCAGCAGTTCGCCGACCCACGGGCCCGCGGCGTTCGCAATGGATGCGGCGCGCACGTCCAGAATCGTGCCGTCGTCGCGCTTGAGCTGGGCGCGCCATTCGCCGCCGGCGCGCACGGCGCTCAGCAGTTTCGTGCGCGTGAGGATTTTCGCGCCGCGCTCTTTGGCGTCCAGTGCGTTCAATACGACCAGACGCGCGTCGTTGACCCAGCCGTCCGAGTACACAAAACCGCGCTTGATCGAATCGACCAGCGGCACGCCCGCCGGATGGTTGCGCATCACAATGCCGCGCGAACCCGGCAGCAGTTCGCGTTTGGCGAGATGGTCGTACAGGAAAAGACCGGCGCGGATCAGCCAGGCCGGGCGCAGATCGGGCATGTGCGGCATCACGAAGCGCAGCGGCCACATGATGTGCGGCGCGGCGCGCAGCAGCGTTTCACGCTCCTGCAGGGCTTTGCGCACCAGCCCGAACTCGCGGTATTCCAGATAGCGCAGGCCGCCGTGAATCAGCTTGGTACTGGCCGACGACGTGTGCGCCGCCAGGTCGTCCTGTTCGCACAGCAGCACCGACAGGCCGCGGCCCGCCGCATCGCGAGCGATGCCGGCGCCGTTGATCCCACCGCCCACGACGAGCAAATCGTATCTTGAGCCTTGCGTCACCTGCTGTGTCCCCTGCGCTGTGTATCTGAGATATGAAAAGCCGTTTAGAAAATCTATCGAATCGATAGTGTTCGTTTTCGAACTTTAATGAACATATTCGAAAAAGTAAAGTTCGGATCGTTTGGCTGACCCTCTAACCGGTGTGCGGGTAGTGGCGCAACGCGCGGCCACGGACGATACTCTCGGCAGCAGCCATTTCGAGGTGAATTCATGCGTGGACTTTTGATGATCGGCGCCGCAGCGCTTCTCGCGGGATGCATCAGCTCGCCGAGCCTGACGGGAACGATGGGCGCACCGTCATTCGTGTCGTTGCAACAGATGTGCAGTGCCCAGACGGTCGACTACGGCAACGACGCGCAAGGCGTCTACGCGGCCATGTTCGATGCCTATGTGGCGAACCGGCATGGCAAGTTGTCGAAGGACGATTTCTGCGCGTTCCAGACGTCGATTGCGCAGCGTTACACGAGCCAGGGCACGAGCGCTGATCCGCAAGTACGCAATCAGTGGGTGACGTTCTTCATCGACCAGCGGGCCCGCGCGTTGAGCTGGCGCGCGGCTGTCGATCCGACCTTGCGCAACGGCTGAGATTCAAGCGGGGGCTGTGTTCCACAACGTTTGCTGCAGGTGGCTGAACGGATGCAAGTGTGGTTTGCGCTAGCCGCGCTGCGGCTGCGCGCCGCGCCATAACATGCGGCGAATCTGGGCGAATACGGCTTCGCGCGTCGGCGTATCGTGGACGGCCGGTTGCTGCGCCTGAGGCAGCGGCAACTGATTGGCTAGCGCCAGCATGGTGAAGCCATGCAGACTCGCCCAGTATGCGTAGCCGATCAACTGGGGATCGCCTTCCAGAATGCCCGCGGCCACGAGCCGCTCGAAGTGCGCGCCGAGCATGCGCCACGCGCGCTGCGAAGCGGCGGCGAGTTCCGGATAGACGCTGTCCCGTTGAGTCAAATCAAACATCAAACGGTAGGCATGCGGTTCGTCGAGTGCGAAAGCGACGTAGGCTTCGCTCACCAAAGAATGATCCGTTTCCGGGGCGGCTTTTGCTGCCGCTTCGAGGCGCGTTGCGAAGCGATTGAAGGCGGCCGCGCGGACCATCGCGAGAATCTCGTCCTTGTCGCGGAAGTAGCGATAGGGCGTCATGGCGCTGCACCCCAACTCCTTGGCCAGTTCGCGCATCGTCACGCCCTCCGCGCCGCGCGTGGCGAACGCGTCCTCGGCCACGCGCCGCATGGCCTCGCGAAATTGCTGGATGTCGTCGGGGGAAAGCGTTTTGGGCATGCGCGAAGGCAGAAGGTCCGTCGCGTCAATTTACTGCGTAAATGACTTGGGCACAATAAAGCGGACACGGGACGGCGTCCTGCTTTTCGCACGAATGGTGTCCGGGCCATCTCATCGCACCGCATGCACGCGCTGCTTGCCCGCGTCACCGCGCCGGACATCGACTGACAGTCCGGCGGTGAGACGCGGTAAAACCCGTTAAATCGCGGTAAGACCCGGAAAACTAGGAAAGTCGCTTGATGGCCCGCAATGCGCTATCGCCCGTTTCAGTCACGCGCCATTGTTCGTTGCCCGACGCGAGCCGTTCGAGTTGCACGAGCTGGCGTTCCAGCAGTGCGTCGAGTTCTTCTCGCTCCATGTCGACTTGATTGGGAGCGTCCTTGACGAGCAACAACGTGGCGAATTCATGCGGACTCAGCATCGTTCTCTCCATGTCAAGCAAACGCGGACGGCCTTGCCGGCAACTGGCTCAAACCAGTGAAGTCCGCAAAGAATCAGGCGGGAGGTACGGCTAACACGACAGTTTCACGCAACCGGCGCTACGCGGAACGCGCAATGCACGCCGGGGAACTGGAGTGTAGTCAACCGCACGTTAAACACCAAATCGGCCCCAGTAAATTTTCCCTTTGACAATTGGGCGTGTCAGCGGCGGTTGGGGGTCGCAGCCAGACTCTTGATTTCACTCGAAGTTTCCCGTGCGCTGCAACATGGCGGAGAACGCCTGGAATTATTCGGCGACATACACCTGGCAGTTGGCGGCGGTGAGCGTCTCGGTCATCTCGGCAGGCGGCGCCATGTCTGTGAACAACGCGTCGATCTGATCGAGATGGCCTTGACGGACCAGCGCGGGCCGGCCGAATTTCGAGTTGTCGGCGGCGAGGAAAACGGTGCGCGCATGCTGGATGATCGCCTCGGCCACGCGCACTTCGCGCGTATCGAAATCGCGCAGCGTGCCGTCGGGTTCGATGCTCGACGTGCCGATGATCGCGAAGTCCACCTTGAACTGCCGGATGAAATCGATCGCCAGTTCGCCGACGATCCCTTTGTCCCACGGCCGCACGATGCCGCCCGTCACCAGCACCTCGCAATCCGGATAGCCGCTCATCATGCTGGCGACGTTCAGGTTGTTGGTGATCACGCGCAGGCCGCGGTGGCGGTTGAGCGCGCGCGCTACTTCTTCGGTGGTGGTGCCGAGGTTGATGAAGAGCGAGGCCTGGTCGGGAATGTGAGTGGCCACTAGCGCTGCGATGCGCCGCTTCTCTTCATGGAACATGCGCTGACGCGCGGTGTAGGAGACGTTCTCGGAACTGGTCGGCAGGCTGGCGCCGCCGTGATAGCGGCGCAGCAGATTCATGTCGGCGAGCCAGTTGACGTCGCGGCGGATCGTCTGCGGCGTCACGTCGAAGTGGGCTGCGAGGTCGTCCACGGTCACGAAGCCGTCGCGTTGCACCCACTCCAGCAGTTCCTGTTGCCGGGCGTTGAGAGTCAGGCGGGGGTCTCGGGTCATGTGTCTCGGTTCGTGGGATTTTTGTCTGCGTGACCCGCTGCCGGCGCGTCAGGCTTGGCCAGTAAGCGGGTAATGCGTGAACGGGGTGAGCGTATTGTAAGACCATCGCGCGCCTTGTCTGCCAACTCGTGCGACATGCATAAGACGTGAGACGACGGTGCGGCGGCCGGCGAGACGCATTCAGGTTGTTTACGCATTTATTCAGTTCATAAATGAATTTGTTTTTTGGGTCGGATCACGATGCAATCCCGGGTTCTTCGTTTGATTCGTGCTTCGCCGGCGTTTTCCTGATTCGCCCGTTTCCGATGGTTCCGCGTTCCGCAAGCCGGGCCGCGCTTTCAAGAGTGTTCGACATGACTGGCTTCAACTGGCAAAACCCTTATCCGACGCCGCGTCTTCCTGTATTCGCGCGCAACATCGTTTCGACTTCGCATCCGCTCGCGGCGCAAGCCGGGCTGCGCATGCTCTGGAAGGGCGGCAATGCCGTCGATGCGGCCATTGCGGCAGCGGCCGCTATCACGGTGGTCGAACCGGTATCGTGCGGTTTGGGCGGCGACGCCTTCGCGCTGGTGTGGGACGGCAAGAAGCTGCATGGCCTGAACGCGTCGGGCGTGTCGCCGGCGGCATGGAACGTCGACTACTTCAAGCGCAAGTACGGCGAAGAAAACGGTCTCGCGAAGCAGCCCACGCGTGGCTGGGACGCGGTGACGGTGCCTGGCGTGATCGCCGGCTGGGAAGCACTGCATCAGAAATTCGGCACGCTGCCGTTCGCCGACCTGATGGAGCCGGCCATCGAGATCGCCGAGCGCGGTCATGCGGTGGCAAGCATCGTCGCCTATAAATGGGCCGCGGCCGTGCCGGAACTGAAGGACCTGCCGGGCTTCGCGCAAACCTTCATGCCGCGCGGCCGCGCGCCTGAAGTGAGTGAGCTGGTACGCTTTCCCGGCCACGCAAAGACACTGCGCAAGCTTGCCGAGCAAGGCCCGCGCGCGTACTACGAGGGCGAGATCGCCGAGCAGATCGCCGCGTTTGCGCGCGAAGGCGGCGGCGCGCTGACCACCGACGATCTGCGCAACTACAAAGCGGATTGGGTCGAGCCGATCGGCAAGGACTATCGCGGTTACACGGTGCACGAGATTCCGCCGAACGGGCAGGGCATTGCGGCGCTGATCGCGCTGGGCATCCTCGAAAAATTCGATGTGAAGGAACTGGCGGTCGACAACGTCGAGTCGCAGCACTTGCAGATCGAAGCCATGAAGCTCGCGTTCGCCGATGTCTATCGCTACGTGGCCGATCCGCGTTCGATGGAAGTCACGCCCGAGCAGATGCTTGATGACGCGTACCTGACCTCGCGCGCCAAGCTGATCGATCACAAGCGCGCCACGCAGTTCGACTTTGGCATGCCGAAGGCCGGCGGCACGATCTACATGTCGGTGGCGGACGAGCGCGGCATGATGGTCAGCTTCATCCAGTCGAATTACATGGGCTTCGGCTCGGGCATCGTGGTGCCGGACAGCGGCATCGCCATGCAGAACCGCGGTTGCGGTTTTTCGATGGACCCAAAGTCGCCGAACGTGGTGGAAGGCGGCAAGCGTCCGTTCCACACGATCATTCCGTCGTTCCTCACGCAGCAGGTGAACGGCCAGCAGGAAGCGGTGATGAGCTTCGGCGTGATGGGCGGCGACATGCAGCCGCAAGGTCATCTGCAATCCATCGTGCGGATGCTCGACTACGGTCAGCAGCCGCAGGCCGCGTGCGACGCGCCGCGCTGGAAGGTCAATCGCGACTTCACGATCGACATCGAGTCGACGCTCGATCCGAAGACCGCCGAGGCCTTGCAGAAGCGCGGCCACGTCATCAAATCGGTGGACGATCCGTACATGGACTTCGGCTCCGGCCAGTACATCTGGAAGCTCGATCGCAACGATCCGGAGCACGGCTATGTGGCGGCGAGCGACAGCCGCCGTGACGGGCTGGCCGCCGGGTTCTGAAAGCATCCACGCGCGCGGCGGCCGCCCATCGAGTCGGCCGCTTCGCTACGCGCGCAGCCACGCACGCGCGGCATCGTGCACGGAGTCGGCGGCGCGCGTGACCGACTGCCATTTCACGGCATCGCAACAATCAGAATTGCCGGACGCCAACGGCGCTTCCGGTACACCCGGCATCGGGCATCAGACCTCAGACAGGCAGGAGACTTCATGCAGACCCCCGCGTCGCCCACGGCGACAACTTCCGCTCATTCTCGATCGGCACCGCTTTCCAAAGCGATGGTGCGGCGGATCGTGTTTTCGTCGTCGGTCGGCAATGCACTCGAGTGGTTCGACTTTCTGGTCTACGGTTACTTCGCGACCATCATCGCCAAACAGTTTTTCCCGATGCAGGACGAGTGGCTCTCCACGCTGCTCGCCATCGCCACCTTCGGCATCTCGTTCCTCATGCGGCCACTGGGCGCGGTGGTGCTGGGCATCTACGGCGACCGCAAGGGACGCAAGGCCGCGCTGACGCTCGCCATCGCGCTGATGATGGTCGGCACCTTCACGATGGCCGTGATGCCGCCGTACGCGTCGATCGGCATTGCAGCGCCGATCCTGATTCTGCTCGCGCGGCTCGTGCAAGGCTTCGCGGTGGGCGGCGAGTTCGGCAGTGCGACGGCCTTCATGGTCGAACATAGCGCGTCGCGCCGCGGCTATTACGCGAGCTGGCAGTTCGCGAGCCAGGGGCTCGCCGCGATCACCGCGGCCGCGTTCGGCTCGCTGCTGACCGCGTGGCTGCCGTCCGAGCAACTGAATAACTGGGGCTGGCGCATTCCGTTCGTGTTCGGTTTGCTGGTCGGCCCGGTGGGCTATTACATCCGTTCGCACCTCGACGAGACGCCCGAGTTCCTGGCGCTGCGCGCCGCGCGTGAGGCGAGCGGCACTCGCGCGGCGGCGAGCGAAGAGAAGGACGCGTCGTTCGCCAGCCAGTGGGTCAACCTGCTGCTTGCCGTTGGCATCGTCGCGCAATCCACGGTGGGCGTGTACGTGCTGCAACTCTACATGCCGATGTACGCCGTCAAGCAATTGCATATGCCGGCGGCGGCATCGTTCGGCGTGGTGGTGCTCAATGGCGGCCTGCAGTTTCTGCTTTCGCCGGTGATGGGTGCGTTGTCCGATCGCATTGGCCGGATTCGCATCATGCTAACCACGTCGATCCTGATGGGGGCGCTGATCTATCCGATGTTCGCGCTGTTGCAGACTCATCCGACCATCGGCTGGCTGCTGCTGTTGCAGGGCACGGCGGGCATTTTCAAGGCCGCCTATTCCGGGCCGATGCCCGCCTTGATGTCCGAGATCTTTCCAACGCAGGTGCGCTCGACCGGTCTTTCAATCGCTTACAGCATCGGCGTGACGATCTTCGGCGGCTTCGCACCGACGATCGTCGAAACGTTCATTCACCTGACCGGCGACAAACTTGCGCCCAGCTACTACGTGCTGATTGCCGCGGTGCTGTCTGGCCTCTCGCTCATCGTCGTGGCCTGGCGCGTGCGCCGCGTCCGTGTGCCTCAAGGTGTACAGCCTGCCTGAGCGGCCAGGGCCGGTTGCTTCGAATCGGCACATCGCCCGGTCCTGCCAGTCCTCATCGACGATGATCGTCGCAGACTTAAGCCAGCTCTTCGAGCTGGCTTTTTTTCTGCCTCGCGCGCCGCGCTTTTATCCGACCGAATGTTTTGACTACCCGAAATTGGAACTGCCGCGTCTCGGCATGGTCTGTGCTGGGTTATCTGCAGAGTTGCGAAACACCGGCTAAGATGCAAGATACAAGGGGTTAACTCTAATCAAGGCGCTGTATCTGACACGGCGGACCGCTCGGGCGAGAGCGGGCTGTTTCGAGCATGCTCCACGAGTCGATACAGTTTTCGGAGCAAGACACGATGCACACAGAGCTGAACCATGTCATGCCTTGGCGGATCGAGGATATCGACCTCACCCGCATTGATCGGCAAAAGGCCGTCGCTAACGAAGATTTGCTGCTGCTGCTGTGCGCGTCTTCGTTTATTGAAAGCGGCTCCGATCTTTACACCAGCAATCTGAGTACGTTCTTTAACGGCGATCCTGAAGTCTCGGCCTGGCTCAACCAGGAGTGGGAGCCGGAAGAGTTGCAGCATGGCCGCGCGCTCAAGACGTATATCGCTTACGTGTGGCCGGAGTTCGACTGGGACACGGCATTTCGCAATTTCATGGAAGAGTACTCGCTGACCTGTTCGGTGGAGGACTTCGAGAAGACCCGCGCGCTCGAAATGGTCGCGCGCTGCGTGGTGGAGACCGGCACGGCTACGCTGTATCGCGCGATCGGCGAGTGCTCGGACGAGCCGGTGCTCAAGCAGATCACCGACAACATCCGCACCGACGAAGTCCGTCACTACAAGCACTTTTTCAAGTACTTCAAGAAGTACAACAGGATCGAAGGCAACGGCCGTCTCGCAGTGCTGGGCGCGCTGATGCGCCGCGTAATGGAGATCAAGAACGAAGACTCGGAGATCGCTTTGCGGCATGTCTTCGCGGTTCGTTATCCGGAACGCGTGCATGACTCGGCCTATAACCGCGAACGCGCGGCGCGTATCAATGCGCTGGTGCGGCGTAACCTGTCGGCGGATATGTGCGTGAAGATGCTGCTCAAGCCGCTCGATCTGCCGGCGAGGATTCAGCCGGGCGTGCATTACCCACTCGCCAAGATCACGCAGCACGTTTTTTTCCGCTGACCGCGCGGATCGGCCTGCCGTCGGCCTGCGTCGACGGCTCGCTTTGAAAATGGCCCGCTCGTGCGGGCCATTTGTTTTTCAAGGCATGATGCGTGATTGGCCACTTCCAACCGGATCGACATGATGAGCGATTCCCCCGCCTCCGAACGCCCGCTTGAACACAACGTGTTCGATGAATGGCCCGACGCCGTGCGCGCGTTGTTCGACGGTTCGTCGCTTGCGAGTAAGACGGGTTTTACCGCGTCGCTGCTGAGCGTCGATACGAATGGCCATGTGCGCACGTCGCTGCTTGGCGTCGGCGAGTTGTATGCGCCTGATTCGCGCACGCTATGCATCGCGTTGTGGCCGCAAGCGAGGGCGACGCGCGCCATTACGCAAAGCGGCCGGGCGGCACTGACCTTTGTTTGCGACGAAGCGTTTTATCAGGTGCAGCTGCTGATGACGCCGCTAGCGAGTGTTGCCGGCGATGCCAGCGGGCTCGTCTATCTGCACGGTTCGATTGACACGGCTGAGGCGCAAAGCGTTCGTTATGCGCGCCTGACTAGCGGCATTACGTTCGCCCTGGAAGGGGAGGGAAAGGCGGTGCTCGACCGATGGGAGTGGCAGATCGAACACCTGAAGCAAGCAGCGGCTGCTGCTGGCCGCTAGTCGTTGTTTGCGAGAAAGCGGCGGCCGATGTGGCCGCCGCTTGGAGGCTTGGCGCAGGGGCTTGGCGCAGGGGCTTAGCGCAAACCTCAACGCAAAACCTCAACGCCCGCGCTGGCCGCTGCGCGTGGGCTGGCCACCGCGCGGCGCGTCGTTGCGCGGCTTCGCGCCACCCAGCAACGCGCCCGGATTGCCGCCTTGCGGCTTCGCACCCTGCGGCTTACGCGGCGCATGCTGAGCGGCACTGCCTTCATGCGCGACGGCACGGGGCCGATCGTCGTGGCGCTGACCGTCACGACGCGCCTGGCCGCCGTTGCCGGTCGGCTTCGCACCCTGAGGCTTCGGTTGCTGCTGACCGTTCGCCGGGCGTTGACCCGAGCGTTGTGCCGGTTTCGCAGAACCGCCGCCATCGCGCCGTGCGTCGTCGCGCTTCGGTGCGCCTTGACCCTGACGCGGCGAGCGACCACCACCGCCGCCACCACCCTGGCCGCGGCGCAGGATCGGCTCCGGCTTCGCGGTCGGGTCCGGCTCGAAGCCGGCGATCACTTCCTGCGGCACCGGACGCTTGATCAGCTTCTCGATGTCCTTCAGCAATTGCAGTTCGTCGACGCACACCAGCGAAACCGCTTCGCCCGTCGCGCCTGCGCGGCCCGTACGGCCGATGCGGTGCACGTAGTCTTCCGGCACATTCGGCAGATCGTAGTTGACCACGTGCGGCAATTGATCGATATCGATGCCGCGCGCGGCGATGTCGGTCGCCACCAGCACCTGCAGCGTACCGTCCTTGAACTCGGCGAGCGCGCGGGTACGGGCCGACTGGCTCTTGTTGCCGTGAATCGCCAGCGAGTTGATGCCGTCCTTCGTCAACTGTTCAGCAAGGCGGTTGGCGCCGTGCTTGGTGCGCGTGAACACCAGCACCTGGAACCAGTTGTGCTGTTTGATCAGATGCGTGAGCAGTTCGCGCTTCTTGTCGCGATCCACCGGGTGAATCTTCTGCGCGACCGTTTCCGCCGTCGTATTGCGGCGCGCGACTTCGATCAACGCCGGCGAGTCGAGCAGATTGTCGGCGAGCGTCTTGATCTCGTCGGAGAAGGTGGCCGAGAACAGCAGGTTCTGACGCTTCGGCGGCAGCTTGGCGAGCACGCGCTTGATGTCATGGATGAAGCCCATATCGAGCATGCGGTCGGCTTCGTCGAGCACGAGAATCTCGAGATGCGACAGGTCGATGGTCTTCTGCTGCATGTGGTCGAGCAAACGGCCCGGCGTCGCGACGACGATGTCCACGCCGCTCCTCAACGCGCCGATCTGCGGATTGATGCCGACACCGCCGAACATCACGGTCGACTTCAGCTTCAGATACTTGCCGTAGGCGCGCACGCTTTCTTCGACCTGTGCGGCCAGCTCACGCGTGGGCGTGAGTATTAGCGCGCGCACCGCGCGCTTGCCCGAGCCGGTCGCAACGGCGGGCATGGAGTTCAGACGTTGCAAGATAGGCAACGTGAAGCCGGCGGTCTTGCCGGTGCCGGTTTGCGCACCGGCCAGCAGGTCGCCGCCATTGAGCACGGCGGGAATCGCTTGCGTCTGGATCGGAGTCGGCGTGGTGTAGCCAAGTTCGTGGACAGCGCGGACCAACGGTTCGGACAAGCCGAGAGAATCAAAAGACATAAAAGCTCTTTGCAATGCAGTTTCGCGAACGGCACACATGGGCCCAGGCAGGCATCAACGCGGCATGAACACACCCACATGGCATGTTCGAGGCCCGAAGCCCAGTTCCCGGTCGCAGAGAAATCGGCGGCACGCGGGAAGCGCGTGCCGAATGCTTCAACGCGCTATGCAGACACGTTGACTGGCCTTAAGTTGCATTTCGCCGCCGTGGGATGTCACGCGACGTAGCGCGCAACACTGACGAATTGACACAGACTGCCCGCCAGTACGAACAGGTGCCAGATACCATGTCCGTGCCGGATGCGCTCGTCGTTGATGAAGAAGTAGATGCCGGCGCTGTAGATGATCCCGCCGGCCACGAGCCAGGCGGTACCCGCTGCCGGTAAGGCATGCACCAGCGGGCGGACGGCAACGAGCGCGAGCCATCCCATCAACACATACAGCACCATCGAAACGCTGCGGGTGCGTCGCCCGAGCGTCAGTTCCTGCACGATGCCAAGGGCGGCAAGCCCCCAGCTTACGCCGAATAGCGACCAGCCCCACGGTCCGCGCAATGTGACTAGCGTGAACGGAGTGTAACTGCCGGCGATCAGCAGGTAGATCGCCGAATGGTCGCACTTCTGAAGAACCGCTTTCACGCGCGGACTGCGCACGCTGTGATAAAGCGTGGAGATAGCATACAGCACGAACAGCATCGCGCCGTAGACGCTGAAGCTGACCACCTTGTATGCGTCGCCGTCGAGTGCGCCCATCGTGACGAGCGTTGCAAGACCCGCCACCGACAGCACGGCGCCGACGAGGTGGGTAATGCTGTTGAAACGCTCACCGACATGCACGACTCTTTCCTCCTGCGCGGTTCATAAGGACCAGAACGTCCACATGATACCGGTCCTGAAAAAACGAAGGGCGCGGCCGCGAATTTCGCTGGCCGCGCCCCGGGTGCGACGAACGCTGCTTAGTCGAGCGGCGCCGAGCGCAGATCGGACACTTGCTGCGGCGACACGGCCGTACCGTGGTTGCCCCACGACATACGGATGTACGTCACAACGGCTGCCACTTCCTGATTCGACAACGCTTGCGCGAACGGCGGCATGCCGTACGGATGCGGGTTGGCGTCCGTGCTCGGCGGGTAACCGCCGTTCAGCACCATGCGGATCGGGTTGACCGCCGAAGGCATCTGGATCGACTGGTTGTTCGCGAGCGGCGGGAAGGCCGGCGGCATGCCGAGGCCATTTTCCGCGTGGCACTTCGCGCAGTTGTCAGCGTAGATCTTCTGGCCTTGCTTCAACAGTTCGCCGCCGAACTTCTCGGACGTTTCGAGCTGCAGCGGTTCCGGTGCTTCGCTCTTTTGCGGAATCGTCTTCAGGTACGTGGCCATCGCGTTGATGTCCTCGTCCGACATGTACTGCAGGCTGTTGTGAACTACTTCAGCCATCGGGCCGAACACCGCACCGCGGTTCGACACGCCGGTCTTCAGCAGATCGGCGATGTCTTTGGTTTCCCAGTCACCGAGGCCGGCTTCCTTGTTCGACGTGAGCGACGGCGCATACCAGTTCTGCAGCGGGATCAGGCCGCCGGCGAATGCCGCCGAATTGACCGGGCCGCCCATGGCGTTGATCGACGTATGGCACATGCCGCAATGGCCGAGGCCTTCGATCAGGTAGGCGCCACGGTTCCATTCGACCGACTTGGTCGGATCCGGCTTGTACTCGCCTTCACGGAAGAACAGCGTACGCCAGCCGATCAGCATGTTGCGCTGGTTGAACGGGAATTTCAGTTCGTGCGGACGGCTCGCCACGTTGACCGGCGTGACCGAACGCAGGTACGCGTAGATCGCGTCCGAGTCGGCGCGCGTGACCTTCGTGTAGCTCGTGAACGGGAAGCCCGGATACAGCAGGCTGCCGTCTTTCGAACGGCCGGTGTGCATGGCGCGGTAGAAGTCGTCCTGCGTCCACTTGCCGATACCGTACTGGTCGTCAGGCGTGATGTTCGGCGTGAACATCGTGCCGAACGGCGTAGCCATGGGCAGGCCGCCGGCGAATTGCTTGCCGCCGCGCACCGTGTGGCAGGCGATACAGTCGCCGGCGCGGGCGAGGTACTCGCCCTTCTTGATCAGCGCGGCCTGGTCGGCGGGCGTTGCCGCCATGGCCGTGCCGTTATGCAGGTTGTCGCCGCCCGACCACAGGACGGGAACGAGTGCGGCAGCCGCAACGACGACGACTGCCGAGAGGGCGAACAAAGACTTGCGTTTCATTTGAGTGTCTCTCCCGGTGCCTTATTGCGGTTCGCTGCCGCAGGCAAGCGGAGTCTTCATCGAGCGGGCCGGAGCCGGCACGGGGTTTTGTGGAGCCTGTTGCGTGGAAAGCCATGCGGCAACGGCGTTCACGTCTTCGTCAGTCAGGCGCGTGGCGATGGTGTGCATGCAATCAGGCGCAATGGCGTGACGCGAGCCCGAGCGCCATGCGCCCAGCTGCGCGCTGATGTAGTCGGAGTGCAGGCCAACCAGACCCGGAATAGCGGGTTGCATACCGGTCAACGTCTTGCCGTGGCAGGCCGCGCAAGCCGGAATCTGCTTCGAGGCGTCGCCGTTCAGCACGATCTGCTGGCCGCGCGCGAGCGTGCTCGACGACACCGTCGGCTTGGCCGGCGGCGGATACGGCGGACGCTGCTGCGAGAAGTACGTGGCGATCTGATGAAGGTAGTCGTCCGAGAGATACGTGACGAGGTAGTTCATGGGCGGGTACTTGCGGCGCCCTTCGCGGAAGTTCTGCAACTGGTTGTACAGATAGTCGGCCGGCTTGCCCGCGAGGCGTGGGAAGTAGTCGTTGTCGGTACCTTGGCCGTGAGTGCCGTGGCAGGCCGTGCAACCTTGCACGCGCGCTTCCATCGTGTCGGGGGCCTTCGGTTGAGTCTGCGCTTTCGCAGCGCTATAGACACCCGCGGAGCCGATCAGCAGAAGGGCGAGCAGCGGGCGGAAAATGCGTCTTGAAGACACGCGTAACTCCATCAAAATCGGGGACCTGACCGAACTTCGAGCGGCTCGGTGTGAAGGGCAGCCGGCGCTGCGGCGACGCAGCATTCTATCATCGAAGGGTGATGGTGACTATTTGAGACATTAGAGGAGGTTCCGGCTGTCACCACCATGCGACAGTTTGACGCGCAGGGCTGCTTCGGACTACCTGTCGATCATCTCAATTTTGCCTGAGCAATCAAAGGCACAAGCGGCTAACGCGGGCGATCTATCAACAAAGCAGGTTGAACCGACGCCCGCGCGAACCATCGAAGCGTACACTTCCGGGCGCGCCGGCCCTATCCGGCCTGGATGCGCCCGGGTTGACGCCCACCGTTCTCCTGATCATCCGCTATCGGCCATACATGAAGCTACTCCATTTTTCCCGTCCGGCGCTACGAGCGTCGATGCTCGGCGTCGCGGCGCTGGTTGCGGCGTCCACCGCATTCGCCCATGCGCACCTGGCATCGAGCGTACCGGCGGCAAACGCCGAAGTCGTTGCGCCCACGGAAGTGACGATCCGTTTCACCGAGCCGCTCGAGCCGGCTTTCAGCAAGATCGCCCTTGCCGACGCGAGCGGTAACACGGCCGCGCAGGTTTCGTCGCAAGTCGACGGGGGCGACGCCAAGGTCATGCGTCTGCCGCTGCCGCAGTTGAGCGCCGGCCGCTATGCGGTGCATTGGACGGCGGTAGCGACAGACGGCCACCGTACCCAGGGCAACTTTACGTTCATCGTCAAATGAGCATCGACGCACTCTGGATCGGGCAGGTCGCCATGGCCGCGCTCATGAACATTGCGTTCGCGTTTGCCGTCGGTTCGGCGTTGCTCGGCGCGTGGCTCGCGAAGGACGCCCAGCAGAAGGTCTCGCCCGCGCGCCTCGCCTGGTTGCGCGCGCAACGCTCGATGCTGACCGCCACGGTCGTGCTGGTGCTTGCGGATCTCGGCTGGCTCCTGTATCAGGCGGCGTCGATGAGCGGCGTCGGCTTGCCGGCCGCGCTCGGCGTGGTGCCGACCGTGCTCACGCAAACCCACGTCGGCTATGGCTGGAGCCTTGCGTTTGCCGGCGCGCTGGTGCTGCTCGGCACGGCCATGACCAGTCATACCGGTATGCTGCGCAACGCGCTGCTGTGGCTGGCCGTGATCGCGGTGGCCGCGGGCAAGGCGTCGCTCGGGCATGCGGCCGATGCCGGGCCGGCCTCGGCCGCTGTCGCCATGCAAACGCTGCACGTGCTCGTCACCACCGTGTGGGGCGGGCTGGCCATGGCGGCGGGGCTCGCGGTTCTGCCGGCGCTCGGCACCTCGACCGCGCGCGGCATGTTGATCCGCACGGCGACGCAGGTGTCGAATGTATCGGTGGTGGCGGTCGCGCTGGTGCTGCTCTCCGGCATCTTCAACGCGGTGCGCGGTTCGGGCGGCTCGTTCGAGGCGATCGAACTCAGCACGTGGGGTCATGTGCTGATGCTCAAGCTCGCGCTTATCGCGCTCGCGCTGGTGCTCGGCGGACTCAACCGCTTTTCGGCGCTGCCGCGTCTGCGCCGGACGGCCTCGACAATGGACGCCCATACCTTCGTCAACGTCCTGTATCTGGAAGCGTTGGCAATGATCGGCGCGTTCGTCGCGGCGGCCGCGTTGTCGCATAGCGTGCCGGCGTTTGCCGCGCTCGGTTGACCCCTCGGCGCGGGATGAGCCGCAAGACGAGTCGTAAAAGAGCCGCAAAACGGGTCGCAAAAATTGGCCGCAAGATGGGCCGCAAAACCGGCCGCAAAACGAGCGACGCGGCTGCCGCCATCTGAGCGCCGTGCGTGTCCGCGGTGACTCAAGTCTGCGACGGCCCGCAGGCGCCCTGAACGTCAAAAAAAGCGCCGCACGTTAAAAGCGTGCGGCGCAATACACACGGTCGCCCGGCGGTGGCCGGCAATCCGCTACTGCTCTTCAGGCGGCAAGCGCGTGGCTCGCCCGTTCCAGGGTCTCCTCCGGAAACATCTCCTGCTGCAAGTCGCCAGCCGCGTTGAACCACTGGCAGATCAGCCAGTTGCCCGACGCGAACAGTACGGGCCCGCTCCAGGTCACGGTCATCGGACGGCCGCCCGATTTGAGCTTCAGCACGTCGCCCGCTCGATATGCGGGTCTCGCCCGCCTCCTGAGCCGCTTGGCCAGCCGCATGATCAGCCTCCGATTATTCGAGGCCGAGCCGATGTCCGAGGATCGGCGCGCAAAAGAGTGCGATGGCACAGCCCGCGGCTTTGCCTTCGAGTTCGGCTCCCGCGGCGCGCATACCGTATGTATGCGTCATGAGATCGAATAGTTGCGGCAGACAGTAGACCGCCGCGGCGCCGATAAAGCATTTCTCGACGACCGAGATGCGCCAGCCGCGTTCGTATGCCAGCGCCGCGCCGATGATGCGCAGCACGCCGAACATCACCAGCGCGCCGACGGCGGCCTGTTCGCGCAGCAGATAGTCCGGAAGGAATTCGCCCATGATGTACCCCGATGCATTTGTCGTTTGAATGCATTTGAGCAAGGAGTGGGCCATGCGTATGTCCGATGCCGAACAGATCGCGTGAAAGCCTTTCTGGGTAAGGCTTTGCGAGGATAGCGCCAAGGTGGGAAAGGGTCGCAAAACGCCTGTTTCAGTCCGTTCGGTCCGGGATGTTACGTTACTGCGACGCTGCGCGCGTCACGTCGACGTAACGCGTCAGCCGTGCCTTATGGAGGCGCAAAGGTCGGAACGCAAATACAAAAGCACAAAGGCCGAAGCGCGAATAACAAAGTGCGAATGCCAAAGCGCGTCCGCGAAATAAAAAACGCCGCCCAAAAAAGGGCGGCGTGCCGTCACGATTACCATTCGGCGACGCTGCCGTCCTCGTGGCGCCACACCGGATTGCGCCAGCGATGGCCGACCTTCGCCATCTCCCGCACTTTCTCTTCGTTGACCTCGATACCGAGGCCCGGACCTTGCGGAATCGACACGAAGCCGTCTTCGTATTTGAAGACTTCCGGATTCTTGATGTAGTCCAGCAGGTCGTTGCCCTGGTTGTAGTGAATGCCGAGGCTCTGCTCCTGGATGAACGCGTTGTAGCTCACCGCATCGATCTGCAGGCAGGTTGCCAGCGCGATCGGGCCGAGCGGGCAATGCAGCGCGAGCGCGACGTCGTAGGCTTCGGCCATCGATGCGATCTTGCGGCACTCGGTAATGCCGCCCGCGTGCGACGCGTCCGGCTGAATGATGTCGACGTAACCGCCCGACAGAATGTGCTTGAAGTCCCAGCGCGAATACAGGCGCTCGCCCAGCGCGATCGGCGTGTTGGTCTGGTTGACGATGTCGCGCAGCGCCTCGGCGTTTTCCGACAGCACCGGCTCTTCGATGAAGAGCAGCTTGTACGGGTCGAGTTCTTTCGCCAGCACCTTCGCCATGGGCTTGTGCACGCGGCCGTGGAAGTCCACGCCGATGCCGATGTTCGGTCCGACCGCCTCGCGCACCGCCGCCACGTTGTTGATAACGCCTTGCACCTTGTCGAAGGTGTCGATGATCTGCAACTCTTCGGAGCCGTTCATCTTCACGGCCTTGAAGCCGCGTTCGACCACGGCGCGCGCGTTATTGGCCACGTCGCTCGGACGGTCGCCGCCGATCCACGAATACACCTTGATCCTGTCGCGCACCTGGCCGCCGAGCAGCGCGTGAATCGGCACGCCGTGATGCTTGCCCTTGATGTCCCACAGCGCCTGGTCGACGCCGGCGATCGCGCTCATCGTGATCGGGCCGCCACGGTAGAAGCCTGCGCGGTACATCACCTGCCAGTGGTCTTCGATCAGCAGTGGGTCCTTGCCGATCAGATAGTCGGACAGTTCTTCCACGGCCGCCGCCACTGTATGCGCGCGGCCTTCCACCACCGGCTCGCCCCAGCCGACGATGCCTTCGTCGGTTTCGATTTTCAGGAAGCACCAGCGCGGTGGAACGATGAAGGTTTCGAGCTTGGTGATTTTCATGGTGTACGTCTCCTGTGTGTCGGCCGGAGTTAGCGCTTTAGCGCTTACTCCGGCCCCATGCAAAGCACGGCCGGAGTTAGCGCTTTAGCGTTTACTCCGGCCCCATGCGAGGCATCGGTCTGGTGAGCGGTTTAGCGCTCCCTCGTCCCATGCGGAATATTTGAGGATTCACATGCTACAACAAAAGCGCATCTAAGTACTATTAATAGTACTATTCGCCAGATAGTGGAGAGACCCCGCCTCGACACGACGTAGCCGAAGCCGGTGATTTCAAGGTGGAGATACCCGATAATCGCGCTCTTTTCCGGGCTTAGTTTCAATATCGATAGCGCCGCAAGGCCGCTGGGAGAAAGCTATTCAGCATGATCTGCATGGGCGTGTGGCCCATCTGCTGGCCACCGCGATTCTGCGCGGCGATTACGCGCCCGATTCGATCCTGCCGCGCGAAGCGGAGTTGATGGAGACCTTCGGCGTGAGTCGCACGGTGTTGCGCGAGGCGTTGCGTACGCTCACTTCGAAGGGCTTGATCGAATCACGTCCGCGCGTGGGCACGCGCGTGCGTCCGAAACATGCGTGGAACCTGCTCGATGCCGACGTGCTCGACTGGTACTCGCGGGTCGCCGAGCCGATGGCGTTCGCACTCAAGTTGCAGGAAATGCGCGAGATGATCGAGCCGTATGCCGCGGGTCTCGCGGCGGACTCGCACACGGACGTCACCTTCCACGCACTCGCGGCGGCTCATGCGGCTATGGTGTCCGCGCGCAATGTCGACGAATGGGTGCGCGCCGATCTGCAGTTTCATTTGAGCGTGCTGATTGCGTGCAGCAATGAGTTGCTGATTCCGCTCGGTACGCTGATCGAGCGCACGCTCGAAGCGCAACTGCGTCTGAATGCAAAACGCGCGGACGTGTTCAATGCATCGCTGGCCGAGCATACGGCGGTATTCGAAGCGATTCGTGATCGCGATGCCGCCGCAGCGCGTACGGCGATGGCGGGACTGTTAGGTGTGACACGCGCGCGGATCGAGGCCTAGGCGGCCCGCGGCGCTGCACGTAGGGTCACGCGGCGGTGATGGTTCAGCGGCCGCGCCAGAACGTTTCTCGGTTGCCGGTTCGGAGCCCGCCGGACTCGGGGCGACATGCCAGCCGCCGCGCCTCAATCCATCGCGGCGTGCGCCACCGACGCATCCGGCGCCCTGTGCGACGGGCGAATCAGCAGCAGGAGCGGAATGACCAGCAGCGTCGCCATGAACATCAGCTTGAAGTCGTTCAGATACGCGATCATCGACGCTTGCTGGGTGATCGAGACGTTCAGCGCGGCCATGTCGTAGTTCGAGCCGCTATTGAGCATGGGCTGGACCGCTGGATTGAACGCCGAGATATTGGCCGCAAGGTCCGCGTGCGAGACCTGCGTGTTGCGGGTCATCAGCGTCTGCACGATCGAAATGCCGATGCTGCTGCCAATATTGCGCATCAGGCTGTACGTTGCGGTGCCGTCCGCGCGCAGTTCGGGCGTGAGCGTCGAGAAGGTCAGCGCGCTCAGCGGCACGAACACGAGGCCGAGGCCGAAACCTTGAATTACGCCAGGCCAGACGATATCCGACGCCGACAGCACGATCGTGTAATGCATCATCTGCCACAGCGCGAACGCCGAGATCAGGAAGCCGGCGAGCAGCAAGATCCGCGCGTCGATCCGCTTCAGCAGCCGCCCGGCGAACAGCATGGCGACCATCGTGCCCGCGCCGCTCGGCGCCGTGACGAGCCCGGTGGTCGCGACCGGATAGTTCATCAGGTTTTGCAACATGGGCGGCAGCAAGGCGCGCGTTGCATACATCACCGCGCCGATCACGAAGATAAAGAACGTGCCGGTGGCGAAGTTCGGATCCCTCAGCAGCTCGTATTTGAAGAACGACTTCTTGCCGACCGTTGCCGTATGCACGAGAAAGAACGCGAAGCTGATCGCGGCGAGCAGCGCTTCGATGACGATTTCGTTCGACCCGAACCAATCGAGTTGCTCGCCCCGATCGAGCATGGCTTGCAATGCGCCGATGGCCAGACCGAGCGTGGCGAAGCCGAACGCATCGAACTTCACGTCGTGCTTCGGCTCGCGCGAAGGCAGGAAGGTCGCCACGCCGAACAATGCGAACGCGCCGATCGGCACGTTGATGAAAAACACCCAGCGCCAGTTGTAGCTGTCGGTGAGCCAGCCGCCGAGCGTCGGCCCGAGAATCGGTCCGACCATCACGCCCATGCCCCACACAGCCATGGCTTGGCCCTGCTTTTCGCGCGGGTTGATATCGAGCAGGATGGACTGCGACAACGGCACCAGCGACGCGCCGAAAACGCCTTGCAACAAGCGCGACGCCACGATCTGCGTGAGCGTCTCCGACAATCCGCACAGTGCCGACGACACCGTGAAGCCGCCGATCGCGACGATCAGCAACCGCTTGACGCTCAACCGGTCCGAGAGCCAGCCCGTGAGCGGCGTGGCAATCGCGGCCGCGACGATGTACGAAGTCAGCACCCACGTGATCTCATCCTGCGACGCGGACAGCGTGCCCTGCATGTGCGGCAGCGCCACGTTGGCGATCGTGCTGTCGAGCGTCTGGATCAGCGTCGCCAGCATGATCGA
Organism: Burkholderia sp. WP9; assembly: GCF_900104795.1. Taxonomy (NCBI): domain Bacteria; kingdom Pseudomonadati; phylum Pseudomonadota; class Betaproteobacteria; order Burkholderiales; family Burkholderiaceae; genus Burkholderia; species Burkholderia sp. WP9. The sequence goes on from NZ_FNTG01000001.1 coordinate 4,396,314, forward strand.
AATGGTGATCATCGATCGGTTGAGCGGCGCGGCGGTGTTTGCCGCCGGAGTGTCGGAAGACATGAATGAGCGAGGATCGTCGATATAGTAAGCATGCTTAGTATATCGGTTGCGCAAGTGCGCGCCATCGGGAATTATGCGGAGCCTGAATTGCGCGGGCTTCAGCGCTGAAAAACGGCGGCCTTTCGTATAATCCGCCCATGAAAACCCAACTCGATGAGCGCTTCGGCTTTCTGATTTCCGACGTCGGCCGTCTGACCGGCAAGCGTTTCGACGACCTTGCAAAGTCCTCAGTCGACCTGACGCGCGCGCAATGTCGCGTACTCGCCTATCTCGCGCATTACGGCGACACCAATCAGGCTCGGCTTGCTGACCTGCTCGAGGTCGCACCGATATCGGCGGGCCGTCTGCTCGACCGCATGGAAGAGGGTGGCTGGATCGAGCGGATCGCCAACCCGCAGGACCGCCGCGAACGCCAGGTGCGCATGACGCCGAAGGCCGAGCGCACCCTCGGCCGGGCGCGCAAGGTCGGCGACGAAGTCGCGCTCGAAGCGCTGAGCGGTTTCACCGACGAAGAAGCGAAGCAGTTGATCGCCCTGTTGCAGCGGGTGCGGGGCAATCTGAGCCGGTTGGTGGACCGGTGATGCATTGATATCGCGGCTCGATCGAGGGATCCGCGACGCGCGGCACCGAGCAGTTCGACCCGATCGTCGCGCGGATGCACGACATGGCGCAACGGAGCGCTGCCCTGGTCGGGCGGTGGCGCCCGCGTCGCGATCGCCCCGCGATCAGGGGCGCCACATGAGTCAGGTCATTGCGTTTTCCCGCACGACGGCCGTGCGAGGCATGCGGTTGCCCCGCGCGACGGCTACTTCGACTCGGGAGTCCCCGTCGCTCCAGACGGCGGAACCAGTTCGAAGCAGGCAGGCGGCGCGACAGACGTTTTCGTTTTCGCGTCAGGCTGCTGCGGGTCGAAGCATTTGAAGGCGCTCTGATCGCGCTGGACGAAAATCGTGTCGGCCAGGCCGGCGCTGCCTTGAGCGCCGTTCACGACAGCGACGATTTTGTAGCCGTTCTGCAGCAGCGTGGATAGCGTGGTCGCGCTCGTGCGCCATTGGCTGTCGGACGGGGTCTGGGCCTGAACGGCCGACGCGGCAGCGCCGCCGAGAAGCACGATGGAAGCGGTGGCCACGGCAAGTGTGGCGGTGCGAAACGTCATCAAGAAACCTCCTTGAAGTTGCTGTAGTTGCAGTTTGGAAAGCCAAAACAAAAAAGCCGCTGAACCTTGCGGATCAGCGGCTTTTTCTTGCAACTGGTGGCGAATCAGGGACTCGAACCCCGGACCTGCGGATTATGATTCCGTCGCTCTAACCAACTGAGCTAATTCGCCGAAAGAAGCGAGATTATGCGGACGCCGCCGGAGGCTGTCAACCCCCGGCGCACAACTTTTTCAAGTTGCCGCGGCTATCAGGCGTTTCAGTCCTTCGCGTAGATGTCCGAGTCCTTGGTTTCCTTGACGAACAGCATGCCGATCACGAAGGTAATGAGCGCAATCACGATCGGATACCACAGCCCCGAAAAGATATTGCCCTTCGCCGCCACGATCGCGAACGCGGTCGCCGGCAGGAAGCCGCCGAACCAGCCATTGCCGATGTGATACGGCAGCGACATCGACGTATAGCGAATGCGCGTGGGGAACATTTCCACCAGCATCGCCGCGATCGGGCCGTAGACCATCGTCACGTAGATCATCATGATCGTCAGGATCACCACGCTCATCGGCCAGTTGATCTGCGAGGGATCGGCCTTCGGCGGATAACCCGCGGTCTTCAGCGTCGTCGCGAGCGTCTTGTCGAACGCCTTGCCTTGATCCTTGGCGTCGGCGGCCTTGCCGTCATACGTGTTGATCACCGTATCGCCGACCTTGATCTCCGCCAGCGTGCCAGCCGGCGCGGCGACGTTCTCGTAGTTCAGGCCGGCCTTCGAGAGCGCGCTCTTGGCGATGTCGCAGGAACTCGTGAACTTCGAGGTGCCGACCGGGTTGAACTGGAACGAGCACTCGTCCGGATTCGCGATCACGACGATCGGCGCCTTCGCGGTTGCAGTTTCCAGTGCCGGGTTGGTGTAGTGCGTCAGCGCCTTGAACAGCGGGAAGTACGTGCATGCGGCGATCAGCAGGCCGGCCATGATGATCGGCTTGCGGCCGATACGATCCGACAGCGAGCCGAAGAACAGGAAGAACGGCGTGCCGATCAGAAGCGCGATCGCGATCATGATGTTGGCGCTGCTGCCGTCCACCTTCAGCGTCTGCGTCAGGAAGAACAGCGTGTAGAACTGGCCCGTGTACCAGACCACCGCCTGGCCGGCGGTCAGGCCGATCAGCGCGAGAATCACGATCTTCAGGTTTTTCCACTGGCCGAAAGCTTCGGTCAGCGGCGCCTTGGAGGTCTTGCCTTCTGCCTTGATGCGCTCGAATACCGGCGATTCATGCAGTTGCAGACGAATCCACACCGACACGCCCAGCAGGAGGATCGACGCGACAAACGGAATGCGCCAGCCCCAGTCGCCGAACGCTTCTTCGCCCATTGCCGTGCGCACGCCGAGAATCACCAGCAGCGACAGGAACAGGCCGAGGGTAGCGGTTGTCTGGATCCAGGCCGTGTAGAAGCCGCGGCGACCCGCCGGCGCGTGTTCGGCCACGTAGGTGGCGGCACCGCCGTACTCGCCGCCGAGCGCCAGACCTTGCAGCATCCGCATGGCGACGAAGATCACCGGCGCGGCGATACCGATCGATGCGTAGCCCGGCAGAAAGCCGACGAGGAACGTCGACAGGCCCATGATCACGATCGTCACGAGGAACGTGTACTTGCGCCCAACCAGATCGCCGAGCCGCCCGAACACGATCGCGCCGAACGGCCGGACCGCGAAGCCGGCCGCGAAGCTGAGCAGCGTGAAGATGAAGGCGGCTGTCGGATTGACGCCGGAGAAGAAGCTCTTGCTGATGAAGGCCGCGAGCGAGCCGGCCAGATAGAAGTCGTACCACTCGAAAACCGTGCCCAGCGACGATGCGAAGATCACCCGTTTCTCTTCGCTCGTCATCGGCACGTGCGAGATTTGCCCGCCAACGGTAGCCATATGTCGTCTCCAATATTGATATGCACGCGGTCCGCCGGTAACGGCGTTCCCGTGAAACCGATTATTGGAGTGGAAACTTACGGCGTACTGACGTGGCGAGGTGAAATCGCAGCTTGCGGCGTGCAGTGCGATTTCATTCAACGCGCGTCAATTAATATTCAAAATCGCGCAATGCACAGTCAACGTTTCTTAATATTGGGATAGCGCGTGTGCGCTTTCAAGAGGCGTTAGGGTAAGTCCCGTCCCGCTCGTGGATGTGCAAGCTGACACGTACGAGCGTCCCGGCAAGCCGCGGCGAGGTTTGATACACGTTGTCGTCGATCGTCAGCTCGCCGCCATGCATGGTCGCTATCTCGCGCACGATCGCAAGCCCGAGGCCGCTACCGTCGCCTTCTCGGCCGAGAATCCGGTAGAAGCGCTCGATCACCCGCGAACGCTCGGCGACCGGAATGCCGAGCCCCGTATCCTCGACTTCCAGATGGACGAGGCGGGCCGGCGCATCATGCCGCACCCTGACGGTGATGCGCCCGCCCGGCGGCGTATAGCGGATGGCGTTGTCGATCAGATTCGACAGCATTTCGCGCAGCATGACCGGATTGCCGTCGACTTCGACGGGCTCGTCTGGCCCCTCGTAGCCGAGATCCATCTCCTTTGCGAGCGCGGCCTGAACCCAGTCGCGCACTGCGCTGCGCGCCACTTCCGTCACTTCGACCGGCGTAAAAATCTGGCCCGACATGCGATTCTCCGCGCGCGCCAGCGCCAGCAACTGCGTGACGAGCCGTGCGGCGTGCTCCGAACTGGTGGCGATCTGTTCGAGCGAGCGGTGCACTTCGGCGGAGGCGTCCTGGCGCAGTGCCAGTTCGGCCTGGGTGCGCAGGCCGGCAAGCGGCGTTTTCATCTGATGCGCGGCGTCGGCGATAAAGCGCTTTTGCAGCTCCATGTTCTGCTCGAGGCGCGTCAGCAGATCGTTGAAGGAGGTGACGAGCGGCTCGATTTCGGGCGGCGCGCGGCGCGCTTCGAGCGGCGAAAGGTCGTCCGGGCGGCGCGCGCGGATATGGGCTTGCAGCGCGTGCAGCGGCGCGAGGCCGCGCGAGAGGCCGAACCAGACGAGCAGGATCGCGAGCGGCAGAATCACGAACTGCGGCAGGATCACGCCTTTGATGATGTCGTTGGCGAGCTGGCTGCGTTTGTCGAGCGTCTCGGCGACCTGCACTAGTACGGGCTGCGCCCCCGGCGTCTGCGGAAACTCGACCGTGGTATAGGCGACGCGAATGTCATTGCCGCGCAGCACGTCGTCACGGAATTCGACGAGACCCGGCTGCGGCCGGTCTTCCTCGTGTGGCAACGGCATATCGCGCTCGCCGCCCACGAGTTCGCCGCGCGTGCCGAGCACCTGGTAGAACACGCTGTCCACATTGTCGGTGCGCAGAAAATCGCGAGTGGAATCGGGCAGCGATAGCTCGGCCACGCCGTTGACCGGATGGATCTGGCGGGCGAGCACGTAAGCGTCGGTTTCGAGCGCGCGGTCGAACGGGCCGTTCGCGATCGACTTGGCGACCAGATACGTGACGGCGAGGCTCATCGGCCAAAGCAGCAGAAGCGGCGCCAGCATCCAGTCTAGAATCTCGCCGAACAGCGAGCGCGGGCGTGCTTCGGCGGCGGCTTCGGTTTCGTCGGGCGGGGCGAACGGGTTGGCGTAGCGCTCGTCGCGCGCCTCGTCGAGGTCCGCCGCGTGCGCCGTAGCGCGGTCTGCGCGTGCGGACATGGGCGTCTTCTATTTGTAGTGGTGGCTCGCCGGCATCGAGCCGGACGACGGCGAGGCGGGCGGTTCAGGCTCGGCGGGCGGGGACGTGCTCATGGCGTTGGTGCTCGCGTTAGCCGGCGCAGCCGCTTTCTCGAGGCAGTAGCCCAGCCCGCGTACGGTGATGATACGCACGCCGCTCGGCTCGATTTTCTTGCGCAGGCGGTGTACGTAGACCTCGATGGCGTTGTTGCTGACTTCCTCGCCCCATTCGCACAGGTGATCGACGAGTTGTTCCTTCGAGACCAGCCGGCCGATCCGTTGCAGCAGCACTTCGAGCAAGCCCAGCTCGCGCGCGGACAGGTCGATCACCTGATCGTTGATGTAGGCGATCCGGCCGACCTGATCGAACGACAGCGATCCGTGCCGCACGACCGTCGGGCCGCCGCCCGCGCCACGCCGCGTCAAGGCGCGCACGCGTGCCTCGAGTTCGTTCAGCGCGAAGGGCTTGGCCATGTAGTCGTCGGCGCCGAGGTCGAGACCCTTGACGCGTTCGTCGACGCTGTCCGCGGCGGTCAGAATCAGCACCGGCATATTGGAATTGCGCGCACGCAGCCGGCGCAACACCTCCAGCCCGGACATGCGCGGCAGGCCCAGATCGAGAATCAGCAGGTCGAAAGTTTGCATGGACAGCGCGGTGTCGGCCTCGACGCCGGTCTTCACGTGGTCGACGGCATAGGCCGATTGGCGGAGTGATCGAACCAGACCGTCCGCGAGTATGCTGTCGTCTTCGGCAATCAGAATTCGCATGGTGCGCCAGCCTGGCCTTGCCGGCACCGCGGGATGTCCCCCGGCGCACAGCGGTCTCCGAAAATTATTGTGGGTAGTGGGGTGGCGCGACGGTAAAAATGCGTGTTCGCATGAGAATCGCGCTTGCCAAAACTACTGTTTTTTTATACAGTGTCTGAGTTTCGTGTGCTGTCCTTCAAAAGTGACCCGCACATCTGCCTCAGACGCCGTTCATCATAGCAAAGGACGATTCATGGAAGAAAGCAAGAAAGGCTCGGCTGGACTGACTGCTGAAAAGAGCAAGGCACTCGCTGCCGCACTCGCGCAGATCGAAAAGCAGTTCGGCAAAGGGTCGGTCATGCGGCTCGGCGCAGGTGAGGTAGTCGAAGACATCCAGGTGGTTTCAACCGGATCGCTCGGCCTCGACATCGCGTTGGGCGTCGGCGGTTTGCCGCGTGGCCGTGTGGTCGAAATTTATGGCCCGGAATCGTCCGGTAAAACCACGCTGACGCTGCAAGTCATTGCCGAAATGCAAAAGATCGGCGGCACGGCGGCGTTTATCGACGCGGAACACGCGCTGGACATCCAGTACGCGGGCAAACTCGGCGTGAACGTGAACGACCTGCTGGTGTCGCAGCCGGACACAGGTGAACAGGCGCTCGAAATTGCGGACGCACTGGTGCGTTCGGGCTCGATCGACATGATCGTGATCGACTCGGTCGCGGCACTCGTGCCGAAGGCTGAAATCGAAGGTGAAATGGGCGACTCGCTGCCGGGTCTGCAAGCGCGTCTCATGTCGCAGGCGCTGCGCAAGCTCACCGGCACGATCAAGCGCACGAACTGCCTCGTCATCTTCATCAACCAGATCCGCATGAAGATCGGCGTGATGTTCGGCAATCCGGAAACCACCACGGGCGGTAACGCGCTGAAGTTCTACGCGTCGGTGCGTCTGGACATTCGCCGTATCGGTTCGATCAAGAAGAACGACGAAGTGATCGGCAACGAAACGCGCGTGAAGGTTGTCAAGAACAAGGTGTCGCCACCGTTCAGGGAAGCAATTTTCGACATTCTGTACGGCGAAGGCATCTCGCGTCAGGGCGAAATCATCGACCTGGGCGTGCAGGCCAAGATCGTCGACAAGGCCGGCGCGTGGTACAGCTACAGCGGCGAACGTATTGGTCAGGGCAAGGACAACGCGCGTGAATTCCTGCGCGAAAATCCGGATATCGCTCGCGAGATCGAAAACCGTATCCGTGAGTCGCTGGGCGTGAATGCCATGGCTGAAGCGGTGACCGGCGCAGGCGCAGAAGTCGCAGACGAAGAAGAGTAACCATCACGTGATACGCAAGGGCCGGCCGTTGTCCGATACCGGACGCCACGCGGACGGCCCGCGTGATGAAGACAACGAGTCGTTCGATCCATTCGAATCGTTCGACGCACACGATCGCGCTGCGGGCCGTAGCCCACAGCGCGCTCAGTTTGAATCCTCCCCGCCATCCGGCTCGGATCCTTCCGAGGCCACCTACACCCGCTCGCGTCGCGTTCCAGGTGAGGCGAAACCCGGGCAAGACGAAGCCAAAAAATCCCAACGTCCGGCACGGTCGCTGAAAGGGCGCGCGCTCGGCTATTTGTCCCGCCGCGAATACAGCCGCACCGAACTCGCGCGCAAGCTGAAGCCGTTCGTCGAGGAAACTGATTCGCTCGAAACCTTGCTCGATTCGCTCGAAGCCGAAAACTGGCTGTCCGATTCGCGCTTCGCGGAAAGCTTGATCCATCGCCGCTCGTCGCGGCTGGGTGCGAGCCGTATCGTCGGCGAACTGAAGCAGCATGCGGTCGACCAGACCCTCGTCGAAGAGGCGAGTGCGCAATTGCGCGAAACCGAGCTCGCGCGTGCCCAAGCCGTCTGGCGCAAGAAATTCGGCCGGCTTCCCGAAACGCCCGCCGAGCGAGCCAAGCAGGCCCGCTTTCTGGCATCGCGCGGATTTTCGGGTGCCACCATCGGCAAAATCCTCAAGGGGATTGACGAGGAGTGGGCCGGCGACTAAACCGCATCGGTCTGTGTCCCGCGTCTAAGCCCGTTGGGACGGTGTCTTCCGCGCTCAGCCGCCTGTGGCGCGCCACCGCGCATTCCGACCTGTCTCAAATACCCAGTATGCTAAAATTCATGGGTTTTCCAATCCGGCCTTTCCTTCCCGCATGCCGCTCTCCCCGCCAGTGTCCCGTCAGTTGCGCCATCGTCGCGCAATCAGAGCGGAAGCCTACGAGCGAGCCGATGGCCTGTGGGATGTGGAAGCGTGCTTGACCGACGAAAAACCGCGTGATGTGGTGCTTGCGTCGGGCGTCCGGCCCAATGGTCAGCCGATCCATGAACTCTGGCTTCGCATCACCATCGATCGCAAGCTCAATGTCGTCGACGCCGAGGCGTCGTCCGACTGGGTGCCCTATCCAGGGTTGTGCCAAGCCAGCAATCCCGCCTACCGTGCCCTCATCGGGCTCAATCTCCGCCAAAACTTCCGTCGTGAATCTGCCCGTTTGCTCGGCGGCACGGTGGGTTGCACGCATCTCACCGAGTTGTGCGCGATCCTGCCGACCGCCGCGATTCAGGCATTCGCCGGCGACGTGTGGAACACCGGTGACAGCACGCCGGGCGCGAATGCGGGTTCAGGGGGCGAATCGTCTAACAGCACAGGCGAGCATTCCAACGACAAACCGCCATTCCAGCTGGGACGCTGCCACGCGCTGCGTTTCGACGGCGAGGCGGTGCAGCAGTTTTATCCGCGCTGGTATGGCCGCGCTCCGTATACAGCGGATCGCGCGGCATCGTCAGGCGACGGGGCAGTCCGCCAGGCAGGCGAAGGCGGCAACGCGTCCGGCATGAACGACGGCAGCGGAAACGAAGTTCAATCCAACTCTCAGACTGAAGGGAATCACGCATGAAGATTCACGAGTACCAGGGTAAGGAAATCCTGCGGAAATTCGGCGTCGCGGTACCGCGCGGCAAGCCGGTCTTCTCGGTGGATGATGCGGTCAAGGCCGCGGAAGAGCTCGGCGGCCCGGTATGGGTCGTGAAGGCTCAGATCCACGCGGGTGGCCGTGGCAAGGGCGGCGGCGTGAAGGTCGCCAAGTCGCTGGATCAGGTTCGCGAGTACTCGGAACAGATCCTCGGCATGCAGCTCGTCACGCACCAGACCGGCCCGGAAGGCCAGAAGGTGAATCGCCTGCTGATCGAAGAAGGCGCTGACATCAAGAAGGAACTGTATGTCGGCCTCGTGATCGATCGCGTGTCGCAGAAGATCGTCGTGATGGCATCGAGCGAAGGCGGCATGGACGTCGAAGAAGTCGCGGAAAAGACGCCTGAGCTGATCCACAAGATCGCTGTCGACCCGGCAACCGGTCTGAAAGACGCTGAAGCCGACGAACTGGCCACGAAAATCGGCGTGCCCGCCGCTTCGCTGCCGCAAGCGCGCGCGATCCTGCAGGGCCTGTACAAGGCATTCTGGGAAACCGACGCATCGCTCGCGGAAATCAACCCGCTGATCCTGACCGGCGACGGCAAGGTCATCGCGTTGGACGCCAAGTTCAACTTCGATTCGAACGCACTGTTCCGTCACCCGGAAATCGTCGCGTATCGCGATCTGGACGAAGAAGATCCGGCTGAAGTCGAAGCGTCGAAGTTCGACCTCGCGTACATCTCGCTCGACGGCAACATTGGCTGCCTCGTGAACGGCGCCGGCCTCGCAATGGCAACGATGGACACCATCAAGCTGTTCGGCGGCGAACCGGCGAACTTCCTGGACGTGGGCGGTGGCGCCACGACCGAGAAGGTCACGGAAGCGTTCAAGATCATGCTGAAGAACCCGAACCTGACCGCGATTCTGGTCAACATTTTCGGCGGCATCATGCGCTGCGACGTGATCGCGGAAGGCGTGATCGCGGCGTCGAAGGCCGTCTCGCTGAAGGTGCCGCTCGTGGTCCGCATGAAGGGCACGAACGAAGACCTCGGCAAGAAGATGCTCGCTGAATCCGGCCTGCCGATCATTGCGGCAGACAGCATGGAAGAAGCGGCTCAGAAGGTCGTCGCGGCCGCTGCGGGCAAGGCGTAAGCCTCGTCCCGAGCGCGTTTACCAGGATTACGAATGGCGGCGCGTGAATGGCGCATGAGCGGCGCGGGCGAAGAATGCCTTGCCGCGCGGCGCAATGGCGCGACGCCAAACGAACAGAGGTCAATACATGTCGATTCTGATTAACAAAGACACCAAGGTCATCACGCAGGGCATCACCGGCAAGACCGGCCAGTTCCACACGCGTGCTTGCCGTGAATATGCAAACGGCCGCGAAGCGTACGTTGCAGGCGTGAACCCGAAGCGCGCAGGCGAAGACTTCGAAGGCATTCCTATCTACGCTAGCGTCGCTGAAGCCAAGGCTGAAACGGGCGCAACCGTGTCGGTGATTTACGTTCCGCCGGCAGGCGCTGCTGCCGCGATCTGGGAAGCGGTCGAAGCTGATCTGGATCTGGCGATCTGTATCACGGAAGGCATTCCTGTGCGTGACATGATCGAGCTGAAGGCTCGTATGCGCGCTGAAAACCGCAAGACGCTGCTGCTCGGTCCGAACTGCCCGGGCACGATCACGCCTGACGAACTGAAGATCGGCATCATGCCGGGTCACATCCACCGCAAGGGCCGCATCGGCGTCGTGTCGCGTTCGGGCACGCTGACGTACGAAGCAGTCGGCCAATTGACGGCGATCGGCCTCGGCCAATCGTCGGCAGTCGGTATCGGCGGCGACCCGATCAACGGTCTGAAGCACATCGACGTGATGAAGATGTTCAACGACGATCCGGAAACGGACGCCGTCATCATGATCGGCGAGATCGGTGGTCCGGACGAAGCCAATGCTGCTGAGTGGATCAAGGACAACATGAAGAAGCCGGTGGTCGGCTTCATCGCTGGTGTCACGGCGCCTCCGGGCAAGCGCATGGGCCACGCTGGCGCGCTGATCTCGGGCGGTGCGGATACGGCCGAAGCGAAGCTGGAAATCATGGACGCGTGCGGCATCAAGGTCACGAAGAACCCGTCGGAAATGGCGCGTCTTCTGAAGGCAATGCTGTAAGTCGAAATTCACGCGCAGTCACGGCGTGTTTTTTGATACGCTTACGAAACCCTTTCGTGAGCGTGCGGTTCAAAAAGCGGGGGAGTGTAGACTCCTCCGCTTTTTTATTGGCCGCGCGCCGGACTTTTTCTTATTCTTTCAACCATGCTCGAGTTCTTCGCCACGCTCCATTGGGGCGCTGTCATTCAGATCATCGTCATCGACATCCTGCTGGGTGGCGATAATGCCGTCGTGATCGCGCTGGCCTGCCGTAATTTGCCGCCGTCGCAGCGCACGAAGGGCGTGTTGTGGGGGACGGCGGGCGCTATCGTGCTGCGTGTGGCGTTGATCGCGTTCGCAGTCGTGCTGCTCGATGTGCCGTTGCTGAAGTTCGCCGGCGGCCTGTTGCTGCTGTGGATCGGTGTGCGCCTGATGGCGCCGGCGCACGACGCGCATGAGAACGTCAAACCGGCTGACAAGCTGATGTCGGCGATCAAGACCATCATTGTCGCGGACGCGGTGATGAGCCTCGACAACGTGATCGCGATTGCGGGCGCGGCCGAGTCCGCTGATCCCGAACACCGTCTCGCGCTGGTGATTTTCGGCCTCGTGGTGAGCATTCCGTTGATCGTGTGGGGCAGTCAGCTGGTTCTCAAACTGCTCGATCGCTTCCCGATCGTCATCACACTCGGCGCCGCGTTGCTGGGTTGGATTGCGGGCGGCCTGATCGTCAACGACCCGGCTGGCGACCGTTGGCCGATCCTCGATACGCCGTGGGCCGAATACGGCATGAGCATCGCGGGTGCGTTGTTCGTGGTGATCCTCGGTTATCTGCTCAAGCGTCGCAATGCCAATCGCGCAGCGGCGTGAGCCTTCGGCGCCGATGCGAGCGCGTCTCATGCGCCGCTGCGAAGCTGAACCGAACCACGCCGCAACGTTAGCCGTTCGGCTGACTGTGTGACGAGAGCGCTGCTGGCTACGATTGAAACGCCTGTTCCCAATCCGCGGAGCAGGCGTTTTTCGTTTCAGGAGCCTGCCGATGATCGTTACTTTGCCGTATTCCCCTTACTCCCAGTCCTTGCTGTCCTCGCGCGCGCGATTCGGCCGGGCGGGCTGGCCTGCGCGGCTGGCGCGTGCCTGCCGACGCCTCGGTTCCGGCTTCACGCTGATCGAACTGATGATCGTGCTGGCAATCGTCGGCGTGATCGCCGCCTATGCGATTCCCGCGTATCAGGACTATCTGGCGCGCAGCCGCGTCGGCGAAGGGCTTTCGCTGGCGGCGTCCGCGCGGCTGGCCGTGGCTGAAAACGCTGCGAGCGGCAATGCGTTCAGTGGCGGTTACGCCTCGCCGCCTGCCACTCGCAATGTCGAGTCGATCCGAGTCGACGACGACACCGGCCAGATTACCGTCGCCTTCACGACGCGAGTTGCGCCCGCGGGTTCGAACACGCTCACGCTCGTGCCGTCGGTTCCTGACAATGCGGACGCGCCGACTGCGCGTGTGGCGCTGAGCAAGGGCGCGGTGCAGGCGGGAGCGCTCACGTGGGAATGTTTCGCGGGCGGTAAAACGGTATCCTCACTGCCGGCGCCGGGTGGCGGACCGGCACCCACCGATGCGCCGAGCCTGGCGTCGAATCTCGCCCCGCCGGAGTGCCGTTCTTGAGTGACGGCGAGATGATGGGCAGCGCGAGCCAAATCGTATTCGCTCGCGCGTAAAAGGCTGATTTCCGGGATATTTCAGCCCGGCCGGCGCACAGCAGGAGAATTTTTTTGTATAGTGCGCCGGTTGCTGACGCCCACCGGTTACTCGATGCCCACCCCTTTCGCGCGCTACCTGTCTTTCATTCTGTTGGCTCTCGCGTTGGTGCTGCCTTATGCAGTTGTCAACCATACGTATCCGATTCCGACCTTTTACGCTGAATTCACCGCACTCGCGTTGTATCTGCTGACCGGCGCGGGTGTCGTGCTGCTGATCGCGAGCGCGAGGCCGCGCGTGACGTTCGCGTCGCCGGTAGTCGCGCTGGTGCCGTTGCTGTTCGGGCTGTTGCTAGTGGCGCAATCGGTGCTGTTGCCGGTCTCGCAGCCGTCGATGAACTGGCTCGGCGGCGGCTATCTGCTGGCGGCCTTCATGGCGACGCATGCCGGTTATGGGTTCACGCGGGTCAAGCTCAACGAGACCGCGCTGCGCTGGGCAGCCGGCGCGTTGATCGTCGGCGGGCTGTTTGCGGTGTTCTGCCAGGTCATCCAGCTGTTTCACCTCGAAACGCGCGTCTCGCCGCTCGTCGTTGCCTATAACGTGACGGTCGAGCGCCGGCCGTTCGGCAATATGGCTCAGGCCAATCACCTCGCCACCTATATCGCATTTGCGATGGCGGGCGCGTTGTTCCTCGTGCAGACGCGGCGAATTGCCGTCAGCATCTGGTTTCTCGTGTCGACGATTTTCGCGGTTGGCCTTGCCCTGACAGTCTCGCGGGGTCCGTGGCTGCAGATGGGCGTGATCGTGGTGGCGGGTTTCTGGATGGCGTTCGCGCAGACCCGCAATCAGCTGCAACTGCGCCGCAGCAATCGCGAGTGGATCATTCCGATCGCGCTGGCCGTGCTGTTTTTCGTGGTCAATGCGCTGATTCGCTGGGCCAACGTTCGCTATCACCTGGAGCTTGGGCAGTCCGCGGCAGAACGCTTCAAGGACGCCGGCCAGATCGCGCCGCGTCTCGCGTTGTGGAAGTACGGCTGGACGATGTTCAAGACGCATCCGTTGCTGGGTGTCGGCTGGGGTGAATTTCCGAGCTACCAGTATGAGTTCGTGAAATCGCTGGGCGCTGTCGAGATCGCCAACAATTCACACGACATCTTCATCGACCTGCTCGCGAAAACCGGCCTGATCGGTCTGGCAATCGTGCTGTCCGGTCTGATCACATGGCTCGTGCGGGTGGTGCGCGCTCCGCAAAGCTCAGCGCGCGTGTTTGGCATTGCGCTGATCGGTGTGCTGGTCATGCACGCGCTGGTCGAATATCCGCAGCAATACATGTTCTTCCTGTTGCCGGCCATGTTCGTGTTTGGCCTGCTGGAAACCCGGTCGCTGCGCCTCGTGCCGGCACGCGTGTCGTTCGGCGCGTTTGCCGTGGTGGTGTTTGGCGGACTGGCGGCGCTGTATCCGGTGTATCGCGATTACGCGCGCGCCGAGGTGCTGTACTACGGCTCGCGTCCCGCCGACCAGTATCGAGCCGACCCGTCGTTCCTGTTCCAGGCATGGGGCGGCTATGGCATGGCGACGCTTTTGCCGATGAATTCGATGGATTTGCAACACAAGCTCGCCATGCATAGGCAGGCGATCGCGCTGCTACCGGGCGAAACGGTGTTGCGCCGCTATGCGGTGCTGCAGGCGTTAAGCGGCGATCAGGCGGCAGCGTTCGACACCGTCGAACGCCTGAAGATCTTTGCGATGGAACTGAAGGACTGGCCGTCGCAACTGGGCTATCTCTACCAGCTCTGCGACGAGCAGAAAACGCTGACTGGTTTCAAGGCGGAACTGGTCAAGCGCTACGGTATGCCCCCGGGCGACGTGAATGAAGACGACGATAGCGACGAGGATTGAGCCACTGCGTTCGTTTCAAAGCTTCAATGCTTCACAGCATTAGAGGTCGAGCGGGGCGATGACGCGCACGTCATCATCCCGCCACCCAATCCCCCGACTTCCCGCCATGCTTCTCCAGCGCGCGCACGTCAGTGATCGTCATCCCGCGATCCACCGGCTCGCACATGTCTGAATCCTCAGTCGTCGCCTCGCGTGACGGCCTTGTTACGTGTTCCGACGCCGACGCGGGCGAGATTCAATGCCATGTTCCGTCAGTAGCTTGCGAAGACGATGGTTCTCGACAAACAGCCCGATAATCACCACCGTCATGATGATCGCACCCGACCATTCTCCGGTGTACCGGTAGAACGTCCATGCACCGAGTGCACAGGCGACAGCAGCCAGCAGCAATGCTATGCGGTCGAGAATCCAGTTCATACTGTCGCCGCCTTTTGCTGCGGTGTTGTCACGCGATTGCGGAAAGCGTAGCTCATCCGCGCCGGAGAACCGGCGATCATGACTTCTGGGTGGCGTTGCAAGAATGTCAGCATAACTGGGGAAATGCGCATGCCGTTGCTACCCGCCCATCGACTTACGGTCGGTGAGACTTGGGCGCTTGTTGCGCAGACCGATGATGAGTTTGCGGCAACGATCAGGCTGCCAATCACCGCACCTGTATAAGCCGCTGCCGTGATCCCGGCTATTGCGGCGACAATTTCCAGTCCTGTCGTTGCACCAATCATTTCCGCAGCCGTTGCACCAGGACCAAGTTTGGCCAGTGCATTCAGCATCGCCGACAAGTTAGTCATTGCTGTGGTGTACGTCGAGAACAGACTGTCGGGAGCGGGCAGGTTCAGTGTTGCCATGTTCTTCTGAAACGCGTCTTTGAAGCTAGGGCAAGAAACCGTCATGTTCGAAACCCGCTCGATTGATCAGCTGATTTTAACTGACAAATCAGTGGTAGCAGATTGCTCTTTCAACGATATGCGCCTTGCATTCAATGATTGGGTAAAAAATGATTTGCATCGCATGTGGCATTTTCACTGCTGGTTTTAGCAGGGTGGATGAAGAAGAGGTTATGAAATTGCATGGCGTCAATAACAGTCAGAACGAAACCTGACTGCAATTCGAACCAGCTTCGGGCACCCACCATGAAAATAAAATCCATGGCCGTTTGTTGTTTATACCTGATCTCCACCACTGCGTTTGCACGAGGCAGCGGCTTGGGTGGCGGGCACAGTAGTTACCATTCAAGTAGCGGCGGAGAACACTACGTTCGCGGATACATACGTAGCAATGGCACTTACGTTGCCGGACATCACCAAACCAACCCGAACGGGACAAAGTACGACAATTGGTCGTCGAAAGGGAGTGTGAATCCCTACACTGGGAAGCAAGGAACCGTCGATCCGTCAAAGTGACTTCTGATCACTGCGAACGTCGTCGCTCGGGCCGGTTCGCGGCTTCCTTTCTCTGAGAGGTCTACGGAGACGGATATTTTCTCGGATACTTGTTATCGGCCGCACTTCGCAAAACCAAATGGACAGCCTACGAATTTCCTTAAAGAATCGACCGCGTCGAATTCGCGACGGGGAAGTGGCGATTGTGTTGCCTAAACGATTGGTCGAAAAAGACGACGAAATCGCTTTGGGTGCTCGCCTTGTCTGCAATCGCCGTCTCTTTGGGGCTTGCTACAGAGGGATAGTGCCGAACTTCTATGATTCGATAGGGCGAGACGGCGGTGTGATGGTCAGTAGGTTTGTTCGCTCAAACAGTGTTCTCCCAGCGATGTCCTTTCCGGGCGACATAGATTTACTAGTCGTCCCTTACGAGAATGATGAACTGGTTGTGTCCGAAACCTTGGCAATTGAACTGAAGGCTGTTCGTGCCAAATTTGCTAAGCAAGGAAAGTCCCCAAATGAATATGGTTTTTCTCAAGCCAAGGCGTTGCTGTCTCACGGATTCCCTTATTCCGCAGTCGTTCACCTTATAACATCCGACGCCAGCCCCGAAGATAACTGGCGCAAAATTCTAGTTGCGAGAGTGATCGATGCCGATGCTGGCACCGTAGAAGACCCATGGGAGACTTCAGTCGATCTGTTACCCGCTAATCTGATTGACCGATGTTTTGGCCGGCTTCGCGCCAATTGCGATGACGACAAACTGGGACTTGCGGCTGTGTATATAAAACATGACGAAATGTGGTCGCCATCAACCCGTCCTGCGAGAAAGAATCTCCGTATTGCGTCTGCAACTCTAGAAGCAATCGCCGCTTGCTACGAGAAAAGCTTTCAGCGGTTTATGGATATTCCTAAATATTGAGTGCTCTATTTTCAGGGGCGCGCCTTCGCCGGTGTAGCCGATTCGGACCGGAGGCGCGATCAGGTAGCGTTCGACGCTGCAATGGTCGCTCAATGAAGATTGGGTCCGATTGCACACGTACAATCCGGTGCATCTTCAGAATACGCTGTTGCTTCGCCTCACTCCCGAATCGACCACGCGCCGACAATACCCGTTAACTCCCCGCCACCCAATCCCCCGACTTCCCGCCGTGCTTCTCCAGCACTTTCACGTCAGTAATCGTCATCCCCCGATCCACCGCCTTGCACATGTCGTACACCGTCAGCAGCCCGACCTGCACGGCGGTCAGCGCTTCCATCTCTACGCCGGTTCGCCCAAGCGTTTCGACCTGAACCGTGCAATGCACGCCCGGCAGCGTTTCATCGAGTTCGAAATCCACCTTCACGCGCGTCAGCGCGAGCGGATGACAGAGCGGGATCAGATCGGCGGTGCGCTTCGAACCTTGAATCGCGGCGATTCGCGCGATACCGATCACGTCGCCTTTCTTGGCGTTGCCGTCGCGAATCAGGGCGAACGTCTCCGGCAGCATGCGAATCGAGCCGCGCGCAACCGCAATGCGCTTGGTCTCGTGCTTGCCGCCGACGTCCACCATATGCGCGTGGCCGGCGGCGTCGAAATGAGTGAGTTCAGGCATGGTTGGGCTCCTTCAGAGGGCGCCTATCATAGCAGCGGCGCAGCCCGGCGGCGGCAGCAGCGCGTTTGTGCGGGCCGATGCGCAAGGGCGTCATCGGCGACACTCATGTGGATTATGCCGCGCAGCGAGCGGTTGCGAGCGCCAGGCCCACGCGAGTCACCATGACGTGAATCACCCGAACTCGCGTGGCGACTGATTACAATCGTTCTATGCCCGCTAACTTAGTCCGAGCGGCGGCTTCGTTTTTCGACCTCGTCATATCGACCTCGTGATGCGTCCGAAACGGTTCCTTGCTGCGTTGCTGTCTGTCGCGCTGGCGACGGCGCCGGGCGCGTTTGCGCAATCGCGGGGTGTGTCGGGCTTGGCGCCCAGCACGCTATCCGCCGAGCCGCCGCTGGTCAGCGGCCCGGCCGATGTCTACGGCGATCCGCTCATTCCGTCCGATATCGCGCAAGGCGTGTTCGGCGTGTACGGCGGGGCGCAGAGCCGCTTGTCCGGCAATTCCGGTGCGAACACCAGTTGGCGGGCGCCGATCGTCACGCAGCAATTGCCCGATCTCGGCAACGGTGGTTCAGGCTCGCTCACGCCGCAGGCTGAACGCAAGCTCGGCGAGCGCGTGATGCGTGAACTGCGCCGCGACCCCGACTATCTCGACGACTGGCTGGTGCGCGACTACCTGAACTCAGTCGCCGCGAAACTTGCCGCGGCGGCGAGCGCGCTCTACATCGGCGGGTATCGTCCGGACTTCGATCTGTTCGCGGTGCGCGACACGCAGATCAACGCCTTCTCGCTGCCGGGCGGCTTTATCGGCGTGAACACCGGCCTCATTGTGGCGACGCAGACCGAATCCGAACTCGCGTCGGTGTTGGGCCACGAAATGGGACACGTCTTGCAGCGCCATATTTCGCGCATGATCACGGCCGGCGAACGCAGCACCTACGCGGCGCTCGCCGGCCTCTTGTTCGGCGTGCTCGCCGGCGTGCTCGCGCATAGTGGCGATCTGGGCAGCGCGATCGCGATCGGCGGCCAGGCGTATGCGGTCGACAACCAGTTGCGTTTCTCGCGTTCCGCCGAACACGAGGCGGATCGCGTGGGTTTTCTGCTGCTCGCCGGCGCCGGCTACGATCCCTACGCGATGACGACCTTCTTCGGCCGCCTCGATCGCGCCGCAATGAGCGACACCGGCGTGCCGGCCTATGCGCGGACTCATCCGCTGACCGGCGAACGGATCGCCGACATGGAAGACCGTGCGCGCCGCGCGCCTTACCGGCAACCGCATCAATCGGCCGAGTACGGTTTTGTGCGCGCTCGCTCGCGTTTGCTGCAAGACCAGTCGCGCAGCGAGTACGGGGATGAGATTTCGCGCTTGCGCTCCGAGATCGAGGACCGCACGGCGGTCAACGTGGCGGCGAACTGGTATGGCATTGCGTATGGGCAGATGCTGCTCGAGCGTTACGACGACGCGCTGGCGTCCTTGGCATCATGTCGCGCCACGTTCGCGGCAGGCGAGCGGGCCGAGGGCGGAGTTGCGCGGAGTTCGCCGAGCCTCGACGTGTTGGCCGCCGACATCGCGCGGCGTGCCGGGCGCGACGACGAGGCCGCTCGTCTGGCCGAGTTCGCGCAGAAACGCTGGCCGCAGTCGAACGCCGCGATCGACATGCATATCCGCACCTTGCTGACGTTGCACCGCTTTGCCGATGCCCAGGCGCTCGCGCAGAGAGAGACGCGGGCCCAGCCCGATCAGCCTGCCTGGTGGCTGTATCTCGCGCAGGCCAGTGCCGGCACGGGCGATGCGTTGACGCGGCATCGCGCGATGGCTGAGAAGTTCGCGCTCGAAGGCGCGTGGCCTTCGGCGATCCGCCAACTGAAGGACGCGCGCGATCTGAAGGCGATTGGCTACTACGACCTCGCAACCGTCGACGCGCGACTGCATGAGATGGAAAGCCGCTATAAGGAGGAGCGGCTGGACGAAAAGAGTTAGGTCTCGCTTGAGCTTCGCCGCGTTGATCCGGCCTCGCTCGCAGGAATCAGCTGCGGCGCGAGCCGGTAGGGTGCTTAAGCGGCTGAGGCGGCCGGACTCGGCACGAACCCGAAGTGCCCGGCAACATCGCCCCGCCTTACAGCCTGCAACGGCAACACGACCTGATTGTTCCAGCGAAACTCGCCGCTCATCGAGTCGTCCGCCAACGTTGCATGATCGGAGAACACCTCTAGATCATGATCGTGCAAGACCGCGACTTTCGGTGGCGCTGAGCCGTCGGTGAACAGAATCCCGCCTTCTTCATCCACGAACACGGCTGCGGGCTCGAAAGCGCCGCCGGCCTGATCCTGCAATGCGAGCGCGCCGCCGGCATCGGCCGACAACCTCACCACCCACGGCGTATAGCCCAGTTCGACATACACGCGCTGCGGGCCATTCTGGAAGAACCACTGCCCTTGCTCGTCGGCGTCGTAATTCCGGTTGATGAACCCGAGCAACGCTTCGTGGCGAATCGGCGTGCCGGGCGTTCCGCTTGCCTGGGCGGCCTCGTCGCGCATGCGCCAGTTGCCGCGCCTATCCAGCATCAGCCACCCGGTGCAACTCGGTACGTTTGGCCACTTGGCCAAGGCCTGCTTGACGATGTCATCCATGATCGAGGTGCCGCTCCAGATAGCCGAACACGCGCCGCGACAGCCAGTCGATGCGGCCCGGGAACGGCCCGGTCATAAAGCCGGCGTGGCCGCCGTGCCTGGGTTGGTCGAGTTCCACCGCCGCCGACACTTCATGCCGCGACGGCAATGCTTCAGCCGGCAGGAACGGGTCGTTGCGCGCGTTCAGCACCAGCGTCGGCACCTGAATATGCGGCAGCAACGGGCGCGTGGTCGCCGTGCTCCAGTACTCATCGGTATTGCGAAAGCCGTGCAGCGGCGCGGTCACCACGTTGTCGAACTCGTACATGGTGCGGCTCGCCAGCATCGCGTCACGGTCGAACAGGCCCGGAAACTGGATCAGCTTCTGCTCGGCCTTCTGCTTGAGCGTTTTCAGGAAGCTGCGCGTGTAGACGAGACCGAAGCCCTGTGACAACGCGCGGCCGCCGGCATGCACGTCGATGGGCGTCGAAATCGCCGCCGCGGCCGAGATCACCGACGCCGCGTCTTCGCGCCGCTCACCGAGCCAGCGCAGCAGCACATTGCCGCCAAGCGACACGCCGGCCGCAACGACCGGCCCGCGATGCGCGGCGCGCAAACGCCGCAGAATCCAGTCGACTTCGTTGCTGTCGGCGAGATGGTAGAAGCGCGGCATCCGGTTCAGCGGTCCGCTGCAACTGCGAAAGTGCGGCACGACGCCGTGCCAGCCGCACTCGCGCGCGGCCGCCATCAACGAGGCGGCGTAGTGCGAACCCGAACTGCCTTCCAGACCGTGAAACAGCACGAAGAGCGGGGCGGTGTCGGCGGGAACCCGACGCGCAGCACCGGGCGCGAGCGCTGATCGGGCCTGCGCGTCGTGCTCCACCCAGTCGAGATCGATGAAGTCGCCGTCGGGCGTGTCCCAGCGCTCGCGTCGAAACGAGACCGCGGGGCGGCGTGCGAACAATGACGGGACGATAGTCTGCGCGTGCCGGTTCGGCAGCCAGAGCGGCGCACGGTAGAGCAGCTCGACGGTGGCCTCGACCGCGGCGTCAACGGCAGCCTCGACTGCGGCCGCGGCGCGCGCGGTGCCGGAAGAAGCGGATTTGTCGTGCGCCGTTCCCGAATTGCGCGAGGGGACTTCCGTCGGTGCCGGGGACTGCCTGCGGGGCGTGCTCATACCTGCTTCAAAACGCGAAAAGTAAAACGCGCGGTGCGCGTCAGTGCAGCGACCCCTGGCCATGCCGCATTTTCGTGGCGAACTGGCTGGCGGCCTCATTGGGCATAGGACTCGCGTGAATATGCGCGATGCGCCATTCGCCGCGCTCGTGGACCATCACGTAAGTGGTGAACACCATGGCGGGCGTGGCCTTCGGATCGGCCGGGCGGTGCGCTTCGGCAATCGCGTAGACCACGGTGCCGAGGCTGTCGTAGACGCGGATGTCGAGCGGTTCGATGGAAACGGGCGCGGCTTCGAGCTGGACCTGCAAGCCGGCGCGAATGCTGTCGAGGCCGTGCAGGTGGGAACCGTCGGCGCAGATGCAGCTGACGAACTCTTCATCGATCCACAGACCCATCAAGCTGTCGATATTCACCTCGGCGACGGCCTGGTAATAGGCGTTCAGCGTATCGGCGGCGGCTTCGAAGATATGGGCAAAACGTGGCATGGCTCGTCAGTCTCTTGTGCGCGGCGCGCGGTTGCAAGGCAGCGGTCAGCGGGACAGCCCGGAACCGGACAATCGCACCCGAGCGCCAGAATGCCCGCGCCGCAAGGCGCGAACATGACGCGACGCGCTCAGGGGCGTGCGGTGTTGCGTGCAAGTATCAGCGGCGTTTAGCGTTGCGCCAGCAACATGCCGCGCAAATCGCCAAATACCTGCTCGGCGCTCAACTGCTTCAGGCAGTTCAGATGACCGAGCGGACACTCGCGCTCAAAACAGGGGCTGCATTCGAGATGAAGCCATTGTACCTTCGCAAGCTCGGACAAGGGCGGCGTGTGGCGCGGATCGGTCGAACCGTACACGGCCACCAGCGGCCGGCGCAGCGCGGCGGCCACGTGCATCAGCCCGGAGTCGTTGGTGACGACCGCATTGGCGCGCGAAATCAGCGCGCATGCTTCGCCCAGAGCGGTCTGGCCGCACAGGTTGCGCACGTTAGGCGCTTTCTCGGCGATAGCCTGCGCGAGCGGCGCATCTTTCGGCGAACCGAGCGCGACGATCTGCGTGTAGGGGAACGACTGACCCACCATCTGCGCAAGCGCCGCGAAGTGCTCGGGCGGCCAGCGCTTGGCGGGGCCGTATTCGGCGCCCGGACAGAACACCAGCAGCGGCACGCGCGTATCCAGATTGAAGCGCGCCGAGACGCGCGACGCTTCGTTCAGGTCCGCGTCGAGGCGGGGCATCGGCAGGTCGTCAGGCAACTTGGCGCCGGGCGCGTAGGCGAGGGCGGCGTACTGGCCCACCATGGGCGGGCGCTCGTCCTTGCGCGGATTCGCGTGGCGCACGTTCAACAGGCCATAGCGGCTTTCGCCGGTGTAGCCGATGCGCAGCCTGATCCCCGCCATCCACGGAATTAGCGCCGACTTGAGCGAGTTCGGCAGCACGTAGGCGGCGTCGTAGCCCACGTCGCGCAGGTCGCTCGCCAACTGCCAGCGGCGCAGCATTTGCAGCTTGCCGTGCGCGAGATCGGTGGCGTAGACGTCGCGGATTTCCGGCATGCGTTCGAGGACAGGCGCGACCCACGAGGGCGCGACCGCGTCGATGACGATGCGCGGATGCAATTTAACGAGGCGCGCAAACAGCGGCTGCGCCATCAATGCGTCACCGATCCAGTTCGGTGCGATAACCAACGCGCGACGCATCAGAATGAGTGTCCGGTGTCAAAACGAAGCCCCGCGCGAATTGTGCGCGTGGCATTCGGATAGGTAAAAAGGGAAAGGCCGCGAACCGCGTGGCGTGCTTCCGGCATGGCCGGAAGCACCGCGGAGGCGGCCCTGCTGTGGCGCGCCTGCTTTCGGCCCGGGCCGCGCGTTCGCGCCGGCGTGGTCACCGCCGGTTGCATGACCGGCACTGGCCCGTCGAATCACGAACCAGACCGTGACACGTGCAGCCGGTTACGACGCGAACCCTGCAGCGCAATCGCGCCACACCGCCTGCCACCTCGCCCGCGATAAAGCGGGCGCCCGGCCCGGCAAGCGGCGCCACGAGCAATCAATGCTCAGTGCGCCGTGTTCAATGACCCCTGACCACTTCGCCGTCGCGCAGCTTGTAACGCGTGCTGCAGTACGGGCACTTGGCTTCGCCGTGCGTGACGTCGATAAAGACGCGCGGATGGGCGCTCCAGCGCGGCATGGCCGGGTTCGGGCAGTAAGCCGGCAGGTCTTTTGCCGACAGTTCGACCAGCGGCATTTCCTTGATTTCGCTCATGA
This sequence comes from Burkholderia sp. WP9, assembly GCF_900104795.1. Taxonomy (NCBI): domain Bacteria; kingdom Pseudomonadati; phylum Pseudomonadota; class Betaproteobacteria; order Burkholderiales; family Burkholderiaceae; genus Burkholderia; species Burkholderia sp. WP9. The sequence goes on from NZ_FNTG01000001.1 coordinate 4,419,673, forward strand.
GGGATTCTCGTTGTATGCAGGGGGCGTGCGCGGCGCCGGCTCGCACCGGCGCCGCGCGCGTTAAATCTTGGTGAGCCAGTGCGCGTACTTGTCGCTCTTGCCGTTCACGATGTCGAAGAAGCCCGATTGCAGCTTTTCGGTGATCGGCCCGCGTGCGCCCGAGCCGATCGTGCGGTTGTCGAGTTCGCGGATCGGCGTGACTTCGGCGGCGGTGCCGGTGAAGAACGCTTCGTCGCAGGTATAGACTTCGTCGCGCGTGATGCGCTTTTCGATCACCTGAATGCCCGCGTCGCGCGCCAGCGTAATGACCGTGTCGCGCGTGATGCCGTCGAGGCACGACGCCAGGTCGGGCGTGTACAGCTTGCCGTTGTTCACGAGGAAGAAGTTCTCGCCGGAGCCTTCCGACACGTAGCCGTCCACGTCGAGCAGCAGCGCTTCGTCGTAACCGTCGGCGATGGCTTCCTGGTTGGCGAGGATCGAGTTCACGTACCAGCCCGACGCCTTGGCGCGGACCATCGACACGTTCACGTGATGGCGCGTGAACGACGAGGTCTTCACGCGGATGCCCTTGGTGATGCCTTCTTCACCGAGGTACGCGCCCCACGGCCAGGCCGCGATCGCCACGTGGATGGTGTTGCCCTTGGCCGAGACGCCGAGCTTTTCCGAACCGACCCAGATGATCGGGCGCAGATAGCAGGACTCGAGCTTGTTTTCGCGAACCACTTCGCATTGCGCGGCGGCGAGCGTTGCGTGGTCGAACGGCACGTCCATCTGGAAGATCTTGGCCGAGTTCAGCAGACGCTTGGTGTGTTCCTGCAGCCGGAAAATCGCGGTGCTGCCGTCTACCGTTTTGTAGGCGCGTACGCCCTCGAAGACGCCCATGCCGTAATGCAGCGTATGGGTGAGCACGTGGATCTTGGCATCGCGCCAGTCGATGAGCTTGCCATCCATCCAGATCTTGCCGTCACGGTCGGCCATTGACATACGATTCTCCAGCAGGTGCGTTGTTAGGCGTAGCTATGGCAGGTATCGCCAAGACCAGCATTTTAGCGTCTTTTGCACACGGAACGGGCATTTGGGCGCATTCCGGACGCTATAATCCAGCGCACGCATAAATCAAATCCGGATGCGCCAGCGGGTGCTTGACGACCTGGCGCCGACTTCCCTTCATTGCGACGCCTTTGGCGCCCGCGTTTCGCTTGATGCTCGCTCGCCTGTCAGAAACAGATCGCCGTGCCTTCCGCCAGGGCGCGCGCGACTATTCGCCCACGCTGATGGCGATTTTCTCCTGGGGCCTCGTCACCGGCATTGCCATGAGCAAGTCGGTGCTGACGCTGCCGCAGGCGCTCACCATGTCGCTGCTGTGCTATGCCGGCTCGTCGCAACTGGCGGTGCTGCCGCTGCTCGCCGCCAAGCTGCCGGTCTGGACCGTGCTGCTCACCGCCGCGATGGTGAATACGCGTTTCGTGATCTTCAGCGTCGGTCTGGCGCCGCATTTTTCCTATCTGTCGATGTGGCGGCGCATCGTGCTCGGCTATTTCAACGGCGACGTGATCTACCTGCTGTTCCAGAAGAAAAGCTTTCCGACCGGCTATGTGCCCGGCAAGGAGGCGTACTACTGGGGCATGGCGCTGTGCAGCTGGCTGTCGTGGCAGGTGTCGTCGATCGCCGGGATTCTGCTGGCAAGCCTGATTCCGGACAACTGGGGCCTCGCGCTCGCGGGCACGCTGGCGTTGCTGCCCATCATGGTGTCGGCGATCGCGACGCGCTCCACGCTGGTCGCGGTCACGATTGCCGGCGTGGTGTCGCTGCTCGCGTTCGACCTGCCGTACCGGCTCGCGCTGCCGCTCGCGGTGATCGCGGCGATCGTCGCGGGCAGCGCCGCCGACCTGATGGTCGAGCGCGCGGACCTGCGCCGCATTCGCAACAGCGCCGGAGGTTCCCAATGACGTCCACGCAGATCTGGCTGGCCATTTTCGGCATGACCTTCGTCACCGCCGTGACACGCGCGATGTTTCTAATCGGCGGCGAGCGCACCGTTTTGCCGGCGCGCGTTCAGCGCATGCTGCGCTATGCGCCGGCCGCGGCCTTGGCCGCCGTGGTGTTGCCGGATGTGCTGGCCACGCCCGACGGCCTGTCTTTCGCGCTGTCGAACCATGAGTTCTACGCCACGCTGGCGGGTCTCGCGTGGTTTTTGTGGCGGCGCACCATGCTCGGCACGATTGTCGTCGGAATGGTCGTCTTCACCTTATTGCGCCTCTTCATGTAGCTGGCGAGGCAGGAAATGTTGCGTCGCGGCATGCGCGTCGCATCCTTCAAATACGGGACATTCGCCGAGGTGCGGGTCAGAAGGCAGTGTGGATCAGTTAAAATGGTCGTTTCCGGGATAACCGCGCCGCTGCATGGCGCGCGAAGCCGCGGCCCAGCCGCCGGCACCCGACTCAGTGGAGCCGCTACCGTGCCTGAGCGCTGGAGTTCGCCGCGTTCGAGTGCCGCGCGCCGTCCGCCACCGCCTTTCCATCAACTCGCACACACACGCCCATGAACAAGGTATTGCGTCTCTCCGATCTGATCGCCGAAGGCAAGCTATCCGGCAAACGCGTGTTCATCCGCGCCGATCTGAACGTGCCGCAGGACGATCAAGGCAGCATCACCGAAGACACCCGTATCCGCGCCTCGGTGCCGGCGATCAAGGCGGCGCTCGACGCAGGCGCCGCCGTGATGGTCACGTCGCACCTGGGCCGCCCGACCGAAGGCGATTTCAAGCCGGAAGATTCGCTCGCGCCGGTCGCCAGGCGTCTGGCCGAACTGCTCGGCCGTGACGTGCCGCTGGTGGCGAACTGGGTGGAAAACGGCGTGAACGTCGCGCCGGGCTCGGTCGTGCTGCTGGAAAACTGCCGCGTCAACAAGGGCGAAAAGAAAGATTCCGACGAGCTCGCGCAAAAAATGGCGAAGCTCTGCGATATCTACGTGAACGACGCATTCGGCACGGCGCACCGCGCCGAAGCCACCACCCATGGCATCGCCAAGTACGCGCCCGTCGCATGTGCCGGCCCGCTGCTCGCCGCCGAACTCGAAGCGCTCGGCAAGGCGCTCGGCGCGCCGAAGCGTCCGCTGGTGGCGATCGTCGCCGGCTCGAAAGTGTCGACCAAGCTGACCATTCTGAAGTCGCTCGCCGACAAGGTCGATCAGCTGATCGTGGGCGGCGGCATCGCCAACACGTTCATGCTGGCCGCGGGCCTGAAAATCGGCAAGTCGCTCGCCGAAGCCGATCTGGTGAACGAAGCCAAAGCCATCATCGACGCCGCGAAAGCCCGCGGCGCTTCCGTGCCGATCCCGACCGACGTGGTCACGGCCAAGGAGTTTTCGCCGACCGCCAAGGCCGAAGTCAAGGCAGTCGCCGACGTTCAGGACGACGACCTGATCCTCGACATCGGGCCGGAAACGGCCAAGGTGCTCGCCGCGCAACTGGAAAAGGCCGGCACGATCGTGTGGAACGGTCCGGTCGGCGTGTTCGAATTCGACCAGTTCGGCAACGGCACGAAGACGCTGGCGGACGCCATCGCCAAATCGGCGGCGTTTTCGATTGCCGGCGGCGGCGATACGCTCGCTGCGATCGCCAAGTACGGCATCCACGACAAGGTCAGCTATATCTCGACAGGCGGCGGCGCTTTCCTCGAGTTCCTCGAAGGCAAGAAGCTGCCGGCGGTCGAAGTTCTGGAATCGCGGGCTTAACGTGGCGACGCGCTCCCCAACGGCAAAGTCTGCAAAAGCGCGCGGCGGCAAGCCGCGCAATCTCGCGGCAGAATCGGCAGGGGAGCGCGCGGCGCGCTCCGCGGCCACGCCGGCAGCGCTCGAGTCCGCGGTTGATGCCGCGGTCGGTTCAGCTAGCCAGCAGCAGGAAGTATCCGGGGCGTCCCTCGCGTTCGCGGAGTTGACCACTGTCAGTGAGGCAGCGGAATTGTCCAGCGCAGATGCTGGAGAGACCGCCTCGCCGTCCGCAGAACTCCCCGACGAAGAACTCGTCCCCCCACCAGCGCGCCCCGTGCTGGTCTCGAATACCGCTTCACCCCATAAAGCGACGCTGGTTTCAACCGGCGCGCAGCCCCCGGCAGCATCCTTCGGTGCGCAGCCTCCGCATCCGACTCGCAGCGCTCTTTCCAGCGATCTCACCCAGACGAGGAGACTCATGCATCGCGCCACCAAGATTGTCGCTACCATCGGACCGGCTTCCAATACGCCGGAAATCCTGCTGCAAATGATTCAGGCAGGGTTGGACGTGGTGCGGCTCAATTTCTCGCACGGCACCGCCGACGACCACCGCCAGCGCGCCGAATTCGTGCGCGAGGCGGCCCGCCAGGCCGGCCGCGAAGTCGCCATCATGGCGGACCTGCAAGGCCCGAAGATCCGGGTCGGCAAATTTGAAAACGGCAAGATCATGCTGGTCGCCGGCGAGCCGTTCGTGCTCGACGCGGACTGCGAACTCGGCAACGAGCAACGCGCCGGTCTCGACTACAAGGACCTGCCGCGCGACCTGAAACCGGGCGACGTGCTGTTGCTCAACGACGGCCTGATCGTGCTGGACGTCTCGCGTGTGATCGGCAACGAGATCCACACGGTCGTCAAGATCGGCGGTGAGCTGTCGAACAACAAAGGCATCAACCGCCAGGGCGGCGGCCTGTCCGCTCCCGCGCTGACCGCCAAGGACATGGAAGACATTCGCACCGCCATGTCGCTCAGCGTCGATTATGTCGCGGTATCGTTCCCGAAGAACGCCACCGACATGGAAATGGCCCGCCAGCTGGCGAACATCGCCGGCGCGCCGTTCGGCATCAAGCCGAAGATGATCGCCAAAATCGAGCGTGCGGAAGCCATTCCGGCGCTGCAAGGGATTCTCGACGCATCAGACGGCATCATGGTGGCGCGCGGCGATCTGGCCGTGGAAGTGGGGAATGCCGCAGTTCCGGCGCTGCAAAAGCGCATGATTCGTATGGCACGCGAATCGAACAAGTTCGTGATCACCGCCACGCAGATGATGGAGTCGATGATCCACGCGCCGGTGCCGACCCGCGCCGAAGTGTCGGACGTCGCGAATGCCGTGCTGGACGGCACGGACGCGGTGATGCTGTCGGCGGAATCGGCGGCGGGCAAGTATCCGGTGCAGACCATCGAGACCATGGCGGCGATCTGTATCGAAGCCGAGAAGTCGGAGCAGTCGGAGCTGGACAAGGATTTCCTCGACCGCACGTTCACGCGGATCGACCAGTCGATCGCCATGGGCGCGCTCTTCACGGCGTTCCATCTGGGCGCGAAGGCGATCGTGGCGTTGACGGAATCCGGTTCGACCGCGCTGTGGATGTCGCGTCACTCGACCCACGTGCCGATCTTCGCGCTCACGCCGCGCGTCGGCAGCGAACGGGCCATGGCGCTGTATCGCAACGTGACGTCGCTGCATCTGGACACCAACACCGACCGCGACACGGCGTTGCAGCAGGCGTTGGAAACCGTGGTGAGCAAGGGTTACGCGTCGCGCGGCGATATGGTGGTGCTGACTGTCGGCGAGCCGATGGGGCAGGCCGGCGGTACGAATACGCTGAAGATCGTACGGGTGGGCGAGCCGTATTGATCGGATCGACCCACATGGCTCGATCGGCACGCAGTTGATTGGACGAAGCATGCTGCCATGCCCCGCGAGAGGCGGCGCACCGGCTCCAATCGCGCGTTGCAGCGGGTAGGACCGCTCCGCGCTTTAGGGAAGGTGTGAACGGGTATGCGGCTTGCTTCGCGATAAAATCGCCCAAAAGATGCCGACGGCACAAGAATTCGTTTCAATCTAAGGAGTTAAGCATGCCTCTCGTATCAATGCGTCAACTGCTGGACCATGCCGCTGAAAATGGCTACGGCCTGCCGGCATTCAACGTGAACAACCTGGAGCAGGTGCAGGCGATCATGGCAGCGGCCGACAAGGTCAACGCACCGGTCATCATGCAGGCATCGGCCGGCGCGCGTAAGTACGCGGGCGAGGCGTTCCTGCGCCACCTGATCGAAGCCGCGGTCGAGTCGTATCCGCATATTCCGGTCGTGATGCACCAGGACCACGGCCAGTCGCCGGCGGTCTGCATGGCCGCAATCCGCAGCGGCTTCACCAGCGTGATGATGGACGGTTCGCTCGAAGCCGACGGCAAGACGGTCGCATCGTACGAGTACAACGTCGAGGTGTCGCGCAAGGTCGTGGAAGCGGCGCATTCGATCGGTATCACGGTGGAAGCGGAACTGGGCGTGCTCGGTTCGCTGGAAACCATGAAGGGCGACAAGGAAGACGGCCACGGCGCGGAAGGCACGATGACGCGCGAGCAACTGTTGACCGATCCGGAGCAGGCAGCCGACTTCGTCAAGCTGACCCAGTGCGACGCGCTGGCCATCGCGATCGGTACGTCGCACGGCGCGTACAAGTTCAGCAAGAAGCCCACGGGCGACATTCTGTCGATCCAGCGCATCAAGGAGATCCACCAGCGCATTCCGAACACGCACCTGGTCATGCACGGTTCGTCGTCGGTGCCGCAGGAATTGCTGGCTGAAATCCGCGAATTCGGCGGCGACATGAAGGAAACCTACGGCGTGCCGGTCGAGGAAATCCAGGAAGGCATCAAGAACGGCGTGCGCAAGGTCAATATCGACACCGACCTGCGTCTGGCGATCACCGGCGCGATCCGCCGCTACATGGCGACCAACCCGGGCAAGTTCGATCCGCGCGACTACCTGAAGCCGGCGCGCGAAGCGGCGATGAAGATCTGTATCGAGCGCTACACGCAATTCGGCTGCGAAGGCCAGGCCGGCAAGATCAAGCCGGTCACGCTTGATAAAATCGCGGAGAAGTACAAATCGGGCGAGCTCGCGCAAGTCGTCCGCTAAGCTATCACTATGTCTGCGCCTGGCCGTTTGGCCAGGTTGTCGTTAGATCGCCGTTCCCGCATCATCCGGGGAACGGCGTTTCCCTTTTGTTCCGGTCACACTTTTTGCCTCACTTTTAGCGAACCACGACGATGTCTACCCTCTACGAATCCACGCTCCGCTCGCTGCCGTTGCTCGGCCGCGGTAAAGTCCGCGACAACTATGCGGTGGGCAACGACCAGTTGCTGATCGTCACGACCGACCGTCTGTCGGCGTTCGACGTCATCATGGGCGAGCCGATTCCGAATAAGGGCCGCGTGCTCAACGAAATGGCGAACTTCTGGTTCGAAAAACTCAAGCACGTGGTGCCGAACCACCTCACGGGCGTCGCGCCCGAATCCGTGGTGGCGGCAGACGAAGTCGAGCAGGTCAAGGGCCGCGCGGTGGTGGTGAAGCGCCTCGAGCCGATCCTCGTCGAAGCCGTGGTGCGCGGCTATCTGGCCGGCAGCGGCTGGAAAGACTACCAGGCAACCGGTTCGGTGTGCGGCGTCGAACTGCCGCCGGGTCTGCAGAACGCGCAGAAGCTGCCCGAGCCGATTTTCACGCCGGCGGCCAAGGCCGAAATGGGCCACCACGACGAAAACATCACATACGACGAGATGGAGCGCCGCATCGGCACCGAACTGTCGGCCACGATCCGCGACATCTCGATCAAGCTGTACAAGGAAGCCGCTGATTACGCGGCCACGCGCGGCATCATCATCGCGGATACGAAGTTCGAGTTCGGTCTGGACAACCACGGCAAGCTATACCTGATGGACGAGGCGCTGACCGCGGATTCGTCGCGTTTCTGGCCGGCGGACCAGTACCAGGTCGGCACCAACCCGCCGTCGTTCGACAAGCAGTTCGTGCGCGACTGGCTCGAAACCCAGCCGTGGAAGAAAGAGCCGCCGGCACCCAAGCTGCCGGACGAGGTGGTCACGAAGACGGGCGAGAAGTATCAGGAAGCGCTCGAGCGCCTGACCGGACATAAGCTCGCCTGATTACGCGCACCGCCTGGATTTGCGCAGCCTGAGAAAAGGCCGCCCCAGGGGTGCCGCTGCGCGGGAAGTCCCTCGCCAAAGAAAGTCCCTCGCCCCGAAGGAAGACGCCTTGAGGGATTGAGGGATCGCCCTCCCGGAATCCGGCGCGAAGCGACCGGTCGGGGGCGCTCTCAAGAAACAAGGAAGCCGTAAGATGAGTGAAGCTCAAACCGCCCACACGCATGGCGCGCCGGTCGTCGGCGTGCTGATGGGCTCCAGTTCCGACTGGGAAGTCATGAAAAACGCCGTGGCCATTCTGCAGGAATTCGGCGTGCCCTACGAAGCCAAGGTCGTGTCCGCGCACCGCATGCCCGACGAAATGTTCGCCTATGCTGAAAGCGCGCGTGAGCGCGGCATTCGCGCGATCATCGCCGGCGCCGGCGGTGCGGCGCACCTGCCGGGCATGCTGGCCGCCAAGACCACGGTGCCGGTGCTCGGCGTGCCGGTGGCGAGCAAGTACCTGAAGGGCGTCGATTCGCTGCATTCGATCGTACAGATGCCTAAGGGCGTGCCGGTCGCCACGTTTGCGATTGGTGAAGCCGGCGCGGCGAACGCGGCGCTGTTCGCCGTGTCGCTCCTGAGCGGCACGAGCAACGAGTATGCGGAAAAGCTGGCTGCATTCCGCGTGCGCCAGAATGAAGCGGCCCACGCCATGGTGCTGCCGGCGCTGTAAGCGCACAGACTGATTGCTTGAAGACGTTCCCTGTCAGACCCCCGGCCGGGTGCCTGCCATCGCATTGCAAGCACGCATTGCAAACAGCACCCGGCCGCGACCGACCACTAAGATGAACCCAGACAACACACCGGTTTCACCGATTCTGCCCGGCGCATGGCTTGGCATGGTCGGTGGCGGCCAGCTCGGCCGCATGTTCTGTTTTGCCGCTCAGGCCATGGGCTATCGCGTCGCCGTGCTCGATCCGGACGAAAACAGTCCGGCGGGCGCCGTCGCCGATCGCCATCTGCGCGCGGCATACACCGACGAAGCATCGCTGACCGAACTCGCGCGACTGTGCGCCGCAGTGTCCACCGAGTTCGAGAACGTGCCGGCCGCGAGCCTCGATTTCCTCGCGCGGACCACCTTCGTGAGTCCGGCCGGCCGCTGCGTCGCCGTGGCCCAGGACCGCATTGCCGAGAAGCGCTTCATCGCCTCATCGGGCGTGACGGTCGCGCCGCACGTGGTGATCGAATCGTCGGACGCGCTGGCCGCACTCGACGACGCCAGACTCGAAGCCGTGCTGCCGGGTATTCTCAAGACCGCGCGCCTCGGCTACGACGGCAAAGGGCAGATTCGCGTGCGCAACGCCGAGGAAGTGCGCGAAGCGCATGCTTCGCTCGCCGGCGTGCCCTGCGTGCTGGAAAAGCGCTTGCCGTTGAAGTTCGAAGTGTCCGCGCTGATCGCGCGGGCGGCGAGCGGCGCCTCGGTGGTCTATCCACTTGCGCAGAACACGCATCGCGACGGCGTGCTGTCGCACACCATCGTCCCGGCGCCGGACGCGAGCCCGACACTGGTCCAGCAAGCGCAACAGGCCGCGCTGCAAATCGCCGACAAGCTCGGCTACGTGGGCGTGCTGTGCGTCGAGTTTTTCATCCTCGAAGACGGTTCGCTGGTCGCCAATGAAATGGCGCCGCGTCCGCACAACTCCGGCCATTACACCGTCGACGCCTGCGCGACCAGCCAGTTCGAGCAGCAGGTGCGCGCCATGACCGGTATGCCGCTTGGCGACACGCGCCAGCACTCGCCCGCCGTAATGCTGAACATTCTCGGCGACGTGTGGTTTCCGGACGGCCCGAAGCGCCCGGCCGTCACGCCGCCGTGGCAGGAAGTCGCCGCGATGCCGGCCGCGCGTTTGCATCTGTACGGCAAGGAGGAGGCGCGTTGTGGCCGGAAGATGGGCCACGTGAACTTCACGGCCGCTACGCTCGAAGAAGCTCGCACGGCTGCGCGCGATTGCGCGCGTCTCCTGCACATCATCACGGGCTGACACGAGCGCCATGCCGGATCAACAGAAACCTGCCGAAGGCGCATTGCCTGTGAGCGCCACGCAGATCGAACACGCGGCGGCTCTGCTCGACGCGGGGGAGCTGGTCGCTTTTCCGACAGAGACGGTGTACGGCCTCGGCGGCGACGCGGAGAATCCCGACGCGGTCGCGCGGATTTATGCGGCGAAGGGCAGGCCGGCGAATCATCCGGTCATCGTGCATCTCGCGCCGCACGGCGATCCGAACTACTGGGTCGAGCACTTGCCCGCGGAGGCACAGCGGCTCATCGACGCGTTCTGGCCCGGGCCGCTCACGTTGATCCTGAAGCGCGCCGCGCGCATTCCGGCGGCAGTCAGCGGCGGCCAGGATTCGGTGGGGCTGCGCTGTCCGTCGCATCCGGTCGCGCAAGCCTTGCTCGAGGCGTTCAGCGCATTGCGCGGCGGACATGGCGGTGTCGCGGCGCCGTCGGCGAACCGTTTTGGACATGTGAGCCCAACCACGGCGCAACATGTGCGGGACGAGTTCGGCAACACGATTCATGTGCTGGACGGCGGCGCGTCGGACGTCGGTATCGAATCGACCATTCTGGATTTGTCGCGCGGCTTTCCGGCGTTGTTGAGGCCGGGGCGCGTGACGCCGCAAGATATCGCCGAAGTGCTCGGCGAGGCGCCGCGCTTGCCAGACGGCTCGGACGCGACTGCGCCGCGCGCTTCCGGCACGTTGAAGGCGCATTACGCGCCGAGCACGCCGTTGGCGCTATTGCCGTTTAACGCGCTGGAGACTTTGCTTGCCGCGCGGCAAGCGGATGAGCGCGTGGCATTGGTTGCGCGCGCTTCCCGTGCGGGACATTGGGCCGATGCCGAGGGCGTGCATTTCATCGCCGCACCGGAAGATCCGCATGTCTACGCGCGTGAACTATATGGCTTGCTGAGGGCGCTCGACCGCGCGAACGTCTCGCGTATTCTTATCGAGAAGCTGCCGGATACGATCGAGTGGATCGCGGTAAATGACCGGTTGGGGCGGGCGGCCGCTGCGTTCGAAGCGCAGGGATAGCGTCGACAGCGCCCGGTTGAACTCAGCCGGGCCTGGCTTCCCCGCAAAGGCGACGGCGGATCGCCGGATCCGCCGCGTTACCTGCCGCGTTACCTGATTACTTGCCCAACCCCGTTGCCGCGATCTGCTGCTGCACGTACTGCGCGAACAACGCGTGCAGGTGCGTGCTCGGGTGAACCGTGTCCGCGAACATGTAAGTCTGGTCAGCGCCAGCCACCGTGTAAGTTTGCGGCGAGCAGAACAGCGACGAGCCAAACTGTGCGCCGTACTGGGCCGGGGTCAGTCCGTTCGTTGCGCTCGGATTCGCCGTGGCGTAAGCGGTTGCGTTGCTCTGCATCGACGCCAGGTTACACGCCGTGCCGGTGTTGGACACCGTGAAGCCCAGCGCCTGGTAGTTCGGCAACTGCTGATCCAGCCACGTGAAGGCGTCGGCCACGATGACCTTGCCCGTACCCACCAGGCCGCGGGCCGTCAGGTTCTGCACCAGCAGGTAGTTATACGCCGCGGTAATCCCGGACAGCAGCGCAGCCGTGCCAGGCGTGGACGCGTTGGCCGACACGCCGAGCGGCGTATTGCCGATGTCCGGCACCGTCGACACCACCACGTGGGTTGCGCCCGAGTTGACGATGGTCTGCACTTGCGCCGCGAGCTGGGTGGCGGCCTGCGCGATCTGCGGGTTGGGCAACTGCTGCAGGTAGCCGACGATAAACGCGACCTGGCCCGCCTGCGAGTTCGGCAGTTTGCCGGCCTGCACGAGTTGCGGGTATTGCGTCTGGAGCGCGGCGCCGAGTGCTGTCAGATTGGTGGTGGTCCCCGCGAACTGGAAGATGTCGTTCGCGCCGCCGTTGATCAGCACGAGCTGGTTCGCATTGAAGCTCGTATGCGCACCCAGGTAGTTAGCCACCTGCGTCACGACCGGCACGGTCGTCGCGGCCATGTTGTTGGGCGCCCAGCCTTGACCTTGCGCGTTCACGACGTCCGAGCCGCCCTGCGCGTAACCGTAGCCGCCCGCTGCGACCAGCGGCTGGCCAAAGCCGCCGAGGTACGCCGGCTTCAACGTGTCGCCGTAGTATTCCGCGACCTTCTGGGTCCACACTTCACCCGGGTTCGTCGTGAAGCGGCCGCCGCCGAAGCTCCCCTGAATCACCGGTGCGTACGTGCCGACGTCCGAGAGGCTGTCGCCGAACGACACGACCTGCAACTTGACGCCGCCCGCAGGCGTGCTGCTCGCATTGTTGTTGTCGCTACCCCCGCCGCAAGCCGCGAGCAGGGCGAACGCCGTGCTGGCAATGGCGATCTGCGTCACGCGCAGCCAATGTTGTTTCCGCGATGCTGTTTGCTTCATGTTGACTACATCTCCTCGTATGTTTGGCCCTTATGCCATGTGTTGCAGGCAGCGCCCGCCGCTTAGGCGGCGTGACGACAGCTTACAGAATCTTCTACGGCCTGCGCGGGGTTTGAAACGCGGCCGTATGGTCTTGATTCACGCGAATCGCTTCGCTCGAATTTCCGCTTGAATCCGCGTGCGACGCCGATGAACCGGCGGCGCGCCGCGCGTGATAATCCGTCGCCCACGAGGGCGGCGCAAACAGTGCGCGCAGCTTGTTGCGCCAGCCGCGCACGCTCGCGAAGTCGGCGCCCATCGACGCCCATTCGTGAAACGTCGCCTTCAGCGGGTTATACGTGTGAAGGGGCTCGACGATGCCGTAGACCGGCGCATCGCGCTCGTCTTCCTCGACATAGCTGCCGAACAGGCGATCCCAGATCACCAGCACGCCGGCATAGTTGCGGTCGATATAGCGGTCGTTGCGCGCGTGGTGCACGCGATGGATCGACGGCGTGTTGAACACGTATTCGAGCCAGCCGAGTTTGCCGATGGCCTGCGTATGCACGAAAAACTGAAAGCCCAAGTTGATCAGCACGATCGCGACGATCTGCTTCGGCGGAAAGCCGAGCACGGCAAGCGGTGTCCAGAACAGCCACATGCCCGCGATCGGATACATCAGGCTCTGGCGGAACGCGGTCGAAAAATTCATGCGCTCCGACGAGTGATGCACGACATGCGCGGCCCATAGCCAGCGCACGCGATGGCTGCAGCGATGGAACACGTAGTAGAGCAGATCCTGAGCGACGAACAGCACAACGAACGAGACCCAACTCGCCTGCCACGTGTAGATGCGGTAGTGATCGTAGAAGAACGCGTAGACGGGAATGACGGCGAGCCACGCGAGCTTGTCGGCGCCCTGGTGCATCAGCGCGAGCGCCGTGTTGCAGAGCGTGTCGCGCCAGCTATAGAGTTGCGCGCCCGGACGCGTGCGCAACAGGTGCCACGCCTCCCAGCCGATGCATGCGAGAAAGACTGGCGCCATGGCGAGCAGCAGCAATTCGGCATCGAATTGCATGGTGTCTTCCTCCGTGGTCCCTGGCCGCCGCGCGGTGCGCGAGCGGTGTTGTCGTTATTGTTCGAGTGGACCGTCAGCGGTGTGCGGTCCCGGCGCCACGTCCAGCGTTTTACGCGCGCCTCAAACACTGCCCGACAGCGTACACGCTAGAGGACGTTGCCGCGCGCGGCTTCGCTAGAAGGAACACTCAGTGAGCGCCGCGCTGGTGCGGGTTTTTCCTGGGCTTGCTGCTGCGCGGTTCGACGACGGGATCGGAAACTTTGGTGAAACCTTGAGACGGGCCCTGGTACACCCATTCGAGCAGCGCATCATGCGCAGCGCGAGCGGCTTCTGAATGCGGATCGTTGATCAGGCTGACGACCACGTAACTATTGCCGTCAGCCGAGGCCACATAGCCCGCGATTGCCCGAACGTCGCGCAACGTGCCGGTCTTGATATGCGCGTTGCCGCCCGCGCCCTGGTTGGTCAGCCGATTGCGCATGGTGCCGTCCACGCCCGCGATCGGCAGCGACTCCACGAACACCTGCGCGACCGGACTCGCGTTGGCCCGTTGCAGCAGATCGGCGAGCGCGAGTGCGGTGATGTGCTCGTCGCGCGAGAGGCCCGAGCCGTTGTCGAGCGTCAGATATTCCATGTTGATGCTGTCGCGGCGCAGAAACGCTTCGATTGCACGCGCCGACTTGGCGGGCGTGGCGGGACCCTTTTCCTCGGCCGCGCCGATCGTCAGGAACAGATTGCGCGCCATCGTGTTGTTGCTGAATTTGTTGATGTCGCGAACGATGTCGGACAGCATCGGCCCCTGGTGTGTCGCCACGAGTTTGGCGCCCACGGGTACGGCGCCTTCGCGCGTCGCGCCGCTGAACGTGCCGCCGGTCTGTTGCCACAGCGCGAGAAAACCGCCCGCGAAAAATGCCGAGTGATCGAGCACCGCGACGTTGATCGTGCGCGGGCCGCAGCGCACCGAATAGTCGCCGTCGAACGAGGCGACGACGGTGCCGTTCGGCTGCGGCGTGACGGTGGGCGACACGGAGGCCGCGTCGCCGCGGCATGGACCGTTGACAGCGTGCATCTGGTTGTCGATCTGTAACTGCGCGAGCGCGGGCAGCACGTCGATCGCGACGCTGCCGTCGGGCGACGGCGTCAGTGTGAAGGACAGCGATTTGAACGCGTAGAGCAGCGGATCGGGGCCGACGTTGTACGGCGCGGTGGCGTCGTCGTCGAACGGCGGCAGGTCGCGCGTGGACGGATCGAAGTAGCGCTTGTCGAGCACCAGCGCGCCGTCTATGCCGTTGATGCCCGCCTTGTGAATCTTCTGGACGAGATCGATCAGTTCTTCCGGCACGAGCTTCGGGTCGCCCGTGCCCTGAATGTAGAGGTTGCCGTGCAGCACGCCGTTGGCGTCGACCGTGCCGTCCGTATAGGCGCTCGTGCGCCAGCGGTAGTCGGGGCCGAGGATCGACAACCCCGAGTAGGTGGTGACGAGCTTCATGGTCGAGGCGGGCATCATCGGCTTGCCGGCGTTCAGCGCGACGATCGGCGTGCGGTCGCCGACTTTCTCCACCACCACGCTGATCGACGACAGCGGCACGTGTGCGCGCTGCAAGCCGGCCATCACTTGCGGCGGCAATACCGTGGTGACGTTGACGCTCGGATGCGCGGCCTTGACGCGAGCCTGCGCGGCGAGCGGCAGCGAGGCGCTGCAGCCGAGCGCGACGCAGGCGAGCAGCCAGGCGCTCGCGCGCGGCGCGAAGCAGCGAGGCAGCCGAGATGCGCAAGCAGTGGGAACAGTGGAAGCAGTAGAAGCAGACGGGAAACCCGGACGCTGCGCGGCAAGGCGCACGCGGCGTGCGAGAGAAGACAGAAAAGCGTGCGTCATGGACGGGCGAAAAAGCAAAATGTCAGGGCGTGGGGCACGCGGTAATCCGGGTTGCGGCAGGGCGTCGCGTGATACACGGACGAATCGCCGGCCGCGCGACGCAAAGCGCCCATTGTAGTGACATGCCGCGAGGCTGCGGTGGAAAATGCGCCACGCGCCGCACATGCTCGAGGCGGGCGCTAGAATGCGGCATCATTGAACGATTCGGAACGGATAACCATGCGCATCTTGCTAGTCGAAGACGACCGGATGATCGCCGAAGGCGTGCGCAAGGCGCTGCGCGGCGAAGGCTTCGCGGTCGACTGGGTGGAAGACGGGGAAGCAGCGCTCAGCGCGGCGGCCAGCCAGCCTTACGATCTCGTACTGCTCGACCTGGGGCTGCCCAAGCGCGACGGTCTCGACGTGCTGCGCATGCTGCGCGCACGCGGCCATGCGTTGCCGGTGCTGATCGTCACCGCGCGCGACGCCGTGGCGGATCGCGTCAAGGGCCTCGACGCCGGCGCCGACGACTACCTCGTCAAGCCTTTCGATCTCGACGAACTCGGCGCCCGCATGCGCGCGCTGATTCGCCGTCAATCCGGGCGCAGCGATTCGACCATCCGCCTCGGCAATCTGACGCTCGATCCCGCCTCGCATCAGGTCACGCTCGACGGCTCGCCGGTGGCGTTGTCGGCGCGTGAATTCGCGCTGCTCGAGGCGCTGCTCGCGCGTCCCGGCGCCGTGCTCTCGAAGAGCCAGCTCGAAGAAAAAATGTACGGCTGGGGTGAGGAGATCGGCAGCAATACCGTCGAGGTCTACATTCACGCGCTGCGCAAGAAACTCGGTGCGGACCTGATCCGCAACGTACGCGGTCTGGGCTACATGATCGCTAAGGACGCCTGAGCCGATGCGTTCGATCCGCCGTCAATTGCTGGTCTGGCTGCTGGCGCTGGTGCTGCTCGGTGTCGGCATCGCCGGTTGGCTGATCTACCGGCAAGCGCTTGCCGAAGCCAATGAACTCTTCGATTACCAGTTGGAGCAGATCGCCGCGGCGCTGCCGTCGGAACCGTTCTCGCAGGTGCTGGGTTCGCGCGACACCGGCGACGAAGGCATCGTGCTGCAAATCTGGAATCGCAACGGCGTGCTGATGTACTACTCACGTCCGCGTGCGCCGCTCGCGCCGCGCGCCGAGCTCGGCTTTTCGACCGAGCACACGGATCGCGGCGAGTGGCGCGTGTATGGCGCGATCGTCGGCGATAACGTGGTGCAACTGGCGCAGCCGGTGTCCGTGCGTAACCGGCTTGCCGCGAATGTCGCGCTGCGCACGCTGTGGCCGTTGATCGTGCTGCTGCCGTTGCTGGGGCTCGCGGTGTGGGTGATCGTCGGACGCGGACTCAGGCCGCTGCGCCGCGTGACGAGCGCACTCGACGCGCGTCATCCCGAGGCACTCGATCCTTTGCCGGACCAGCGTCTGCCGCTCGAAGTGCAGCCGCTCGTGCGCGCGCTGAACGGGCTGCTCGAACGGCTCGCCACCGCGCTCGATATTCAGAAGGCATTCGTCGCCGACGCGGCGCATGAATTGCGCACGCCGCTGGCCGCCGTGCAGATTCAGGCGCAACTCGTGGCGCGCGCGAAAGACGAAGCGGGCCGCAGCGAAGCGCTCGCCGATCTGCAAGCGGGCGTGACGCGCGCCACGCGTCTTGCCGAACAACTGCTGGCGCTCGCGCGTTCCGAGCCGGACGGACTCGCCGCCACCGACGCGATCGATCTGCGCGCGCTGCTCGAAGAATGTGTGCTGGCTTACGCGCCGCTCGCGCAGAATCGCGGCGTCGATCTCGGCATCGAGGCGACGGAGTCCGCCACCGTGATCGGCGACGCCGACGCGCTGCGCGTGATGTTCAACAATCTCGTGGATAACGCAACCAAATACACGCCGCGCGGCGGACATGTGGATGTCGTTCTGCGTGTGGAAGAGGGACACCCGGTCGTGCGGATCGCCGACAGCGGCCCGGGGATCGATCCGGCGGAACGCGATCGCGTGTTCGACCGTTTCTATCGCGCGGGCGCCAGTGCGAACCGCACGCGGACCGACGTGGCGGGTAGCGGTCTGGGTCTCGCGATCGTGCGCCGCATCGCCGTGCAGCATCATGCCGCCGTGTTGCTCGACGAATCGCCGGCGGGCGGCTTGCAGGTCAGCGTGCGCTTTTGAAGGACGGGCTTTCAGTTCGTAAGAGGCTTTGATCGAGGCTTGTGCAACGCTGCAATAGCGCCTCGAAAACAGGATGGAAGCGATCTGTCGCTGCTTAAGACTCTTTTAAGTGACGCCACGTACGCTTCGAGACATCCAAAGTCTCTTTCTCCCAGTCAGGAGTACACGATGAACGCGAAAACCTTGTCCCGCAGCGCTGTTGCAGTGGCTGTCGCCGTGGCGCTCTCCGCCGGCTATGTGGCGGGGCATCGCGACGTGCCCGCGCCGCAGGTGATCACGCCGGCGCAAGCCGCGATGATGCCCGCCGAAGCCGCCGCCAAAACCGGCATTCCCGACTTCTCCGGCCTCGTCGAAACCTACGGCCCGGCGGTCGTCAACATCAGCGCGAAACATGTCGTCAAGCAGACGGCGCTGCGCGGCAATTCCGGTAATGGCAACGGCGGCGGCAACCAGTTGCCGATCGATCCGAGCGATCCGTTCTACCAGTTCTACAAGCACTTCTTCGGCGGCATGCCGGGTATGCAGGGCGGCGACGGCGGCGATGCGCCCGATCAGCCGAGCGCGAGCCTGGGCTCGGGGTTCATCGTCAGCAATGACGGCTACATCCTGACCAATGCGCACGTGGTGGACGGCGCGAACGTCGTCACGGTGAAGCTGACCGACAAGCGCGAATTCCGCGCGAAGGTGGTCGGCGCCGACAAGCAGTCCGACGTCGCCGTGCTGAAGATCGACGCGAGCAATCTGCCGACCGTGAAGATCGGCGACCCCCGTCAAAGCAAGGTCGGCCAGTGGGTCGTCGCGATCGGTTCGCCTTACGGTTTCGACAACACGGTGACCTCGGGCATTATCAGCGCCAAGTCGCGTTCGCTGCCTAACGAAAACTACACGCCGTTCATTCAGACCGACGTGCCGGTGAACCCCGGCAACTCGGGCGGCCCGTTGTTCAATCTGCAAGGCGAAGTGATCGGCATCAATTCGATGATCTACTCGCAGACGGGCGGCTTCCAGGGCCTTTCGTTCGCTATCCCGATCAATGAAGCGATCAAGGTCAAGGACGACATCGTCAAGACCGGTCACGTGAGTCGCGGCCGCCTCGGCGTGGCGGTGCAGGGCATGAACCAGACACTGGCCGATTCGTTCGGCATGCAGAAGCCGCAAGGTGCGCTGGTTAGCTCGGTCGATCCGGGCGGCCCGGCCGCCAAGGGCGGTTTGCAGCCGGGCGACGTGATCCTGTCGGTGAACGGCGAGCCGGTCGGCGACTCGTCCGATCTGCCGGCGCAGGTCGCGGGTCTCGCGCCGGGCAGTTCGGCGACCGTGCAGGTATGGCGCGACAAGGCCACCAAGGACCTGAAGGTGACCATTGGCTCGTTGTCGGATGCGAAGGTGGCGTCAGACAAGGCCGATCAGCCGACCCAGTTGCAAGGCCGCCTCGGCGTGGCAGTGCGGCCGCTGACGCCGGAAGAAAAGAGCGGTGCGTCGGTGTCGCACGGTCTGCTCGTGCAGCAGTCAGGCGGCGCGGCGGAAAGCGCCGGCATCCAGCCGGGCGACGTGATTCTGGCGGTCAACGGCCGGCCCATTTCGAGCGTCGATCAGTTGAAGCAGATGATCGCCGGTGCCGGCAACAGCATCGCGTTGCTGATCCAGCGCGACAACGCGCAGATCTTCGTCCCGGTCGATCTCGGCTGATCGGGTGAGCGCGGCGGCTGTACCGGTCGGCGGCCGGGCGGCGGTTTGACCGACGGCTAGCCGATTCGTCCGCGAATTGAAGTAATGCTTGCCGGTCCCGTTGCATTTACTGCCAGCGGACCGGCAATTTTCATTTGGTGCCAACTATTGAAGCAGGGCGTTGCGCGCTACCCGGCGTGGCGCGCAGCGGTTTTCCAGAGGACGCGCCGGCGGCTTGGCACGCAGGTTGCGTCTACCTTGGTCCGGGCCCATCGCGGGGTGCCGGAGAAGCAGGGATAAGACCTCAACAAGGAGCGAACCGATGAAAACCCAACGCAATCAGCGAAGGCTCGTAGCCGCTGCGGTATGCGCAGCGCTCACGCTCGGTCTGGCGGGTGGCGCGTGTGCACAGCAGGCAAGCGACACGACCGGCGGCACGACCACCGATCAAACCAGCGCGGGTAACGCCAACGGTGGCGGCCTGCCGCAAATCCAGCAGCAAGGCGATGTCTCGTTCGTGTCGGGCGGCGTCGGCCTCGACGAATCGAAGGCATTACAGCAGGCGCAAAGCCAGTGGCCACTGTCGCTGCGCTTCACCGGCCCCGGTTCCGACTTTCTCGCCGACGTCCACGTGCGCGTGGTCGATGCGCACAACGGCGAAGTGCTGACGACTACGTCACGCGGGCCGTATATGCTGGTCAAACTGCGCCCGGGCCGCTACACGGTGCATGCGCAATACAAGGATCGCGACCAGTCCAAGGCGGTGACGATCCCGGCCAAGGGTACCGCCAAGGCCGCGTTCTACTGGAACACGCAATAAGCGTGAGGCCGTTTTGCGCGGAGTTGCGGCTAGCTTCGTACCCCGCGCAGGAACGTCGCGCAATCGGCCGGACTTTGGCCGATAATGAAGCCACGGGTACGCCCCGTGGCTTTACTGTTTGCACGACCGCACACCATCACGGAGCCGAGACATGAGCGATGCCTTGACACCTCACGGAAGCCCCGGCACGAGTGCGGGCGGGCACACCATCGTGATCACCGGCAACCATCACCGGGTGCGGGTGATACACGGCGGTGTGACCATGGCCGATACGCAGGCGGGACTGACACTGGCGGAAACCGGTTTGCCGGACGTGTTCTATTTTCCGCGTTCGGATGTGAACATGGCGCGGCTCGAACGCTCGGCGCATACGTCGCACTGCCCGTTCAAGGGTGAGGCGTCGTACTTCCATCTGCGCACGGAAGACGGCCTGATCGAAAACGCCGTGTGGAGCTACGAAACACCGCTCGAGCCGGCGGCCACGATCAAAGGGTATCTCGCGTTTTACGCATCGCGCGTCGACCGCATCGATCAGACGTCCTGATCCCGCTGTCGCGCGTTCATCGGGGAGGCTGCCATGGAACTGAACGACGCGTTACGGATTCCGCTTGCGCCGTCTGAGGTTTGGGAGGCGTTGCAAGACCTCGCGCTATTACGCGCCAGCCTCGACAACTGCGAGTCGTTCACGCGCCTTGCGCATGGCGAATACGAGCTGATCATGACGGTGCCGCTCGGCCCGCTGCGCGCGCGTTATGAAGCACGCGCCCACGTGGCCGGGCAGGATTCCGGCCCGGCGGACGCGCAGCGCCGCACCATCAACTTCAAGGCGCGCGCCGAAGGCATCGGCGCGTTGCGCGGTCAGATCGAAGTGCGCTTGCGCGCCGACGAAGGCGGGCATGGCGCCGACAAGGCGCGCGGCACGCGGATCGACTACACGATCTGGGCAACCTCGTCCGGCCCGCTCGCCGAACTGCCGACACGTCAACTCGAAAACGCCCTGCATCAACTGGCCGACGACTTCTTCTCCGAGTTCGACGCTGTCGTGCGCGCCAAGCATGGGCAAGGGCCCAACCGTGCACGGGGCTCGGCGGTGCGCCGTCAGCATGTGTTTCTGCGGCCGATCACACTCGGCGGCATGGCGCGGCGCGTGCGCCCGGACCACGGCAATGCGTTGCCCGGCCGCGCGGCAAGTGCGTCGCATGGACACTCGCACGGGGTCTCGCATCACGAGCCCAGTCCGCACGCAGTGCCGAACTGGGCCTGGGCGGCGATGATCTTTCTGGTGGCGCTGCTGTTGTATGTGGCGCGCTGGATCAGCGAACATTGATATTCGTCGCTGGGTCGCTTTGGCGTCGTTCCGGTGCGCGGGGCGCGTATCGCTACTGTCGCGCCGGCGCGACTACGAAATTTCGGTGGGCTGCTACGAAACGTCGTCGGCGCAACTAGCGCCGCGTTCGCGCGGTTAGACGCCGCGAAATTCTCTTCGCCATGCGGACGGCGACGTACGAAACGTCTCCGCGAAATGTTGCCTTAGCGACGCGGTCGAGCCGAAGCCCGCGATTCCCGCGATCGCTTCCACCGACTCATCGGTCCCTTCCAGCAGTTGCTGCGCGCGTGCGAGCCGCTGCGCCAGCAGCCATGCGCCCACGGTCGTGCCGGTGGCGAGCCGGAAGCGTCGCGTGAAAGTGCGGCGGCTCATCAGCGCGCGCCCGGCCAGCGAGTCGAGCGTGTGCGGCAATGCCAGATTGCCGCTGACCCAGTCGAGCAGGCCCGACAGCCGGTCGCCGCGCACATTCGGCGGCATGGGCTGCTGAACGTATTGCGCCTGGCCGCCTTGCCGATGCGGCGGCACCACCAGCCGCCGCGCCACATGATTGGCCACTTGCGCGCCGCACATCTTGCGCATCACGTGCAGACAGCAGTCGAGACCGGCGGCGGTGCCGGCCGAGGTCAGCACGTTGCCGTCGTCGACATAGAGCACGTTGGGGTCGAGGCGCACGCGCGGATAGCGGCGCGCGAAGTCGTCGGCCCATGCCCAGTGCGTCGAGGCCGGCCGCTCGTCGAGGATGCCGGCGGCCGCCAGCACGAATGCGCCGAGACACAGCCCGACCAGTTGTGCGCCGCGCGCATGGGCGGCGCGCAGCGCATCGAGCAGCGCGGCCGGTGGCGTTTCGGCTGGGTCGCGCCAGCTCGGCACGATGATCGTGCCGGCATCGGCCAGCGCTTCGAGTCCATGCGTGACGCCGATCGAAAAGCCGGCCGTGGTGGTCAGCGCGCCCGTTTCGGCGGCGCAGACGCGGAAGTCGAACTCCGGCACGCCGCCGCCGCTGCGGTCCTCGCCGAACACTACGCACGGCACCGAGAGGTGGAACGGACTGATGCGGTCGAAGGCGACCACCGCGACGACGTGCCGGGGCGCTGCGCCGTGCGTCGCGGCAGAAGAAACGGGCGTGGCCATCAGTCACCTCGTGAAATCCGACGATGACCCGATTCTAGCGAATCTTGTCATTCGGGTCGCTGTCGCGACGTGGGCGGCGGGGGAACAATGCAGTTATCGCCGCGGCTCGTTCTCAGGCCAACCCCGACCGGATCAGTCTGCGCGGCGCCAACCATCCCTTTACCCGACCGAGGAGTCTTGCCATGACCGCCACACCGCGCCGCGCGCTGATCGTCATCGATGTGCAGAACGAATACGTGAGCGGCGATCTGCCGATCGAATACCCGGACGTGCAAAGCTCGCTCGCCAACATTGGCCGTGCAATGGATGCGGCGCGCGCCGCGGGCGTGCCGGTCGTTGTCGTGCAGAATCTGGCGCCGGCCAGCTCGCCGTTATTCGCGCGTGGCAGCAGCGGGGCGGAACTGCATCCAGTGGTGGGCGAGCGGGCTCGCGATCATTACGTGGAGAAGTCCCTGCCGAGCGCCTTTACCGGCACCGATCTCGCCGACTGGCTCGCCACGCGTCAAATCGACACGCTGACGGTCACGGGCTATATGACGCACAACTGCGACGCGTCGACCATCAACCACGCGGTTCACGCCGGGCTCGCCGTCGAGTTTCTGCACGACGCGACGGGCTCGGTGCCGTATGAAAACAGCGCGGGTTTCGCCAGCGCGCAGGAGATTCACCGGGTATTCAGCGTGGTGCTGCAGTCGCGCTTCGCGGCGGTGGCGAGCACGGACGAGTGGATCGGGGCAGTGGAAGGCGGGGCAGCGCTCCCGCGCGGCAATATCTATGCGTCGAATCAGCAGGCCCGGGCCAGGCGGGCCGCGGCGTAACTAAGCGCCGGCTGTTCGCCGCGCATGCCCGTTGCGCAACGCCGGGCTCAGCTTCAGCGCGTCGAACATGCCTTCAACCATCTGTACGGCGTGGGCGCCGAAATCCGTGGCGTCGGGCAGGAACAGCATGTCGCGCAGCGAACCGCTGACAAACGCGTGCACCATCGCCGCCGCCAGCTTCGTATCCAGATCCGCGGGCATTTGCCCCTTGGAGATGGCGTTGCGCAGACCGCCTTCGATTTTCGTGAGCCCTTCGCGCATATTGGTCTGATAGCGGACCATTACCGGGCCCATTTCCTCGACCAGCTCGCATTTCAGAAACAGGATGTCGAACACGCGTCGGCGACGCGGATCGTTAGCCGTGTCGCGCAGGCAGACCTTGCAGATTTCCATCAGGCGCCCGAGCGGATCGGGCTCGTTGGGGTCGAGCGAGGCGGCTTTGAGTTCATCCAGCGGCAGCAGCACGCGGTCGAACATCTCCGTAAACAGATCGCTCTTGTGGGCGAAGTGCCAGTAAATCGCGCCGCGCGTAACGCCGGCAGCCTGCGCGATGTCGGCGAGCGACGTACGCGAAACACCCTTCTCGAAAAAAACGCGCTCGGCGGCGTCGAGAATGCTATTGCGCGTCTCCAGCGCCTCTTCTTTGGTTCTTCGGACCATATTGGAATGACCTGCCCTGATTGTGGGGTTTTCCCGGGCACTTTTAAGTGCGCCCGATGACAATCTGACTACGCCTGAGCGAATTGTGAAGCGATCTTGCGAGCCCCCCGCCCGCAAGAGATGTAAACGCACTTTTACATGCATTCGTGAATGTATATATAATAGCATCCCACGATCGGATAGCCCAAGCCGTGACGACACGTTAATATCCGTCACTGTTGCCTTTCAAAACGCTCTTTGCGCCGTGCCGGAATGGGCGGCGCCGTGCGGCATTTCCCCGGTATGGCGCATTTCGTTGAGGATGCCCAGCAGGTTCGGTTTGCGTGCATGGGGCATCCGGTCAGCGTCGCGAGACGCATGTGTGCGCAACCGTCCCCGGCGTAGGGATGCACGCACTTTTTCATTCTCTCAGTCTTAGACAGAGGTCGCTCCATGCGCGTCGAACGGGTTCCATTCCGCTTAATCAGTGCCGCGACGGCTGCCGTATTGCTGGCAGCGTGCGGGCCAAAACAATCTGCGCCGCCGCCACAAACGCCCGAAGTCGGCGTTGTCACTGTCCAGCCGACGGCCGTGCCCGTCGTCACCGAGTTGCCTGGCCGCACGAGCGCCTTCCTCGTCGCGCAAGTGCGCGCACGGGTCGACGGCATCGTGCTGCGCCGCGAGTTCACGGAAGGCAGCCAGGTCAAAGCGGGTCAGCGTCTGTACAAGATCGATCCGGCGCCGTACATCGCCACGCTGAACAACGCCAAGGCAACGCTCGCGAAGGCGCAGGCCAACCTCGTGTCCACCACCGCGCAGGCCAATCGCTACAAGGTGCTGGTTGCCGCCAACGCGGTCAGCAAGCAGGACTACGACAACGCGGTGGCCTCGGAAGGCCAGGCCGCGGCAGACGTGGCCGCGGGCAAGGCGGCGGTCGACACGGCGCAGATCAATCTGGGCTACACGGACGTCGTGTCGCCGGTGAGCGGCCAGGTCGGCATCTCGCAAGTCACGCCGGGCGCTTACGTGCAAGCGAGCGCCGCCACGCTGCTGGCCACCGTGCAGACACTCGACCCGGTGTACGTGGATCTGACCCAATCGAGCCTCGACGGCCTGAAGCTGCGCCGCGAGATGCAGGAAGGCCGTCTGAAGACGAGCGGTCCGGACGCCGCCAAGGTGTCGCTGATTCTCGAAGACGGCCGCACCTATTCGGAAAAGGGCAAGCTGCAGTTCACCGACGTGACCGTCGACCAGGGCACCGGTTCAGTCACCGTGCGCGCGATCTTCAAGAACGCTGACAAGGTGCTGCTGCCGGGCATGTTCGTGCGCGCGCGCATCGAAGAAGGTGTCAACGACCACGCGCTCGTCGTGCCGCAAGTCGGCGTGACGCACGATCAGAAGGGGCAGCCGACCGCGCTGGTCGTCGGTAACGACAACAAGGTCGTGTTGCGGCAGTTGACTACGTCGGGCACTTACGGTTCGAACTGGGTGGTCGAAAGCGGCCTGAATCCGGGTGACCGCGTGATCGTGCAGGGCACCGACAAGGCGAAGCCCGGCATGCAGGTCAAGACCGTCGCCGCGCAACTTCCCGCCACACCCGCTTCCGACGCCTCCGCTCAGGGCGCGCCGGCCGCCAGCGGTGCTGCGCAGACGGCACAACCTGCCTCCGCCGCATCGGGCGCGTAATAACAGGGAGCCCGCCTCATGGCAAAGTTCTTCATTGATCGCCCGATTTTTGCATGGGTGATCGCCATCATTCTGATGCTCGCGGGTATCGCGTCGGTCTTCACGTTGCCGATCGCGCAATACCCGACCATCGCGCCGCCGGCTGTGCAGATCAGCGCGACGTACCCGGGCGCCTCGGCGAAAACGGTGGAAAACACCGTCACGCAGGTGATCGAGCAGCAGATGAGTGGTCTCGACCACTTGCTGTACCTGTCGTCCACCTCGGACGATTCGGGTACGGCAACCATTACGCTGACGTTCGCGGCCGGCACCAATCCTGACATTGCGCAGGTGCAGGTGCAGAACAAGCTGCAACTCGCCACGCCACTCTTGCCGCAAGCCGTGCAGCAGTTGGGCACCAAGGTCACGAAGTCGAGCAGCAGCTTCTTGCTGGTCATGGCGTTCGTGTCCGAAGACGGCAGCATGAACAAGTACGACCTGGCGAACTACGTCGCGTCGAACATTCAGGATCCGGTCAGCCGTATCGACGGCGTGGGCACGGTGACGCTGTTCGGCTCGCAGTACGCGATGCGGATCTGGCTCGACGCGAACAAGCTGACCAACTTCGGCCTCACGCCGGTGGACGTGGAAACCGCGTTGACGGCGCAGAACGTGCAGGTCGCGGGCGGTTCGCTCGGCGGCACGCCGTCGGTGCCGGGCCAGGTGCTGCAGGCGACCATCACGGAAGCCACGCTGCTGAATACACCTGAACAGTTCGGCAACGTGCTGCTGAAGGTGAACACGGACGGTTCGCAAGTTCGTATCAAGGACGTCGCGCGCATCGAGCTGGGTGGCGAAAACTACAACTTCGACACCAAGTACAACGGTCAGCCGACGGCAGGCTTCGGTATTCAGCTCGCAACCGGCGCGAACGCGCTGGCCACCGCCAAGGCGGTGCGCGCGAAGGTCGCCGAACTGTCGAAGTACTTCCCGCACGGTCTGGTCGTGCAGTATCCGTACGACACCACGCCGTTCGTGCGCCTGTCGATCGAGGAAGTGGTCAAGACGCTGCTCGAAGGTATCGTGCTGGTGTTCCTGGTCATGTACCTGTTCCTGCAGAACCTGCGCGCCACGCTGATCCCGACGATCGCCGTGCCGGTGGTGCTGTTGGGCACGTTCGCGATCATGGGTCTGGTGGGCTTCTCGATCAACACGCTGTCCATGTTCGGGCTCGTGCTGGCAATCGGCTTGCTGGTGGACGATGCGATCGTGGTGGTGGAAAACGTCGAGCGGGTGATGCAGGAGGAGGGCTTATCGCCTCGTGACGCCACCCGCAAGGCAATGGATCAGATTACCGGCGCGCTGGTCGGCGTGGCGCTCGTGCTGTCGGCGGTGTTCGTGCCGGTGGCGTTCTCGGGCGGTTCGGTCGGCGCCATTTACCGGCAGTTCTCGCTGACGATCGTGGCGGCGATGGTGCTGTCCGTGCTCGTCGCGTTGATTCTGACGCCGGCATTGTGCGCGACGATCCTCAAGCCGATCGAAAAGGGTCACCAAGAAAAGACCACCGGCTTCTTCGGCTGGTTCAACCGCACCTTCAACCGGAGCCGCGACAAGTATCACTCGGGCGTGCACCACGTGATCAAGCGCTCGGGCCGTTGGCTGATCATCTATATGGTGGTGATCTTCGCGGTTGGCCTGCTGTTCGTGAAGTTGCCGAAGTCGTTCCTGCCTGACGAAGACCAGGGCACGATGTTCGTGCTGGTGCAAACGCCGTCGGGTTCGACGCAGGAAACCACGGCGCGCGCGCTGAAGGACGTGTCCGACTACCTGCTCAATACCGAGAAGGGCATCGTCGAATCGACCTTCACCGTGAACGGTTTCAGCTTCGCCGGTCGCGGCCAGAACGCGGGTCTCGTGTTCGTGCGGATGAAGGACTACGCCGTGCGTCAGCACTCGGACCAGAAGGTGCAGGCGCTGGTGGGCCGTCTCTTCATGCACTTCGGCAGCTACAAGAACGCGCTGGTGTATCCGGTGAATCCGCCGTCGATTCCTGAACTCGGCACCGCCGCGGGCTTCGACTTCGAATTGCAGGATCGCGCGGGCGTCGGTCACGAAAAGCTGATGGAAGCACGCAATATGTTGCTGGGCATGGCGGCGAAAGATCCGACGCTGGCTCAGGTGCGTCCGAACGGCCTGAATGACACGCCGCAGTTCAAGGTGAACATCGACCACGAGAAAGCTTCGGCCCTCGGCGTGTCGCTGTCCGCGATCGACCAGACGTTCTCGATCGCGTGGGCGTCGCAGTACGTGAACAACTTCCTCGATACCGATGGCCGGATCAAGAAGGTGTATCTGCAAGGCGATGCGCCGTTCCGTATGAAACCGGAAGACCTGAACGCGTGGTACGTACGCAATACCGCGGGTGGCATGGTGCCGTTCTCGTCGTTCGCCAGCGGCACGTGGACTTACGGTTCGCCGAAGCTGGAGCGTTACAACGGTATTTCCGCAGTGGAAATCCAGGGCGCGGCGGCACCAGGCAAGTCGACCGGTCAGGCCATGACGGCGATGGAAGCGCTGGTGGCGAAGCTGCCGGCGGGTGTCGGCTACGAATGGACGGGTCTGTCGTTGCAGGAACGCCAGTCCGGTTCGCAGGCGCCGATTCTGTACGGCATCTCGATTCTCGTCGTGTTCCTGTGTCTCGCGGCGCTGTATGAAAGCTGGTCGATTCCGTTCTCGGTGATCATGGTGGTGCCGCTCGGCGTGATCGGCGCACTGCTGGCCGCGACGCTGCGCGGGCTCGAGAACGACGTGTTCTTCCAGGTGGGTCTGTTGACCACGGTGGGTCTGTCGGCGAAGAACGCGATTCTGATCGTGGAATTCGCCCGCGAGTTGCAGCAGGGTGAAGGCATGGGGCCGATCGAGGCGGCGCTGGAAGCAGCGCGTCTGCGGTTGCGTCCGATTCTGATGACCTCGCTCGCGTTCATTCTCGGCGTGATGCCGCTCGCCATCAGTAACGGCGCGGGCTCGGCCAGCCAGCACGCGATCGGTACCGGCGTGATCGGCGGGATGTTGACGGCGACCTTCCTCGCGATTTTCATGATCCCGATGTTCTTCGTGGTGATCCGCGCGAAATTCGGCGGTGAGAAGGAAGACCCGGATGAGGCGCTCGCACACTACAACCAGCACCATCCGCATGATCCGCAAGGTGGCGGTTCAACTGGTGAAGGCTCGGGCAAGGACGGACATTGAGATGCAAAAACACTCTCTGATTGTAGTGGCGGTCGCGCTGTTCGCCGCTGGGTGCACGATGGCGCCGAAGTACGAGCGCCCCGCCGTGCCCACGACGAGCACCTTCCCGACCGGCGGCGTGTACGACACGCAGCCGGGCGCGACCCAGCCGGGCCAGCAACAGCCCGGCGCGACCGGCGCCGCGCGCACCGCCAACGGCCAGGCCGCGGCGGATATCGGCTGGCGCGATTTCTTCGTCGATCCGCGCATGCAGCGGTTGATCGAGATCGCGCTGAAGAACAACCGCGATCTGCGCGTGTCGGTGCTGAACATGCAGGCGTCGGCGGCGCAGTTCCGGATCGTTCGCGCCGAATTGCTGCCGACGCTCGACGCTGCGGCTTCGCAAAGCAAATCGCGTACACCGAAGGACCTGTCGGTCTTCGGCCAGACGATTTCCAACTCGTACTCGGTGGGTCTGAATGCGTCGTGGGAAATCGACTTCTTCGGGCGGATTCAAAGCCTGAAGGATCAGGCGTTGGCGCAGTACCTGGCCACGGCCCAAGCCCGCAAGGCGGCGGAAATCTCGCTGGTCTCGCAGGTCGCGAACCAGTACATGACGGTGCTCGAACTCGACGATCTGTTGAAGGTTACGCAGAACACGCTGAAGACTTCGCAGGAATCGTATCGGATCGCCAAGCTGCAATTCGACAACGGTACGGGTTCGGAACTGGATCTGCGTCAGTCGCAAACGGTGGTCGAGCAGGCTTTGGCCAACCTGCAGCAGCAGCAGCGTCTGCGGGCTCAGGCGGATAACGCGCTCGTGCTGTTGCTCGGCGAGCCGTTGCCGGAGGATCTGCCGCCGGGCATGACGTTGGACAACCAGAATCTGCTCACGGACATTCCGGCAGGTCTGCCGTCCGATCTGTTGACGCGTCGTCCCGACATCATGGAGGCCGAAGAAAATCTGCTGGCCGCCAACGCGAACATTGGCGCAGCGCGTGCCGCGTTCTTCCCGAAGGTGTCGCTGACGGGCAGCTTCGGCACGCTGAGCCCGTCGCTCGGCGGTCTGTTCAAGCCGGGTTCGGCGGCGTGGAGCTTCGCGCCGTCGATCACGCTGCCGATTTTCGAGGGCGGACAGAATCTCGCCAACCTCGATCTCGCCAACATCCAGAAGAAAGTCCAGATTGCCACGTATGAGAAGGCGATCCAGACGGCCTTCCGCGAAGTCGCAGACGCATTGGCGGCGCGCGGCACCTACGATCAGCAGATCCAGGCGCTGGAGCGCAATACCTTTGCGGAACAACGCCGGCTGGATCTGTCGAATCTGCGCTATACGAACGGCGTCGACAGTTATCTGTCGGTGCTGACCGCGCAGACGGATCTGTATTCGTCGCAGCAGTTGCTGGTCACTGCCCGGATGGAACGTCTGCAGAACCTCGTGACGTTGTATCAGGCGCTTGGTGGCGGCTGGGTCGAGCATAACGGCGATCAGCCGCGTCCGGCCGACGCACCGGTTGACTACGGCGCAGCGAGTGCGCCGGTGGCGGCTTCGGCGGCTACGGCGGGTTAAGTCTTGTAGTTTGAGGCGCGCACGGCGGTACTCTGTTTCAGCGAAACCGTCGTGCGCAGCCGGTCATAAAAAAGCCACGGCATGCCGTGGCTTTTTTATCCGCGGCGCTCGCGCGAAGTGGCTCGCGCGGCGCCTGATTGTGTGCCGCTCAGTGCAGGTCCGCGGCGCGCAGCATCTCGTCGCTACGCGGTTCATTGCCGCCGCGTCCGTCGAAATCGTGACCGGCGCTGCGAATTTCGCAGCGTGCCTTCTTCTCGCTCTTCACGCCGTTGAAGATCAGGTTCAGCACGACCGCCGACACCGAAGCCAGCAGAATCCCGCTATGCAGCAGCGGCGAGAGCGCCGGCGGCAGCTTCGAGAAGAAGTGCGGCGACACCACCGGCACGAGACCCAGCCCGATACTGACCGCGACGATGAACAGGTTGTGATGGTTCTTCACGAAGTCGACCTTCGAGAGCACCTTGATGCCGTTCGCCGCGACCATGCCGAACATGACGATGCCCGCGCCGCCGAGCACGAACGGCGGCACCGACGCGACCACTTGCGCCATCTTCGGGAACAGACCCAGCAGCACCAGGATCACGCCGCCCATGGCGCACACAAAACGGCTCTTCACGCCAGTCACGCCAATCAGGCCGACGTTCTGCGAGAACGAGGTATGCGGGAACGAGTTGAAGATGCCACCGATCAACGTGCCCAGACCGTCGACACGCAGACCGCGCACCAGCGTCTTCTGATCGACCGGACGATCCACCATGTCGCCGACCGCGAGAAACATACCGGTCGATTCGATGAAGGTGACGAACATGACGGTGACCATCGTCGCGATCGACAGCGGGTCGAAGTGCGGCAGGCCGAAGTGGAACGGCATGACGAAGCCGACCCACGGCGCATGCGTGACGCCTTCCATGTTCACGCGGCCGAGCACCAGCGCGATCACGAAGCCCGCGACGATGCCGAGCAGCACCGAGATATTGGCGAGGAAACCCTTGGCGAACTTGTTGATCAACAGAATCAGCATCAGCACGATCAACGAGAGACCGAGATAGACCGGATTGCCGTAATCGGGATTGCCTACGCCGCCGGCCGCCCAGTTGATGCCGACTTCCATCAGCGACAGACCGATCACCGAGATCACCACGCCGATCACGACCGGCGGGAAGAAGCGCAGCAATTTGCCGACCGCGGGCGCGAGCAGGATGCCGACCACACCGGCCGCGATGGTCGAGCCGAAGATGTCGAGAATGCCGAGCGAAGGATTGGTGCCGATCGCGACCATCGGACCGACGGCCGCGAACGTGCAACCCATGATGACCGGCAGACGGATGCCGAAAATCCACAGACCGAGTGTCTGAATCAGCGTGGCGATGCCGCAGGAAAACAGGTCGGCGCTAATCAGGAACGCGATCTGATCTTTCGGCAACTTGAGCGCCGCGCCGATGATCAGCGGGACCGCGACCGCGCCGGCGTACATCACCAGAACGTGCTGAATGCCGAGGGTGAGCAACTGGCCTGCGGGCAGTCTCTCGTCGCACGGGTGAACCGTGTTCGATTGCATATCGTCTGTCTCCACCATCTGGTTTTTGGGATGGCTCCAAGGTATCGGGGACGAAAAGGTGCAACAAGACCACTGGGGCCTATTCCGGCATTCCCGGTGACGATATGCGAGCGCGCCTTTTGAAAGCCAATATAAAGGTGTGAACGTCGCCCATCGGCGGTCAGCCCCTTGCAGCAGCGATGCGAGGCCGCGCGCAGCACGAACCCGGCTTGACGCGATATGTGTGAGAATCAATGAGGTGTATCTCACTGAGCGCATAGTCCTGTTTTGACGCGGCTCGCAGCGTGGACGGGTTAACCCGCGATTCGGGATTGTTTGCGTGCATTCGGGCGCGTTTCCGAAGCGGTGCGCCGGGCAGAGAAAATACGCTTTTTGAGCACGCTTTCGCGTGCCCATCTCGGTCCACAATTTCACGCACAATCATCCATGAGTTTTCTCGGCATCGACCTCGGCACCGGCTCTCTCAAAGTAGCGATCGTCGACGAAAACGGTCGCGAGCAGGCGGTGGCGAGCGTCGCTTATGCAATCGAAACGCCGCATGCGGGTTGGGCCGAGACGTCGGTGCAAACGTGGTGGCGCGCGCTATGCGAAGCCGCCGCGCGTTTGCCTGACGGATTGCGCCGCGATGTGCGGGCCATCGGCTTTTCCGGGCAGATGCACGGCGTCGTGCTGATCGACGCAGCGGGCGAAGCCGTGCGGCCCGCCATGCTGTGGCCCGACACGCGCGCGCTGGCCTTGCTCGGCGAGTGGCCCGAGCCGCAGCCGAATCCGGTTGCGCCCGGCATGGCCGGCCCGCTGCTGCGCTGGATCGTGTTGCACGAACCGCAATCCGCGAGCCGCACTCGTTGGGCGCTGCAACCGAAAGACTGGCTGCGCGTCGCGCTAGGCGGCGCGATCGCGACCGATCCCTCCGATGCCTGCGCCACCGCGCTCGCCGATCCCGCCGGCGCGTGGGACGCGGCGCTGCTCGCCCGGCTCGGAATTCCGCATGAGTGGTTCGCGCCGCTCGCGCCGTCTTATGCCGCTGGGGGCGTGCTATCGGAGCAGGCGGCGCAGGCGCTGGGTCTGCGCGCCGGCATCGTGCTCGCAACCGGGGCTGCCGATACGCCTTGCGCCGCTCTCGGCAGCGGACTCGCTCGCGACGGCGACGCCTTGCTCACCACCGGCACCGGCGGACAAATTGTCGTGCTGGCCGAGCACGCGCCCGCTGCGGTCAGGGGCTTGCACCGCTATCGGGCAGCGAGCGATCACTGGTATCGAATGGCGGCGATGCAGAACGTCGGCATCGCGCTCGAACGTGTACGCGGTTGGCTCTCCTATGAGTGGGCCGATGCGTATCGTGATGCGTTCGGCGACGCAGCGGTTGCGAGCCCAACGGCCGCATCCGGCCTCACGTTCCTGCCTTACCTCACGGGCGAACGCACGCCTTGGCTCAATCCGATGGCGCGCGGGGGCTGGCTCGGCCTCGCGCTCGATCACACGCGCGGCACGATGATGCGTGCCGCGTTCGAAGGCGTCGCGTTCTCGCTGCGCGCCGGGCTCGACGCGATCCGCGCGAGCGGCGCGACGGTGAGCGCATTGAAGCTGGCGGGCGGCGGTTCCATCGACGCGCGCTGGCGCCAGTTGCTGGCCGATGCGTTGAATGTCGAGCTGCACGCGGTCGATTGTCCGAACGCGGCGCCGCGCGGCGCGGCCATGCTCGGCGGTCTCGCAAGCGGGCACTGGCACGCGAGCGATCTCGCCGCGCTCGCGCCCGGCGCGACTCGTGTCGCCGGTCCGCAAGGCGATGCAGCGCTTGCAGAACGCTACGCCCGCTTTCTCGATCTCTACGGACGTGTCGAGACATGGTTCGCCGACAAACCTCAGCGCTGAGCGAAACCATGTCGAGTTCAGACAATGCCGTGACGCACTTTGCAATACCATGACGTGTTTCGCACGCTAAGGTGTCGCTCGGCGCACTGCGCCGGGTGGCGGCGCCACTGTGCGCCCTGAGCCTGACACACGCATCAACCGCGGTACCGAATCGCAGCACGTGCGCGCCGCAATGATGTCGGCGCGCAACGCGCCTTGCATTGACAGACTCACAGGAGCATTCACGATGAAGACCAAAGCAGCAATCGCATGGAAAGCCGGCGCGCCGTTGACGATCGAGGAAGTCGATCTGGAAGGTCCGCGCGCCGGTGAAGTCCTGATCGAAGTGAAGGCCACGGGCATCTGCCATACCGATTACTACACGCTCTCCGGCGCGGATCCGGAAGGCATCTTCCCGGCGATTCTCGGCCACGAAGGCGCGGGCGTGATCGTCGATACGGGTCCGGGCGTCGGCACCTTGAAAAAGGGCGATCACGTCATTCCGCTTTACACGCCGGAGTGCCGGCAATGCAAGTTCTGTCTGTCGCGCAAGACCAACCTCTGTCAGGCCATCCGTTCGACGCAAGGCAAGGGCTTGATGCCGGATGCCACCTCGCGTTTTTCTCTCGACGGCAAGCCTTTGTTTCACTACATGGGCACGTCCACGTTTTCGAACTACATCGTCGTGCCGGAAATCGCGGTCGCGAAGGTGCGTGAAGACGCACCGTTCGACAAGATCTGCTACATCGGCTGCGGCGTGACGACGGGTGTGGGCGCGGTCGTGTATTCGGCGAAGGTCGAAGCGGGTGCGAACGTGGTGGTGTTCGGCCTCGGCGGCATCGGGTTGAACGTGATCCAGGGCGCAAAGATGGTCGGTGCGGACAAGATCATTGGCGTCGACATCAATCCGGGCCGCGTCGAACTCGCGAAGAAGTTCGGCATGACGCACTTCATCAACCCGAACGAAGTCGAGAACGTGGTCGATCACATCGTGCAACTCACCGATGGCGGCGCGGACTATTCGTTCGAATGCATCGGCAACACCAAGGTGATGCGCCAGGCGTTGGAGTGCACGCACAAGGGCTGGGGCCAGTCGTTCATCATCGGCGTCGCGGCGGCGGGCGAGGAGATCAGCACGCGTCCGTTCCAGCTGGTGACGGGCCGCGAGTGGAAGGGCTCGGCGTTCGGCGGCGCACGTGGCCGCACGGACGTGCCGAAGATCGTCGACTGGTACATGGAAGGCAAGATCAATATCGACGATCTGATCACGCACCGTCTGCCGCTCGAACGCATCAACGAGGGCTTCGATCTGATGAAGAAGGGCGAGTCGATCCGCTCGGTCGTGCTGTACTAACGCGGCGTAACGAGGAGCATCGGCATGCTTGAACTTCTGTCGTCGCACGCCTGTCATGGCGGTGAGCAGCGCATCTATAAACACGACTCGCAGACCATCGGCCTGCCGATGCGCTTCTCCATCTATCTGCCGCCGCAGGCTTTGCAAGCCAACGCGAACGTGCCCGCGCTGTTCTACCTCGCGGGACTCACGTGCACGGAAGAGACCTTTGCGGTCAAAGCCGGCGCGCAGCGCTTCGCGGCGCAGCACGGCATTGCGCTCATCGCGCCGGACACCAGTCCGCGCGGCGCGGGCGTGCCGGGCGAAAGCGCGGCGTGGGACTTCGGCGTGGGCGCGGGCTTTTACGTCGACGCCACGCAGCAGCCGTGGGCGCAGCACTATCGCATGTACTCGTACGTGCGCGACGAGCTGCGCGAAACGGTGCTCGCGAATCTGCCGGTGGACGGCGCGCGTCTCGGCATCTTCGGGCATTCGATGGGTGGTCACGGCGCGTTGATGCTCGCGTTGCGCAATCCGGAGATCTATCGATCGGTGTCGGCGTTCGCGCCGATCGCCGCGCCGACGCGCTGCCCGTGGGGCGAGAAAGCGTTCAGCGGTTATCTGGGCGACGACCGCGAAGCGTGGAAACAGTACGACGCGAGCGA
The DNA here is from genome assembly GCF_900104795.1 of Burkholderia sp. WP9. Classification (NCBI taxonomy): domain Bacteria; kingdom Pseudomonadati; phylum Pseudomonadota; class Betaproteobacteria; order Burkholderiales; family Burkholderiaceae; genus Burkholderia; species Burkholderia sp. WP9. The sequence goes on from NZ_FNTG01000001.1 coordinate 4,455,415, forward strand.
GCTGGTGGCGCAGGCGTCACGCAAGTTTTCGGCGGGGATTCTGGTCGATCAGGGCCTCGCGGATCAGTTCCTCGCGGAGCAGCTGAATCCGGACGTGTTCGAAGCCGCTTGCCAGGCAGCCGGTCAGCCGCTGACATTGCGCCGTCACGCGGGGTATGACCACGGCTACTACTTCATCTCGACGTTCATCGAGGATCATCTCGCGCATCACGCGAAGGTGCTGCTCGGCTGAAGTCTCTCGCAGGACGATGACGGCGGTGTGCCGGTGCGTCACCGCCATCGTCCTCGTCCTCGCTCAACGCCGTCGCAACAAACTCCCGCCATACACCAGCGCCGACAACACGGTGATCCAGAAGCTCGTGGGCCAATCGGTGTAGAACGCGAGCGTCAGGCCGAGCCACGCCTGCAACAGCGCAAACACAGCGGCGAGCACGAGGCCGGCCGATAAGCGCGTCGTCATGTTTTGCGCGGCGGCGGCCGGGCCGACCATCAGCGTGAACACCAACAACACGCCGACGATCTGCGTACATGCCGCCACGGCGAGCGCGGCAATCGCGAGAAACAGCACGGACACGAGGCGCAACGACACGCCCTTGGCCTCGGCCAGTTCCGGCTGCAACGAAGCGAACAGCAGCGGCCGCATGATCGCCGCGAGCGCCATCAGACTCACCACGCCCAGGGCCGCCAGCACCACGAGCGTCGACGCATTCACGCCGAGCACGTTGCCGAACAGCAGCGCGGTGACCTGGGTCGCATACGCGGTGAAGAAGTGCAGAAACAGCAAGCCGAAGCCGAGCGACAGCGAAAGGATCACGCCGATCGCCACATCGCGTCCGGCGAGGCGCTCGCCGAGCGCGCCCATGCCGACGCCCGCCGCGAGCGTGAAGCCGATCATCCCCCAGATTGGCGAGATGCCGATCAGCACAGCGCCGGTCGCGCCGGTGAAGCCGACGTGCGAGAGCGCGTGGCCCGCGAAGGTCTGTCCGCGCAGCACGAGAAAATATCCGACCACGCCGGCCAGCACCGCGACGATCCCCGACGCCGCGAATGCGTTCACCATGAAATCGTATTCAAACATCGTGCGTGTGTCCGTCGCTTGAGTCGTGCTGGTGTGAGTGGCCGTGCGAGCGGCCATGCGAATGTGAATGCGCGTGCGAGTGGCTGTGGCCGCCGTCTTCGTCGTGTTCGTGCTCGTGATCGTGTTTCTCGACTTCCACATCGCCCGACATCACGAAGATGCGGCCATTCACGCGCATCACGTCGATCGGCGAGCCATAGAGACGCGACAGCACCGGCCGGGTGATCACTTCGTCGACGGTGCCGAGCGCGGCCACGCCGCTGCCGAGATACAGCACGCGATCGATCGAGTTCAGCAGCGGATTCAGTTCATGCGCCGAAAACAGCACGGCGATGCCGAGTTCCTGCTGCACGCGCCGCACCAGTTCGACCACGCTCTTCTGATGATGCGGGTCGAGGCTGATCAGCGGTTCGTCGAGCAACAGCAGTTTCGGATTGCCGAGCAGGCATTGCGCGAGCAGCAGCCGTTGACGCTCGCCGCCCGACAGCTCGGACAGCGGCCGCTCGGCGAGCTTGCGCCCGCCGACCAGATCCAGCACACGCTCGACGTCGGCGCGGGTGGCGGCGTCCGCATGCGGCAAGCCCCAGCGATGACCGTCGGCGGCCATCGCGACGAAATCGCGGCCGCGCACGCGGCGTCCGGCGAGCGCACTGCGCGTCTGCGGCATATAGCCGATCGACGCGTGGCCGCGCTCGACGGGTTGACCCAGCACGCGGATCACGCCGTGGGCGGCGGGCACGAGACCGAGCACGGCGCGCATCAGCGTGGTCTTGCCCGCGCCGTTCGGCCCGAGCACGCCGATGAATTCGCCCTGATTCACCACGAAGCCGGTGTCGCGCAGAATCGTGCGGTCGCCGAGTTCGAGCGTCACGTGCTCGAGTTCGAGCACGGGTGTGGTGGTGGGGGCAGGCGCTGGCGCGCTGCGGCCAGTCTGAGTCATTGGGTTTTTCCTTTCGCGCCCGACGCAGCCGCATTGGCATCGCCCGTGGCCAACGCCGTGCCCAGCGCGTCGAGCTGCGTGAGCATCCACGTCTGGTAGGTCTTGCCGGCCGGTTCGGTCTCGGTGACGCTCATGGTCGGCACCTTCGATTGCTGCGCGAGCTTCAACATGCGTTTGGTCAGGGCCTCGGTTGCCTGGCTGTTATAGATCAGAACACGGACGCGCTTTTCGCGCAGATCGCCTTCGAACGCAGCGATATCCGCCGCGCTGGCTTCAGTGTCGTTCATGGTGGCGAGCTGGAAGCGCAGATTGCGCATGGTCAGGCCCACCGCGTCGGACATATAGCCGAACACCGGCTCGGTCGCCGTGACCGGCACGCCCGCGTAGCGGCCGTGCAGCTCGGCGACCTTGGTGTCGACCGGTTTCAGCGAATCGAGAAACTTCGCGAGGTTCGCATCGTACGCCGACTTGTGCGCCGGGTCAGCCGCGACGAGCGCTTCGCTCACCGCGCGCGCCACTTTCGGCATGGTGGCCGGGTCGTACCAGAGATGCGGATTATCGCCGCTCTTCTTGCCGGTGAGATCGGCGGCGACGATCGTGACGCGCTTCGTGCCCTTCGACGCCGCCAGCAATTTTGCCATCCACGGATCGTAGTCGGCGCCGTTGTAGACCACAAGGCTTGCATGCTGCAACGCGCGCGCCGTCTTGGGGCTGGCTTCGAACAGATGCGGATCCTGGTCCGGATTGCTGAGAATGCTCGTCACGTCGACGCGATCTCCGCCCAGTTGCTGCACCACGTCGCCGTAAAAATTTTCCGCGGCGACCACCGGAATTTTTGCATCCGCGGCCATTGCGGCGTGGCCGAACGCGAACGCCGCGGCACTCGCGGCGAGGTACTTCGACAGCTTCAGCGCTCGCTGCGCCCCGTTCAACATCGAGCCGAATTTCTTCATTGTTCTGTCCTGCTGCGTGAGAGTTGAAAGAACCACAAACGTTGGGAAGGGTGTGCCTGGTTTATGCCGGCTTGACGCACCGTCTCATGCCGAACCACCCGCTGGCCGCACCGCGCGGGCACACAGTGCGCACAGCCCGCTGAGTTCGACGACCTGGCGATGCACTTCGAAGCCATGTGCCGGCGCGCTATGCGACAACTGTTCGGCGAGATCGTCGCCGGGAATCTCGACGGTCGCACCGCAGCCGTCGCACATCAGGAACTGGCTGCGATGCGGCACGCCGACTTCGCAGCAGGCCACGAATGCATTCTTCGATTCGATCCGATGGACGAAGCCATGCGCGAGCAGAAAGTCCAGCGCGCGGTACACGGTCGTGGGCGGCATACGGCCGCGCTGCGGTTCGAGCGCGTCAAGCAGCTCGTAAGCGCCGATCGGCCGCTCGTTGGCGACGATCGCCTCATACACGTGACGACGCAGCGGCGTCAGCGCGAGACCGTGCAACGTGGCATGCGCTTCGGCATGCGCGAGCCGCACGGCATGGCGTTCTGCAATCGATGTGGCCATCAGCGAGGTGCTCCTGACGAAAAGGCGATCAAGCGGCGAAGGCTTCGAGGCGAAGCGAGGTCGCAATGATATAACGTATCTCGAATTTTTGTCAGCGGGTTGAGTGGAACGGAGATTGGCTGTCTTCGATTTCTCGTAATAGTGTGGTTCGAACAGGGAAGGCCGCCTAATGTCCTGCCGCGCTGCACCATCGAAATCTGCTCGGGCGCCTTGACATGACCCGGTGCGTATCCGATCATTCGATCACAAACAGAGCAATTGTTCGCGCAACGAGCGTTCGCTCACCGCGCCTCAAGAAGCGAAACGAACCGGAGACAAGCAGTGGCGGCACGATTGCAAGACAAGGTGGCCATTCTGACGGGCGCGGCAAGCGGAATCGGTGAAGCTGTGGCCCGCCGATATCTGGACGAAGGCGCGCGCTGCGTGCTGGTCGACGTAAAGCCGGCAGACAGTTTCGGCGACGCGCTGCGTGCCGCTTACGGCGAACGCGTGCTGTGCGTGAGCGCTGACGTCACGCGCCGCGAGGATATCCAGCGCATCGTGGCGAGCACGCTGGAGCGCTTCGGCCAGGTCGACATTCTGTTCAACAACGCGGCGCTCTTCGATATGCGCCCGATCCTCGACGAATCCTGGGACGTGTTCGATCGACTCTTCGCGGTCAACGTGAAGGGCATGTTCTTCCTGATGCAAGCCGTCGCGCAGAAGATGGTCGAGCAGGGCCGTGGCGGCAAGATCATCAATATGTCGTCACAAGCCGGCCGGCGTGGCGAGGCGCTCGTCTCGCACTACTGCGCGACCAAGGCGGCCGTGCTCAGCTACACGCAGTCGGCGGCATTGGCGCTCGCGCCGCACAAGATCAATGTGAACGGTATCGCGCCGGGCGTCGTCGATACGCCGATGTGGAACGAAGTCGACGCACTTTTCGCACGCTATGAAAACCGGCCGCTCGGCGAGAAGAAACGCCTTGTCGGCGAAGCGGTGCCGCTCGGCCGCATGGGCGTGCCGGACGATCTGACCGGCGCCGCCCTGTTTCTCGCGTCGGCGGATGCCGACTACATCACCGCGCAAACCCTGAACGTGGACGGCGGCAACTGGATGAGCTGAGTCCGCGCCGTTCATCGTCATTTTCGTAGAACAAACGCTGCACTACATAACGTACGAGAAAGGAGACAACACATGAAGCCAGCTCTCAAATCCACGCTAAAGGCGGTCAGTGCCGGCGCTGTCGCATGCTTTGCATTGAGCGCGTCGGCGGCCACGGTGACGATCGCCACGCTGAACAATCCGGACATGATCGAGCTGAAGAAGCTCTCGCCCGCATTCGAAAAGGCGAATCCGGACATCAAGCTGAACTGGGTGATTCTCGAAGAAAACGTGCTGCGTCAGCGCGCCACCACCGACATCACGACCGGCAGCGGCCAGTTCGACGTGATGACGATCGGCGCGTACGAAACGCCGCAATGGGGCAAGCGCGGCTGGCTCACGCCGCTCACCAATCTGCCCGCCGATTACGATCTGAACGACGTCGTGAAGACGGCCCGCGACGGCCTCTCGAGCGGCGGCCAGTTGTATGCGCTGCCGTTCTACGTCGAAAGCTCGATGACGTATTACCGCAAGGACCTGTTCGCGGCCAAGGGCCTGAAGATGCCCGATCAGCCCACCTACGACCAGATCGCGCAATTCGCCGACAAGCTCACCGACAAGGCCAACGGCATGTACGGCATCTGCCTGCGCGGCAAGGCGGGCTGGGGCGAGAACATGGCCTACGGCACGACGGTGGTGAACACGTTCGGCGGCCGCTGGTTCGACGAGAAGTGGAACGCGCAGCTCACCTCGCCGGAATGGAAGAAGGCGATCACGTTCTATGTCGATCTGCTGAAGAAAGACGGCCCTCCGGGAGCGAGCTCGAACGGCTTCAACGAGAACCTCACGCTGATGTCGTCCGGCAAGTGTGCAATGTGGATCGACGCGACGGTCGCTGCCGGCATGCTCTATAACAAGCAGCAGTCGCAGATCGCCGACAAGGTCGGGTTCGCCGCGGCGCCGATCGCGGTCACGCCAAAGGGCTCGCACTGGCTGTGGGCCTGGGCGCTGGCGATTCCGAAGTCGTCGAAGCAGGCTGACGCGGCGAAGAAGTTCATCACGTGGGCCACGTCGAAGGAGTACATCGAACTGGTTGCGAAGGACGAAGGCTGGGCCTCGGTGCCGCCGGGAACGCGTCAATCCACCTACGCTCGCCCCGAGTACAAGCAGGCAGCACCGTTCGGCGACTTCGTGCTGAAGGCGATCGAAACGGCGGATCCGGAGCATCCGACGCTCAAGCCGGTGCCGTACACCGGTGTGCAGTTCGTCGGGATTCCTGAGTTCCAGTCGTTTGGCACCGTGGTCGGTCAGAGCATCTCCGGCGCGATTGCCGGTCAGATGACGGTCGACCAGGCGCTGGCAGCGGGCAACGCCACGGCGGATCGCGCCGTGAAGCAGGCCGGCTACCAGAAGTAAGCCACGAGCGTTACGTGGCACGCGCCGGCTGACGCCCGTCAGCCGGCCCACGCAGCACAGCGGGCCGTTTCCGCCGCGCGGGCGCCGCGACATCGCAGGGTGTCGCTGCGGTTTTCATGCGGCTTCAGGCGGCGGCCCGCGCATTACCGAACAGGTGGTCAATCATGCGTCCTTTGCGCCTACCTCTCATGCATGCCCATCCCCAGACAGAAAAAGAACGCGAAACTCGCAAAGCCAACTCCGCCCGCTGGCTAGTCTCGCCTTCGGTTGCCGTGCTGGTGCTGTGGATGGCGATTCCACTCGCGATGACGATCTGGTTTTCGTTCTCGCGCTACAACCTGTTGAACCCGGATCTCAAAGGCTTCGCGGGTTTCGACAACTATAAGTATCTTGCCAGCGATCCGTCGTTCGGACCTTCGATCGGACACACGCTCGAACTGATCATCTCGGTCCTCGTGATCACGGTGGTCGGCGGCGTGCTGATGGCGATTCTGTTCGACCGCAAGTTCTACGGGCAAGGGATCGCGCGGCTGCTCGCCATCGCGCCGTTCTTCGTGATGCCGACCGTGAGCGCGCTGATCTGGAAGAACATGATCCTGCATCCGGTGTATGGCCTGATCGCGCAGGGCATGCGCGCCATGGGCATGCAGCCGATCGACTGGTTCGCCGAATATCCGCTGACAGCGGTGATCATGATCGTGGCGTGGCAGTGGCTGCCGTTTGCGTTCCTGATTCTGTTCACGGCGATCCAGTCGCTCGATCAGGAGCAGAAGGAAGCGGCGCGGATCGACGGAGCGGGTCCGTTCTCGATGTTCTTCTATATCACGCTGCCACACCTGAAAAGGGCGATTGCGGTGGTGGTGATGATGGAAACCATTTTCCTGCTGTCGATCTTCGCCGAAATCTATACGACCACGGGCGGCGGTCCGGGCACCGCGACCACCAACCTGTCGTACCTGATCTATTCGCTGGGCCTGCAACAGTTCGACGTCGGTCTCGCGTCGGCGGGCGGCATTCTCGCTGTCGTGCTGGCCAATATCGTGTCGTTCTTCCTTGTGCGGATGCTCGCGAAGAACCTGAAAGGGGAGTACGAAAAATGAGCCAGGTTGCCTCTACCCCGGTGTCGAGCACGACACCCATGACCGTGCCGGCCAAGTCGCCGTTCGCCGCGATTCGCCGCGGCATCCCCGGCGTGATCGCTTGGCTCGTCGCGTTGCTGCTGTTCTTTCCGATCTTCTGGATGACGATCACTGCGTTCAAGACGGAGCAGCAAGCCTATTCGTCATCGCTGTTTTTCATCCCGACGCTCGATAGCTTCCGCGAGGTGTTCGCGCGCAGCAATTATTTTTCGTTCGCGTTGAATTCGGTGCTGATCTCGGCGGGCGTGACGATTCTGTGCCTGATACTCGCCGTGCCGGCTGCGTATGCGATGGCGTTTTTCCCGACCCGCCGCACACAGAAAGTGCTGCTGTGGATGCTCTCGACCAAGATGATGCCGTCGGTCGGCGTGCTGGTGCCGATTTATCTGCTGTGGAAAAACAGCGGCATGCTCGATACGGTATCCGGTCTCGTGATCGTCTACACGCTCATCAACCTGCCGATCGCGGTGTGGATGTCGTTCACGTACTTCGCCGAAATTCCGCGCGACATTCTCGAAGCCGGGCGGATCGACGGCGCCGCGACGTGGCAGGAAATCGTGTATCTGCTGATGCCCATGTCGCTGCCGGGACTGGCTTCCACTGCGCTGCTCCTCGTGATCCTGTCGTGGAACGAAGCGTTCTGGAGCATCAACCTGTCGAGTTCGAACGCCGCGCCGCTGACTGTGTTCATCGCCTCGTATTCGAGTCCTGAGGGCTTGTTCTGGGCCAAGCTGTCCGCCGCTTCGCTGCTGGCGGTCGCGCCGATTCTGATTGTCGGCTGGCTGTCGCAGAAGCAACTGGTGCGCGGCCTCACGTTCGGGGCGGTCAAATGACGTCAGGCACGAGTGGAAGCACGGCGGTCGGCAATTTCGCGCTGATCTGCGATTGCGATGGCGTGCTGATCGACAGCGAAGCCGTGGCGGCGCGCATGCTGGTGCGCGAACTCGAAACGCTGTGGCCCGGCACCGATGTCGAACCGGTGGTGCTGCCGTTGCTCGGACTACGCATCGAGAAAGTGCTGCAAGGCACCGCCGCGCAACTCGGCAGAAGCCTCACGCTCGAGGATATCGATGCGATCCGCCGCGCGGTGGAAGCGGCGGCGATGCAGGCACCGACGGTCGACGGTATTGAAGCCGCATTGGCTCAGGTGCCGCTCACCAAAGGTTGCGCGAGCAACAGCTTCCGCCCGTATGTGGAATCGGTGCTGGCGCGCACGGGCCTCGTGAGGTTTTTCGGCGATCGCCTGTTTTGCGCCGATACGGTGCCGAATCCGAAGCCCGCGCCCGATGTTTATCTGGCGGCGGCGAGGGGGCTCGGCCTCGCGCCCTCGTGGTGCCTCGTGGTGGAGGACAGCGTCACGGGCGTGACGGCGGCGAGCGCGGCGGGTATGGCGGTGCTCGGTTTCATCGGCGGCGGTCATGCGAGCGATGCGCAGATCGACAAGCTCCATGCGGCGGGCGCGCGTCACGTATTCGACGACATGCAGCAACTGCCGGAACTGGTCGCGCAATGGACGCTGAGCGTGACGGCCGCCGCGCCGTAAACGGCATACGTGGCACGGGAAAGGGCGGCACCGGGATACGAATCAACGCGGCAGCCTGGGGAAATTCAGGCAACCGAAGCAACGGACAAGCAACACATAGCATTACACGGAGACACATCATGGCAAGCGTAACTCTGCGCAACATCCGGAAGGCGTACGACGACAACGAAGTGATGCGCGACATCAACCTCGATATCGCCGACGGCGAGTTCGTCGTGTTCGTGGGCCCGAGCGGTTGCGGTAAATCAACGCTGATGCGGATGATCGCCGGCCTCGAAGATATCAGCGGCGGCGATCTGACCATCGACGGCATGCGCGTGAACGACGTGGCGCCCGCCAAGCGCGGGATCGCGATGGTGTTCCAGTCGTACGCGCTATATCCGCACATGACGCTCTACGACAACATGGCGTTCGGCCTGAAACTCGCCGGCACCAAGAAGCCGGAAATCGACGCGGCCGTGCGCAACGCGGCGAAGATCCTGCACATCGACCATCTGCTCGACCGCAAGCCGAAGCAGTTGTCCGGCGGACAGCGTCAGCGCGTGGCGATCGGCCGCGCGATCACGCGCAAGCCGAAAGTGTTCCTGTTCGACGAACCGCTGTCGAATCTCGACGCCGCGTTGCGCGTGAAGATGCGCCTCGAATTCGCGCGTCTGCATGACGAACTGAAGACCACGATGATCTACGTGACGCACGATCAGGTCGAAGCCATGACGCTGGCGGACAAAATCGTCGTGCTGTCGGCGGGCAATCTGGAGCAGGTCGGCAGCCCGACCATGCTGTATCACGCGCCCGCCAACCGTTTCGTGGCGGGATTCATCGGTTCGCCGAAGATGAATTTCATGGAAGGTGTCGTGCAGTCGGTCACGCATGACGGTGTCACGGTGCGCTATGAAACCGGCGAAACCCAGCGCGTCGCGGTGGAACCGGCCGCGGTCAAACAGGGCGACAAGGTGACGGTCGGCATTCGCCCCGAGCATCTGCATGTCGGCATGGCCGAGGACGGCGTTTCGGCCCGCACCATGGCGGTCGAATCGCTCGGCGACGCGGCGTATCTGTATGCAGAGTCGAGCGTTGCGCCGGACGGGCTGATCGCGCGGATTCCGCCGCTCGAGCGGCATACCAAGGGCGAGACCCAAAAACTCGGCGCGACGCCGGAGCATTGCCATTTGTTCGACAGCGCGGGGAAAGCATTCCAGCGCAAGATCGTCGAAGTGCTGGCCGCGTAAGTTTTCCAAGGGCCGCCTTCTTGCGGCCCTGACTTCCGAACGCTGCAACGACTCTGTGCCGCGCCCTTCGAGCGCGGCATTTTTTTCATCAATAATGCGTGGCTGCGTTGGTCGACAGATCCATCCTGATCAATCGAGTGACGCGCAAGCGCTAACGTCCCGCCTATCCCATCTGCTCAACGCAACAGCTCGCCGCATCCGGTCAACCGCGTTTATCGTGATCGTGACGGTCATGTCATGAATAGTCATCGCCTCGCGAACGCCTAAAGAAAATAGCATGGGGACTGAAATCTTCTTCCCATCAACAGGCATTCGAGCGAACGTGACCCACTCTCTTCAAGATGTTCTTACACCACCGCCACGACGTAAATTCATTGCTGATATCGCCCGGCTCTCGGTGGCTGGAGTCGTGACCGGATGGACGCCGGTTTATCAGATCGCCGCGCACGCGCAAGGCGCCGCGCCTGTTCCGGCCAATTTTCCCGCCGGTATTCCGCTGTATAAGCAGGCATTCCAGAATTGGAGCGGTGAAATCGCGATAGCGGACGTCTGGACAGCATCGCCCGACACGCCCGCTGCTGTCGTCACGATTGTCAATTGGGCGCGCGCGAACGGATATCGCATCAGGCCGCGCGGCTATATGCACAACTGGTCCCCGCTGACGATCGACCGGACCAGCGGGGCGTCACAAGTCGTCCTGCTCGACATGACGAGGTCGCTCAACGCAGTAACCGTGGACACGTCATCTCAGCCCGCACGCGTCACGGCGCAAACCGGCATTTCGATGGAAGCGTTACTCGCCACGCTGGAAAAATTCGGTCTGGGCGTGACGGCCTCGCCAGCTCCAGGTGACATTACGCTAGGCGGCGCTCTTGCGATCGGTGCGCACGGAACAGCCATACCCGCTTCCGGCGAAACCGCTTTGAAGGGGCATACCTACGGCTCGCTTAGCAATCTGATCCTGTCGCTGACGGCGGTCGTGTTCGATGCCCAGAAACAGCAGTATGCGCTGCGCACGTTCAAGCGAACCGATGCGGACATCGGTGCGTTGCTTGTTCATCTCGGCCGCGCGTTGATCGTCGAGGCGACGCTCGAAGCGGGCGTCAACCAGCGGCTGCGCTGCCAGAGTTTCGTGGATATTCCGGCATCCGAACTGTTCGCCCCGGCGAAGTCCGGGGGGCGTACGATCGAATCGTTCCTCGAGCGCACAGGCCGGATGGAGGCGATCTGGTTTCCGTTCACGAGTTGCCCGTGGCTCAAGGTGTGGACGGTGCAATCCCGCAAGCCGCTCTTCTCGCGGGAGGTGACGAAGCCCTATAACTATTCATTTTCCGATTCCATCCCGCAGCCGCTGGCGGAGCTGATCAAACGCATCGTGATCGGGGGCGAACGCCACCTGACGCCGGCTTTTGGGCAGCTGCAGATGGGTATCGTCGTGGCGGGGCTGGGCGTCACGTTCAGTGGCGACATCTGGGGCTGGTCGCGCAACGTTCTGCAATACGTCCGTCCTTCGACGCTGCGCGTGACCGCAAACGGCTACGCCGTGCTTGCCCGGCGTGCTGACGTGCAACGCGTCATCCACGAGTTCGTGCAGTTCTATCAGAACCGGGTCGAGGCCTACAGGCAACGCGGCGAGTACCCAATGAATGGCCCGGTCGAAATCCGCGTGACGGGGCTCGACCAACCGGCCGATGCCGGGTCGGGTGCCGCCACGCCGTCGCTTGCCGCACTCAAGCCGCGCCCAGACCATCCGGAGTGGAACATCGCCGTCTACTTCGACATTTTGACGATGCCCGGCACGCCGGCGGCGAACGGTTTCTATCGCGAAATCGAGCAATGGATGATGTCGAACTACGCAGGCTCATATGCGACCGTGCGCCCCGAATGGTCGAAAGGCTGGGCCTATACAAATGCCGCCGCGTGGCAGGACAGCGTGATGATTGGCAGCACGATTCCGAATCTGTATTCCGAGGGACAGCCGTCAGGGGCCAGTTGGAACACGGCGCGCAATACGCTTAACCGCCACGATCCGCACCGCATCTTTTCTTCCACGCTGCTTGACTGTCTGCTCCCTTAACGCAGGCGGCGAGCGCGTCCGCGCGATCGGCAGCGGACCCGCTTTCAACCGGCTCCAGCATTGAACGGTGACTCGTCGCGAGCCGCTGACCAATACCCGGCCAGACGGGTTATCTGGCACGCAAAATCAACAGAGGAAATCAGCATGCAACGACTCACGTCGACGAAAATCGACACGTATTTTTCCAGTGCGCGATTCAGCAATTCGAATGCTTCGGACGTGCCATCTGTCCCGTCCGCATGCGGCGGACACGGGCGGGAGCGGCGGATGTCCGGGTTTAACGCCACCTTCGGCAATACGGAACGTGACTGCGCTGGCTCCAGCGCCACTCGCGAACGGGTGCGCGACTCAGATGTCATGAGCGCAACCTCGATGGTCACCAGCCGGGACGGGATGTCGACGTCTTCCTATCCTTCCAGATGCGGCAAGCCTGACCAATCTGCGGACTCGAACATGAAGAGCGTGAACAGTTTGATCGGCTCAGCGATGATCGACTGCGTGTCCAGGAGCAACGACTTTCTGAATACGCCGCTCATTTCCTTGGTCGGCCAGCTGTTCAACCTGGCCGGCCCCTGCGGGCGGATTTGTCACGTGTTACCCGATCTCGCCGGTTATGCCGTTTCCAAGGCGGTCGCCGGCATTGGTCGGGCGCTAGGCGGTACCGGCTCGCCGAACTACCATTTCGAACACGAGTGGTTGCCCGGCGGCACGTCCCCGGAGCGGGCCTGATCCCTTCGGCATGCGCAGTCGGTCATGTCCGATGATGTTGTTGTTTCGCGGCGAACCGGCGAGCGGCAAAATCCCGGCGCGACGCCGGAGCATTGCCATTTGTCCGACAGCGCAGGCAAAGCATTCCAGCGTAAGATCGTTGAAGTGCTAGCCGCGTGACGATTGGGAAAGCGGCGGGCGCGCCGCTTTCCTTTTCAATCACGCTCTGGAACGCCCATGCCCGCCTACGTCGTCATTACGCGCGAGAAAACGCTCGATCCCGCCAAACTGGAAGAGTACAAACAGGTTGCGCCTGCAACTTTCGAGCAGCATCCGGTGATGATGCTGGCGAGCCATGGGCGCAGGGAAGTGGTGGAAGGTCCGGCGATCGAAGACATTCTGATCCTCGAATTCACCAGCTACGATGAAGCGCTCGCCTGGTATCACAGCCCGGAGTATCAGGCCGTCAGCGATACGCGCCTGCAAGGCGCCGACTATCGCATCATCATCACCGAAGGCTTGCCGGTCATGTAAGACGAACGCGGACCGCTTTCGGCGCAGCGTCCGACGGTGTGCGAACTTCCGCTCAGGCTTCGAGCGCGGCTCGCGCGCACGACTCGTCAGTGACCAGTCCGGAGAGCCAGCCGCCTTTGAGCACCGCAATCAGCGCCTCGCGCTTGCGCTCGCCGCCGGCGAAGCCGATGGTGGGACGCCGTGGCGGCGAATCCAGTGCGATGCTCGTCACGCGCCGGCCGATCGGCGATTCGACGTGCGCACCGGCCGAATCGATCGGCAGTCCGAGCATTTCGGCCACCGCGCCGTTCTGCATCAATTCCTTCACTTCCGCCGACGTAATGAAGCCGTCTTCGTGCAACGGACAATTCGGCCCGATATTGCCGATGCCGACGAACGCCACGTCGGCCTGCGCCGACAGCGATTCGACGATCCGGTACAGCCGGTGATTGCACCACTGCGCGCGCTCCGCTTCGCTATCGGCGAGCAGCGGCGCGGGCAGCAGAAAATGCTTGCCGCCGGTCTTCTCCGAAATGTGCAGCGCGACGTCGTAGCGGTTCGAGGAGCCGTCCTGGGCGATCGCCCCGACCATGGATACCAGCCGGTGTTGCGGACGGTCCAGTTGCGCGATCTGATCGACCGCGGCCTTCAGCGTCCGGCCGCTGCTCACCGCGACCACCATCGGCTTTTCTTCGCCGAGATAGCGCTCCATCACCTGCGCGCCGGCCACCGCCAGCTTGCGGTCGACTTCCTCCGACGTATCGCTGTCGACCGGCACCACTTCGCACATGCTCAGACCGTAGCGCTTCGACAGTTGATCGGCGAGCGCGAGGCAATCGGCCAGTTGATGATCGACGCGCACGCGAATCAGATTCTTTTCCACCGCGAAGGCGACCAGCCGCTGCGCGACCGGACGCGACACCTGGAGTTTTTCGGCGATCTCGTTCTGGGTATTGCCGGCGACGTAGTAGAGCCACGCGGCGCGGGTAGCAAGATCTAATTTTTCTGTGGACTTGGGCACGGTGACGGTTCGCTTGAAGTGCGCCGATGATAGCAGCCGGTCTGCGCGCTTTAACTACACCTGGCGCGCAAACCGGCTGCGGATTGCCGGTCAGGCAAGCGGCTGCCGCGCGGGGTCGAACAGCGGCCGCACATGGCGATAGAGTGCGCGAAACGCTTCGAGTCGCGCGCGCAATTCGGCGTGGCGGCGCGGGTTCGGTGTGAACTCCTTTTCGATCGGCGGCTTGGTCAGCACCGTGGCCGGATCGCCGCCGGCCGCCAGCCAGCCGAGACGTGCCGCGCCGAGCGCCGCGCCGGTTTCGCCGCCGCCGTGCTTGCGCGTCGCCGTATCGAGCGAGTCGGCCAGCAATTGCGCCCAGTAGTCGCTGCGGGCGCCGCCGCCGAGCAGGGATAGCGCCTTCGCTTCGGTGCCGGCCGCGCGCAGCGCGTCGAGGCCGTCGGTGAGCGCGAGCGTGACGCCTTCGAGTACCGCGTAGCCGAGCAGCGCGCGATCAGTTGCGTGATTCATGCCGAAGAACACGCCTTGCGCATACGGGTCGTTGTGCGGCGTGCGTTCGCCGGACAGATAGGGCAAAAAGAGCGGCGCGGTGTTCAACGCGTCGGCCGGGAGCGCCTCGATTTCGCCGAGCAGGGTCGGCTCGTCGGTGGAGGTGAGCTTGCAGACCCAGCGCAGGCAACTCGCGGCGGACAGCACCACGCTCATCTGATGCCAGCGATCCGGAATCGCGTGACAGAACGCATGCACCGCCGAAGCCGGATTCGGCCGGAAGCTGTCGCCGACCACGCACAACACGCCCGACGTGCCGAGCGAAACGAAGCCGTCGCCGGGTTGCGTCGCGCCGATGCCGATCGCGCTTGTGGCGTTGTCGCCACCGCCGGCCGCGACGATCACGCCGTCGCTCAGGCCGAATTCGCGCGCTACCTCGGGCAGCAGCGTGCCGGACGGCTCGCTGCCTTCGCACAGGCTCGGCATCTGCGCGCGTGACATGTTGCAGGCCGCGAGCAGCGAATCGGACCAGTCGCGTTTGGCGACGTCGAGCCACAGCGTGCCGGCCGCGTCCGATGGATCGGACACCTTGCCGCCGGTCAATTGCAGGCGCAAGTAATCCTTCGGTAGCAGCACGCAGGCGGTCCGCGCAAAAATGTCGGGCTCATGGCGCGCGACCCACAGCAGCTTCGGCGCGGTGAAACCGGGCATGGCGAGATTGCCGGCCACGCTGTGCAACTCCGGCGCGCGTTCGGTCAATTCCGCGCATTCCTTGTCGCTGCGCATGTCGTTCCATAGGATCGCGGGCCGCAACACGCGGTCCTGCGCGTCCAGCAGCACGGCGCCGTGCATCTGACCGGACAGGCCGATGCCGCGAATCTGCGCGAACTCGTCGGGATGTTTGGCGCGCAGGGCGGCGAGCGCGCTGCGCGTGCCTGCCCACCAGTCTTCGGGATTCTGCTCGGCCCAGCGCTGATGAGGGCGCGAAACGGTAAACGGTGAGCCTGCGGTGCCGATCACGCGTCCGTTGGAGGCGAGCAGCAGAACTTTCACTTCGGACGTGCCGAGGTCGATGCCGAGATACATGGGCGCGGAACCTTCGTCGTTAGAGATGCGCTACTTTAGCCGCACATGGCGCGCGGTGCCATGCGCATTAAGCCTGGCAGCGCGTGTTTCGATGCCGCGCGACGCGCGGCGCTTGTTGAGCTCAATGGATGAGGCTGGCGCGGTCGGCGCTCAAATCGCGCCGCGTTTGGCCAGCCATACATCGACACGCGCCAGTGCGCCCTCCAGCGCCGACTCCAGTTCCGGCGTCTGCGCCATGCTGCCCCATAGCAGCCGGTCGGCGGCGAACGCTTTCAACGGATCGGGCGCCGCGAAAAAGCCGCGCGCCACGCGCTCGTCCATCACACCATCCTGATACGTGTACGGCAGCTTGCCGGCGTTCCAGCGTTCGAGAAAGCGGAAGAACAGCGCGGGCAGCATTGCCGTCGCCGCCGGTGTGGCGCCGCGCTCGAAGCACTCCGTCAACGTCGGCGCGATAAAGCCTGGCAGCTTCGAAAAGCCGTCCGCCGCCACGCGCTGGTTCGTGTCCTGGATATACGGATTGCTGAAGCGCTCCAGCACCACGTCGCGATAGCGTTCGAGATCGAGCGGACTCGGTGTGAGACACGGAATCACGTCCTCCGTGACGTAGTCGAAGGCGAATCGATTGATGTCCGCGTCGAGCGTGCCTTCGTGAATGTAGTTCAGCCCGACCAGCGTACCCGCCCATGCGATGCAGCTGTGCGGC
Organism: Burkholderia sp. WP9; assembly: GCF_900104795.1. NCBI lineage: Bacteria > Pseudomonadati > Pseudomonadota > Betaproteobacteria > Burkholderiales > Burkholderiaceae > Burkholderia > Burkholderia sp. WP9. Next base: position 4,471,957 of record NZ_FNTG01000001.1, read on the forward strand.
GCATTGAGAATGCGGATCTTCGCTTCTTCGTACGGCATCACCGAGTCGACCAGTTCCGCGCCGACCTTTTCCCATGCCGGGCGGCCCGCGATAAACCGGTCTTCGATCACCCACTGAATGAACGCTTCGCCCATTACCGGGCAGGCGTCGTCGACGCCGGTGGCGGCCTTGACGCGTTCGCGCACATCCGGCGTGGGACGCGGCGTAATGCGATCGACCATCGAACTCGGACAGGCCGTGTTGTCGTCGAACCATTGCGCGAGTTCCTCCGCGCCGCGTCGTTCGAGAAACTCGCTCATGCCCGCATGGAAGCGCTCGCCGTTGCTGCGCAGGTTGTCGCAGGTCTGCAGCGTGACGGGGCCCGCGCCGCGCTTCATGCGCGCGTCGAGAATCGCTGCGAGCGCGCCGTAAATGGTGGTGTGGCCGCCCTTGAGGTCGGCGGCGAGATCGGCGTTGGCGGTGTCGAGCTCGTCATCTTCGTCGAGGTAATAGCCGCCTTCGGTGACGGTGAACGCGATGATCTTGCAGGCCGGGTCGGCGCCCGCTTCGATCAGCGCGTCGAGGCTTTCGGTCCACGGCACGACGCGCTCGATCGAGCGAATGGTTTCGTACGCGCGCTCACCTTGGGGCGTGACGGTCTCGAGTGTGTAGACGCCGTTTTGCGCGGCGAGCGCTTCGAGCACCGCATTCATGTCGCTGCGGATGTTGCCGACCGTCAGCGACCAGTGCGGCTCGCCGGGCACCTTGGCCTCGTTCAACCGATGCAGATACCACGCCTGATGCGCGCGATGAAACGATCCCGCGCCGATGTGCAGGATCACGTGTGCGGCAGCGCCGCTGCCTTGCCCGCTGTTCATGTGCGTCTCCTGAATGTCCTTGCTCGCACGACTCGAAGCGTGCGTTTTTACGTGAGTGCCTCCAACCAGGCGCTTCGCGTCCGCGCCCCCGGGTAGCGAAGAAACCTGGAAGGCCCGGCGTTGTCTCGGTATGGAGCATTTGCTCTGCGTGTGAGCGAATGATCGTACCGGGTGAAACGAAAGTCAAGGCGGCGCCACAGGCTTTTTTGTGGCGCAGCGCGGCGCGGCGGGGCTTTTCGACGCGGCTCGCGGTACGCCGTTGTGTGGTGGAGGCGCGTTGACGCGTGTATTGCGTTGCATCAAATTTGACAGGCGAAGCGCCAGGACTAACCCGAATGCAAAAAAGTATCGATCCGCGGTTTCATTTTTAGTGGTGAAGAGCGCGTTAGCGGGTTACGGTTCGCTATATAAGACAAAGACCGGCGGCGCCTTTGGCAGGCCGCTTCATGGAGGCAGACAGTGCAACCCGATCTCGAACTCGTGGCCGTGCGCCGCGACGAATCGTTCAAAGTGTGGTCGCACGGTTATCCGTATCGCACCGTGCGTTGGCACTTTCATCCCGAATACGAGATTCATCTGATCGTGGCGACGACTGGCAAGATGTTCGTCGGCGATCACATCAGCAGCTTCACGCCTGGCAATCTGGTGCTGATCGGACCGAACTTGCCGCACAACTGGGTGAGTGAAGTGCCGCAAGGGGAAAGCATTGCGCAGCGCAATCTGGTCGTGCAGTTCGGGCAGGAGTTCGTGTCGAGCTGCGTTGAGAGTTTTCCGGAGTGGCGTCAGGTCGAGGCACTGCTCGCGGATTCACGGCGTGGCGTGTCGTTCGGTGCGCAGACGAGCGCGGCGATCCAGCCGCTGTTTCTAGAGTTGCTGGCGGCGCGTGGGTTGCGTCGGCTCGTGCTGTTCATGTCGATGCTCGACATTCTGGTGAACGCTGAAGATCGTGAGATGTTGGCGAGTCCTGCTTATCAGGCCGATCCTGGTGGGTTTGCTTCGACTCGTATCAATCATGTGCTCACTTATATCGGGGGGAATCTCGCTAATGAGTTGCGGGAGTCGGATCTCGCGCAGCTCGCGGGGCAAAGTGTCAGCGCGTTTTCGCGGTATTTTCGGCGGCATACTGGGTTGCCGTTTGTGCAGTATGTGAATCGGATGCGGATCAATCTGGCTTGTCAGTTGCTCACCGAAGATGAGTTGAGCGTTACTGATATTTGCTTCAAGGCAGGGTTTAATAACCTGTCGAATTTCAACCGGCAGTTTCTGGCGGTGAAGGGGATGGCGCCTTCGAAGTTTCGGCGTTATCAGCAGTTGAATGGGGCTAGTCGTGATGGTTCCGAAGGAGGGGTGGGGCGGTCGATGGTTGTTTGAGGTGGGGGGCATGCGGCTGGGGATGTGTGATGACTGCTGGTTTGGGGTTTTGGCCTTTCCTTGAATTCTTAGTGGTCTATTAGCGTTGCCCCTGTGCGGGGCGGCACCTACTTTCTTTGCCGCGGCAAAGAAAGTAGGCAAAGAAAGCCGCTTTGAACCGCCAGCCCATAAGAGGGTCCCCCGCGCAGCCACGGTAGTGGTGCATCTGGAATCTGTGTTCTCGCACATTCGACGCGTGTGACAAGGCCGTCATTCTTCCCGCCTCGCGCTGCGCGCTCGCCGGAACGGTCGGCTTAAGACCAGTGGGATTGGCTGGGGGAGGTGGGGCCGTCGGCTTCGCCTCGGCGAAAGGCCCGTAAAGGCTTCTGGTCTGCGGGCAGTGGCTGCTCTCAATGTGCCGCTGCTGTTCGACACGCGAGCGTCTTGAATCGCACTCGCCCGTTCTCCATCTGCTTCGTTGCGCCAGTACGTTCGCGGCCCTCTGGCGCCCTTCGCGTCGCCTTCATCAACAGGTTTGCCGCATGGCGTGCCGTGATGCGGCTTCGAGGGATTCCCTTCGCGTCCAGCGCGATCACCTGGTACAGTTCACGGTCAATCTCAACCTCGCGCTGGTAATCCTCGCCAGTGTCGAGCAGCAACTCCAGCAACTTTCGCTGTTGCTGCCTCTCCTCTCCCGTCACAGCCGGACTCCTAACTATTGAAGACAAAAGCGTGACTAACTTGTCCAGTTGAGTCAGTTGCCTTTCAATCAGTCCGAATGCGGACAGCGCGAGTTTCTCGTATTGAAGTGCGTCAACAGGTGGGCGCGATGTGGTTCGTGAATGCTTGGCTGATTTACTCATGGCGCGATCTCCCTGAAACTTGACTGGATCGCCCGACAGTCGCTTGCGCGGTGGTGAGCGGGCACATTGATGGGTTTAGCAGACCGGTGCGTAGTACCAGAAACCGGCGAGCCGCGAGGCTCCCCCACCACGGCCCGCCCATCGAAGAAAGGCGTGCAAAGGCAGCCGCACATTTGCTTGCACAAACGCACGGGATACTACGCATAACAGGCTGCTATACCTGCTGTCGTGAAGCACACGACAAGAATGAGTTTAATCACATCGCTTCGCACGTGATCACCTGAACAAGCTAAAAAGCGCGCACCACGTCGATTTCTGAAATTTCCTGGAGGAGTGCGCGAATAAAAGACTACAGCGCGCGAGAAGTGTCAGGGCAGAAACGCGTTGATTATGAAATAGCGAGCCGGCTGTTTGGGGCGTGTGACGATCATCCTCTCGCGCGATCATTCAAGCGCGGCTATCTGCGTCACGACCCTTGAGATTTTAAGGCTTGAACCGAACGGTTCGAGTGCATGGGACTCCGTTAAGCCGAGGCCATTCCGTGGCATCGCCGAGGCGAAGCCGAGGGCCCCCACCGCACACCGATAGAACCCTTGGTTTTGAACAGACCCTTCCGGCGAGCGCGCAGTGCGAGGTGGGAAGAATGACGGCCTTGTCACTCACGCCGAGTGTGCGAGAACACGGATTCCAGATGGACCACTACCGTGGCTGCGCGGGGGACCCGCTTAAGGGCTGGCGGTTCAAAGCGGCTTTCTTTGCCTACTTTCTTTGCCGCGGCAAAGAAAGTAGGTGCCGCCCCGCACAGGGGCAACGCCAATAGACCACAAACAAATCAAGAAAAGGCCAACCCCCAAAGAGCACACCCCAAAAAAAGCCAGCCGCCGAGGCAAATGCCCTAACTACAGCATAGTCCTAACATGCCAAAGCTCAGGAAACAAAACCACATCGAGCATCTTGCGCAGATAAGTAGCCCCACTAGTCCCACCGGTGCCCTGCTTAAACCCAATAATCCGCTCAACGGTAGTGACATGCCTGAACCGCCACTGCCGAAACGCATCCTCGAGATCGACAAGTTCCTCAGCCATCTCATACAGTTCCCAATACTGCGAAGGATTCCGATAAACCTCCAGCCAGGCTGCTTCAACAGAAGCATCGTGCACAGTAGGCTGTGTCCAGTCCCTCTCAAGCCGGGAAGGCGAAATCGCAAACCCACGCCGCGCCAGCAACCGCACCACTTCATCATAAAAAGAAGGCGCCTCCAGCGAAGCTGTCACCTCAGCCAGCACATCAGCCCGATGCGCATGCGGCTTCAGCATCAGCTCATTCTTATTGCCGAGTAAAAACTCGATCTGCCGATACTGATACGACTGAAACCCGGAAGAACTCCCCAAATAAGGCCGCATCGCCGTGTACTCGGACGGCGTCATCGTCGCGAGAACACTCCATGCCTGCACGAGCTGCTCCATGATCCGCGACACACGCGCGAGCATCTTGAACGCCGGCGGCAACTCATCGCGACGCACGGCCTGCAGCGCCGCCCGCAACTCATACAACGCGAGCTTCATCCACAACTCGCTCGTCTGATGCTGAATGATGAACAGCATCTCGTTATGATCCGGCGACAGCGGATGCTGCGCATCGAGCACCGTCCCGAGCGACAGATAATCGCCGTAACTCATCGACTCCGAAAAATCGAGCTGCGCGTCGTGCCAGCCATCGCCCGACTTAGCGGCGGAAACGGCCGGGGCGGCCGAATGTGAAGCCACACTCCCATGCCCGAACGGACATCCCTGTGCCGGTTTCTCTTCCGGCAACCCCGGTGTTTGCATGTGATCGGTCATCGCGCGCTCCTCAGGTCACAGCGCCGCGTGCGGCAAATTCAGGCGCACGCCAGGTCTCTTGCGTCAGGACATCGCGCAAGGTTTCCACGGCGTCCCACACGTCGACAAAGCGCGTATACAGCGGCGTAAAACCAAACCGCAGCACATGCGGTTCGCGATAATCGCCGATCACCCCGCGTGCAATCAACGCCTGCATCACCTCATAACCATTCGGGTGTTCGAAGCTCGCATGCGAGCCGCGCTGCGCATGCTCGCGTGGGGTCACGAGCTTCAGCGGAAACTCGCCGCAACGCGTTTCAACGAGTTCGATGAACAGATCGGTCAATGCCAGCGACTTCTGGCGAATTGCCTGCATGTCGGTCTGCAGGAACACGTCGAGTCCGCATTCGACGAGCGACATCGACACCATCGGCTGCGTGCCGCACAAAAAGCGGCCGATGCCCTCGTCGGGCTGATACGCCGGATCCATCTTGAACGGCGCGCGATGTCCCCACCAGCCGGACAGCGGTTGCGAAAATTCGTTTTGATGGCGCTTGGGCACCCAGACGAACGCGGGCGAACCGGGGCCACCGTTCAGATACTTGTACGTGCAGCCGACCGCGTAATCCGCGCCGACGTCGTTCAGATCGACCGGCACCGCACCTGCCGAATGCGCGAGGTCCCACAGCGCGAGCGCGCCTTTGTCGTGGATCAGTTGGGTGAGCGCGGCCATGTCGTGCATGTAGCCGGTGCGGTAGTTCACGTGCGTGATCATCGCGATCGCCGTGTCGTCGCCGATCGCGGCAGGCAATTCGGAAGGATCGTCGACCAGACGCAATTCGTAGCCTCGGTCGAGCTGTTCGATCAGCCCCTGCGCAATGTACAGGTCGGTCGGGAAATTCGAGCGCTCGGAAACGATCACGCGACGCTTCGGATCTCGCGCATTCGCCACCCGCACCGCGGCGGACAGCAGCTTGAACAGGTTGATCGAAATCGTATCGGTGACGACTACTTCGTCTTCGGCCGCGCCGATCAGCGGCGCGAGCTTGTTGCCGAGGCGGCGCGGCAGCGCGAACCAGCCCGCGGTGTTCCAGCTGCGAATCAGGCCTTCGCCCCATTCGGCGGCGATCACGGTCTGCGCGCGTTGCGCGGCGGCGGCCGGCGGCACGCCGAGGGAGTTGCCGTCGAGATAGATGGTCGTCGACGACAGCGCGAATTGATCGCGCAACGCCGCCAGCGGGTCGGCACTATCGAGCGCCAATGCTTCTTCACGGTGGTTCATGGTGATTCCGTCAGTCAGATCAGAGGTAGTCAGTGAGACTCGGGCAGCGCGCGCAATATTGCGCGCACCGGGCTTGCGTCGAGCGTGGTCAGCTTGAGCGGCAGCGCGATCAGTTCGTAGTCGCCGGGGGCGACGTCGTCGAGCACGATGCCTTCGAGAATCGCCATGCGATGCGCGCGGATCCGGTGGTGCGCGTCCATCGTCTTCGACTCCTGCGGGTCGAGCGACGGCGTGTCGATGCCGATCAGCTTCACGCCGCGCGAAGCCAGCAGGTCGATCGTGTCCGGCGCGACCGCGCAGAACGCGCTGTCCCAGACCGTAGTCGGCGCGTTTCTGTAAGTGCGCAGTAAGACTCGCGGCGGCAGGTCGTCGAGCGAGCCGGTCAGGTGTTGTGGCGTCACAACAGGCGCGGCGCCGATGCAATGAATCACGCGGCATCGGCCGAGGTACGCATCGAGCGGGACTTCGCCGATCGCGGCGCCTTCGGCGTCGTAGTGCAGCGGGGCGTCGGTGTGCGCGCCTGTGTGCGGCGACAGCGTTAGCCGCGCGACGTTGACGGGCGAGCCCGCCTCCATGCGCCACACGCGCTCGATACCCACCGGCGTATCGCCCGGCCACACGGGCGTGGCGGTATCGACGGCGGGGGTGATGTCCCAGAGTGTTGGCATAGTCGCATCGGCGGTTTGTGTCTATCAGGGAATGATAGGTGGCTTGCCGCGAAATGTGATTGCGAAAAAATCTCCTTCTACGCCGTGTCTTGGAACATAATTTGATATAAATGGGAAAGGGAGACCGAATATGAACGCGATCTCGCTCGACGCCACCGATTGCCGTATCTTGACGGTGCTTCAGCAAGAAGGACGGATCAGCAATCTCGACCTCGCGGAGCGCATCTCGCTCTCGCCGTCAGCGTGCCTGCGACGCCTGCGGCTGCTCGAAGAGCAGGGCGTCATCGAACATTACCGCGCGTGTCTGAACCGCGAAGTGCTGGGTTTTGAACTGGAAGCGTTCGTGCAGGTGTCCATGCGCAACGACCAGGAGAATTGGCACGAGCGCTTTGCGGAAGCGGTGCGCGACTGGCCGGAAGTGGTCGGCGCGTTCGTGGTGACCGGCGAGACGCACTATCTGCTGCGAGTTCTCGCGCACAACCTCAAGCATTATTCGGATTTCGTGCTGCAGCGGCTCTACAAGGCGCCGGGCGTAATGGATATTCGTTCGAATATCGTGCTGCAGACACTCAAGGAAGATTCGGGCGTGCCCGTCTCGTTAGTGAAGAAAAGCAGCGGGCATGGCGCCACGCATAACGATCGCTGAGTGCAAGGACGGCCGCGCGGTCAAAGCGGCTTGAGTCCGTGAAACTGGCCGTTCTGAAAGACGAGCGGCGAGATCTCGGCGGCATTCTCATGCACGCCGCAGCGCTCCACTTCGCCGACGAAAATCACGTGGTCGCCTTCCTCGTAGCGGCTGCGGTTATGGCATTCGAACCAGGCGAGCGCGCCGTCCAGCACCGGCATGCCGGTGTCGCCTTCCGCATGCGACACGCCTTCGAAGCGGTCGCCCTTCACGGTCGCAAAGCGTTTGCACAGATCGAGCTGCGACGCGGCCAGCACGTTGACCACGTAGTGACTATTGGCGCGGAATACGGGCATCGACGCCGAGCGCGTGGCGAGACTCCACAACACGAGCGGCGGATTGAGCGAAACCGAGTTGAACGAACTGGCCGTGATGCCGATCAATTGGCCGGACGCCGCGCGCGTTGTAATGACGGTGACACCGGTGGCGAATTGGCTGAGCGCCTGTTTAAAGGCGTTCTGGTCGAAGTTGGGCGGGCTGGCGCGCTTCATTGGGCGCAGGCCTCTGGCGCAAACCGGCTAAAGCCCGGGATGAAGCTGTCGCGCGCGCGGCCGAAAACAAATGATTCGAAAGTCATAGTGAAAATCGTCGATTTGTCCCAATTTTAACTGCAATCGCGGCGGATTGGCCGCGACCCCATCCGTTGTATGAAAAAACCGCTAAGCTGGAAAGCTCGTGGGTGGAACGAGTGTTGCGGCGAAGCGTGGACCGGCATCGGCCGATTGTGCGATTGTGAGTTCAAGGAGCGGGCAGCATGAGTCAGACAGGCGAAGTCGCCACTCTTGGCGGCGGTTGTTTCTGGTGCCTCGAAGCGGTGTACCTGGGCGTCGACGGCGTGAACGCGGTGGAGTCGGGCTATGCGGGCGGCCAGACCCTGCAACCGACGTATGAGCAGGTATGCGACGGCGAGACGGGCCACGCCGAAGTCGTGAAGGTCGACTTCGATCCGGCCAAAATCAGTTACCGCGAGATTATCGACATCTTCTTCGCGATCCATGATCCGACGCAGTTGAACCGGCAGGGGAACGACGTCGGCACGCAATACCGCTCGGTGATCTTTGCGCACTCCGAAGCGCAACGGGAAACCGCGCTGCAGGCGATCCGCGAGATTGGCGAACAGCAGATTTACGACGGGCAGATCGTCACCCAGGTGCTGCCGCTCGACGGCAACTACTGGCCTGCCGAGGCCTATCACCAGAACTATTTCGCGCACCACCCGAATCAAGGGTATTGCTCGTTCGTGGTGGCGCCGAAAGTGGCGAAGTTTCGTCAGAAGTTTGCTCACCGGGTCAGGGTGGGCTAACGAGCTGAGCCGCCGGTCACACGCTGCTTGTTAAGTTTCCGAGTGTGGCGGGCAGTCGTTTTCGTTGGGCGGCGTGGACGCATTGTCGTGCGAAGGTTCATGCTCGTGTTCATGAGCCAGCCGCGCATACGCCTCGATAATGGCCCGCGCCAACTCCAGACAGCTCAGCGGCGCCGAGCCTTCGGCCTTGTTGTTGATCGCGATTACCACCGGCTGGCCGGCCAGCGCATAGCGCGCGGCCAGTTCGGCGAGTGACGCGCGGGTTGCGGGATCCGGGTCGACCAACTGGTTGAACGGCTCGTACTTGGCCTTCGCCTGTTCGTATTTGAAGCCACCGTGCAGACTCCAGCGCACGATCAGCGGTCCGGCCGGTTCGCCGTCCAGCAGTGCGAGCGCTGCAGCCTGGCGCAGTGGATCGGGCATACGCGCGTGAATGCCCACGCAATAGCGCACGCCCGCGGTCTTGAGCGTACGGATGAAACGCGGCGTGAGCAGGCTCGCGTCACGGATCTCGATTGCGTAGCAGGTGCCTTCCGGCAGCTTCGGCAAGGCTGTCAGGAATTCGGCCAGCCGTTCGATGAACGCCGCCGGCTGCGCCAGTATCTGGTCCGGCAGTGGCGAAAGCTGAAACACCAGTGCGCCGGCCTTGGCGCCGAGGCCTTCGAGACAAGGCGTGACGAAGTCGTCGATCGCCATTTGCGCGTTCAGAAAACACGGGTTCATCGAGACCGGCTCGCCGCGTTCGGCGCGCACCGTGGCGTCGGTGATCGTCATCGGCGCTTTGACGATGAAGCGGAAGTGCTCGGGCACCTGCTGCGCGTAGCGCAAGTATTCGGTGACCGTGAGCGCCTGATAAAACGACCGGTCGATGCTGACCGTTTTCAGCAGCGGATGCGCGCCGTAGGCCGTGAGACCCTCGCGGGAGAGCTTGCTGTTGCTGTATTCGTCGCCGTAGACGATGCCGTTCCAGCCCGGAAACGACCACGTGGACGTGCCGAGGTGGATCTGCGCAGGTAGCTGGGCCGCGAGCGCGAGCAACTCGGGCGAGGGTGGGGCGGCGAGGATTTCGCGGGTGCGGCGCTTTTTCGGGGTGTCGGTAGGGACGTTCGCGGTGTCGGCTTCAGGCGGGGCGTCGCCTTCGTCTGGCTGCGACACGGCGGCGGCCTCAGCGCTGCCGCGCGCCTGCTTGACTCGGGCATCGGCCTTCTGCGGCGGCGGCTCCTCCGGCATGCCGAACAGATCGAACTGCACGGCTTCGCCTGCGGCGCCCGATTCGCCTTCAACCGGCTGTTCAACTTCGCTTGTCCCGCTCTGGTCCATCGGTGTTCGACCTGCTGTTCAAAGGTTGCGCCGCGTCGCCCGCCCATGCACGGCGCCGTGGCGCAACCGGATTACAGCGGTTTGTCGTACATATAGCGGCGCGACCACGGCAGGGTTTTCGCGCTGCGGCCGGCTTTGCGGCACACCACCTGGTAGATCGAGACGTCGTCGTTTTCGAACGCGTAGGCGCAACCCGCCAGATACACGCGCCAGATACGGAATTTCTCGTCGTCGACCAGCTTGCGAGCTTCTTCCGCATGCGTTTCGAAATTTTCCGCCCAGATGTTCAGCGTGTGCGCATAGTGACGGCGCAGGCTTTCGACGTCAACCGCTTCGAGCCCGCCGCGCTGCATCGCTTCGAGTGCGAGGCTGATATGCGGCAGCTCGCCGTCGGGGAACACATAGCGGTCGATGAATTCGCCGCCGCCGAGCGCGGTCTCGCCGCTGTCCGAATCGCTCGAGGTAATGCCGTGATTCATGGCGACGCCGTCGTCGACCAGCAGATCGCGGATTTTCTCGAAGTAGCCCGGCAGATTCTTGCGGCCCACGTGCTCGAACATGCCGACGCTCGTAATGCGATCGAACTGCCCCTGCACGTCGCGGTAATCCTGCAGACGAATCTCGATCTGGCTTTCCAGGCCCGCGGCTTTCACGCGCGCGGTGGCGAGGTCGAACTGGTTCTGCGAGAGCGTCACGCCCACACACTTCGCGCCGAACTTCTGCGCCGCGCGCAAAACGAGCGCGCCCCAGCCGCAGCCGATATCGAGCAGGCGCTGCCCCGGTTGCAACTGGATCTTGGTGAGGATGTGGTCGATCTTCTTGATCTGCGCGGTGGCGAGATCTTCGTCGCCGTTCTCGAAGTACGCGCACGAGTACACCATGTTCTCGTCGAGCCACAACCTGTAGAACTCGTTCGAGACGTCGTAGTGATACTCGATCGCCTTCTTGTCCGACGCCTTCGAATGATTGAAGTAGCGCCGCACGCGCGCCAGCTTGCCCGCGGTCGTGACGGTATTGCGCGCCAATTCGTAGCTGACATTGATGATGTCCGACAGCTTGCCCTCGATGTCGATCTTGCCTTTCACGTACGCCTCACCGAGATTGTCGAGGCTCGGTTCGAGCAGATAGGGCAGCGCCGTGGCGCTTTTGACATGTAGCGTGACCTGAGGCGCAGCGAACTGCCCGAAGTCGTGTTGCTGACCGTCCCAGAGCACGAGGCGCGCCGGAACATTAGCTTTGGTTTTTACATCTTCCACCCACTGCGCCAGCTTCTTCTCCCAGAACATGTGATCTCTCCGTGTCCGTTGAATTAAAGCAAAGCTTGTGTGGATTGCAGCTCGATGCGGCGCAGCTCCCATGCCGCGAGATGCCATCCGGCCGGCGCGCGCTGCTGCGTTGGCAGCGCACTTGCCGGCGTTGTATTCCAATTCAGGGCGACAGGCGGGAGATTTGCCAGTCGCTATGTTCGTTCGAACGAGTGTAGAGCAAACGGTCGTGAAGACGTGACGGCCGGCCCTGCCAGAACTCGATTGCTTCGGGCACCAAACGATAGCCGCCCCAATGTGGCGGACGCGGCGGTTGGTCGCCGTATTGCAGGCTGAATTCGCGTTCGCGCGTTTCGAGCTGCGAACGGCTTTCAATTGGCTGACTTTGATTCGATGCCCACGCGCCGATACGCGAACCGAGCGGACGCGACGCGAAATACCCGTCGCTTTCTTCCGCGCTGGTTTTGACGATGCGCCCCTCGACGCGTACCTGGCGCTCCAGCTCGATCCAGTAGAACAGCAGGCTTGCGTAAGGATTGGCCGCCAGTTCGCGGCCTTTACGGCTTTCGTAATTGGTGAAGAACACAAAGCCACGCTCGTCGACGCCTTTGATCAACACGATGCGCGCCGAGGGCCGGCCGCGCGAGTCGACCGTGGCCACCGTCATGGTGTTCGGTTCGGGCAGTTGAGCGTCCACGGCCTGTTTAAACCACGTATCGAATTGACGAAACGGGTTGCGGTCGACATCGCCGACGTCCAGAGAACCCAGCGAATAGTTTTTTCGAAGTTCGGCGAGTGAGGTCATGTTCTTATGCGAACGCTACAGTTCAATCAGTATAGCCAAGGCGCTAATTTTTTGCGCGCAGCCAAGTCAAGGTCTAGCGTGGTGAGCGGAGCATGCCGACGCGCCGCGAGCCTTTGAGTTGTTCTCTACCCGGCGATGCAACTTGGTGCGTTCAGGCAAAATACGGGGCTGCGTATGCATTCGCGTCGCCACCTTGTGTTTTTGCCTGACCAACGAGCCCTGCCATCATGTCCAGCACCACCGCGCCATCCGATCTTACTACCAGCCTCGACGGGAGTGAAACCGCCGACCGCGCGCGGCGCTTCGGCGGCATTGCCCGCCTGTACGGCGCACCGGCGCTCGCCGCCTTCGAGGGCGCGCACGTGGCCGTGATCGGCATTGGCGGCGTGGGGTCGTGGGTGGCCGAGGCGCTCGCGCGCAGCGCGGTCGGCACGCTGACACTGATCGACCTCGACAACGTCGCCGAGAGCAACACTAACCGGCAGATCCACGCGCTCGACGGCAACTACGGGAAACCGAAGGTCGAAGCGATGGCGGAACGCATCGCGGCGATCAATCCGTTTTGCGATGTGCGCCTGATCGAAGACTTCGTCGAGCCGGACAATTTCGACGCCACCCTCGGCGGCGGCTTCGACTACGTGATCGATGCGATCGACAGCGTGCGCACCAAGACCGCGTTGATCGCATGGTGCGTGGAGAGGAAACAGCCGTTGATCACGATTGGCGGCGCGGGCGGTCAACTCGATCCGACGCGCATTCGCATCGACGATCTCGCGCTGACGATCCAGGACCCGTTGCTGTCGAAAGTGCGCGGACAGTTGCGCAAGCAGCACGGTTTTCCGCGCGGGCCGAAGGCCAGGTTCAAGGTGAGCGCGGTGTATTCCGACGAACCGTTGATCTATCCGGAAGCCGCCGTCTGCGATATCGACACGGAAGCCGAGCACGTGAGCACGTCGCCGGGACACACGGGACCGGTCGGTTTGAACTGCGCGGGATTTGGTTCGAGCGTGTGTGTGACGGCGAGCTTCGGTTTTGCCGCGGCCGCGCATGTGCTGCGGGCGTTGGCGAAGCAGGCGACGGCTTGAGGTGATTCACGTCGCGGCAAATGCCGCGGCGTCTTCGGGAATTGAGACCTGTGGGCATTCAGGCGCGGCACAGCGGCCACGCCCGAACACTGATCAGGCGGATCAGTACAGCGCGGCGCTCAGCTTGCGCCGCCATTGCGCCACCAGCTCCGGCTGATGCGCGGCCAGATCGAACACCGACAGCATTGTCTTACGGCCGATATCGTCACGGAACGTGCGGTCGCATTGCACGATCGCCAGCAGTTGTTCGAGCGCTTCCGCGTATTTGAGGCGGGCGATGAACGCGCTGGCCAGATCGAAGCGCGCTTCGAGATCGGTTGGGTCGGCGGCGACCTTGGCTTCCAGCGCATCGGTCGGCGGCAAGGCCGCGGCGGCGTCCACGGCGTCGAGGCGCGTCTTGATCGCGTTGAAACGCGCGTCGATACCTTGCGTGGTTTTCGGTGACAGCAGTTCGATTTCGTTGCGGACCTCGTCGATACGGTTGTCTTCGAGCAGCATTTCAATGCGGTCCATGCGTGCTTCGTCGAAACCCGGGTCGTAGGCGAGGGCGGCTTGCAGCGCGTCGTAGGCATCGTCGCGGCGGCCTTCGGCCAGCGCGGTTTGCGCCTCCAGACGCGCGGCGTCAGCGCCTTGCGGCACAAGCCGCTCGATAAACTCGCGCAACTGGCCTTCAGGCAGCACGCCGACAAACTGATCGACCGGCTGTCCGTCAGCAAAGGCCATGACGTGCGGAATGCTGCGCACCTGGAAGTGCGCGGCCAGTTCCTGGTTTTCGTCTACGTTGACTTTTACCAGCTTCCATTTGCCGGCGGCTTCGGCTTCGAGCTTTTCGAGCATCGGGCCGAGGGTCTTGCACGGGCCGCACCAGGGCGCCCAGAAATCGACCAGCACGGGGGCCAGTGTCGACGCCGTGATGACGTCCTGTTCGAAAGTGGCCAGAGTGGTGTCCATTGCGTCCTCGTCGATAAAACGGTCTATTGATTATTTGGGGCCGAACGCCGCGGATTCAATGCGGGCCGAGCGCGCTTGCGCCGATTCTCGCTCAGTTGCGCTTACTTGCGCGCCTTGGCGATCATTTACGCTGGGGCAGCGGAATCCATTCGGTTTCGCCCGGCACCTTGCCCATTTCCTGATTGGTCCATGCGAGCTTCGCGGCTTCGATTTTCTCGCGCGAACTGGCGACGAAATTCCACTCGATAAAGCGCTCGCCCTCCAGCTTCTCGCCGCCGAGCAGCATGACGCGCGCGCCGTGGGTGCTCGCCAGCGTGACCGTTTCGTCGAGCGCGAGCACGGCCATCTGGCCGACTTCGAGCGGCGTGCCGTCGATTTCCAGATCGCCGTCCACGAGATAGACGCCGCGTTCCTCGTGCTCCGGTTCGAGCGCGAAGGCGCCGCCCGGCGCGAATTCGCCGGCGACATACAGCGTGCCCGAAAACGTCGCGACCGGCGAGGTCGCGCCGAATGCCGTGCCCGCGATCACCCGCAGCGTCACGCCGTTGCGCTCGACCACCGGCAGCGTGTCCGCCGCGTGATGGGCGAACGATGGCTCGATCTCTTCGTCTTCGAGCGGCAGCGCGACCCACGTCTGAATGCCGTGCATGGTCAGGCCGCTCGCGCGGTCCCCTTCCGGCGTGCGCTCGGAGTGGACGATACCGCGCCCGGCCGTCATCCAGTTGACGTCGCCGGGGACGATCTTCTGCGCCGAGCCGAGGCTGTCGCGATGCATGATCGCGCCTTCGAACAGATAGGTCACCGTGGCGAGGCCGATATGCGGATGCGGGCGCACGTCGAGGCCGACACCGGGTTCGAGGGTGGCCGGGCCCATATGGTCGAAGAAGATGAACGGACCGATCAGACGCGCCGCCATGGCCGGCAGCACGCGCCGCACGGTCAGACTGCCGACGTCGCGCAGGTGCGGCTTGAGGACTGCTTTGATCGAGGAAGACATGGGCAGACTCGGCTGGGAAGGTGGGAGGAAATTTTTGCTGAATGGACGATTCTACTGCGGAGGACGCAATGATGAGGGCTGAGCGCCATGTCGACGCTCCGGGAATCCGTAGCGCGGCCCGTCGCTTGCCGTTGCCGGCTCCGCTAAACTGCCGGATCGAACAATCAATTGGAGACCGGGATGTCGCCCAAGGATTTGCTGCTCGCGCTGGTTGTCGTCGTGGCGTGGGGCGTCAACTTCGTCGTGATCAAGGTCGGCCTGCATGGCGTGCCGCCCATGCTGCTCGGCGCGCTGCGCTTCACGCTCGCCGCGGTGCCGGCGGTGTTTTTCATCAAACGGCCCAACCTGCCGTGGCGCTGGCTGCTCGCGTACGGCGCGACGATTTCATTCGGGCAGTTCGCTTTTCTGTTCTCGGCCATGTATGTCGGCATGCCGGCCGGACTCGCTTCGCTGGTGTTGCAGGCGCAGGCGTTTTTTACGCTGATATTCGCGGCCATCTTCCTGCATGAGCGGTTCCCCTTGCCGAATGTCGTGGGTTTGGTGATCGCGGCGGGCGGGCTTGCCGTGATCGGACTGCAAGGCGGCCACGCCATGACGCTGGCCGGATTTGTCCTCACATTGTGCGCCGCGTGCTCGTGGGCGCTCGGCAACATCGTCACGAAGAAGGTCGGCAAGGTCGATCTCGTCGGACTCGTGGTGTGGGGCAGCCTGATTCCGCCGCTGCCGTTTTTCGCGCTGTCGTATGCGTTCGAGGGGCCGCAGCGGATCGTCGCGGCGCTTTCAGGCATCAGCGCGATGTCGATCTTCGCCGTCGTGTATCTCGCGTTCATCGCCACGCTGATCGGCTACGGATTGTGGAGCCGCCTGCTGTCGCGCTATCCGGCAAGCCAGGTCGCGCCGTTTTCGCTGCTGGTGCCGATCGTCGGGCTCGCGTCGGCGTCGCTGTTTCTCGACGAGCAACTGTCCGCGGCGCAGATCGCCGGCGCTTTGCTGGTGATGGCAGGGTTGGCCGTGAACGTGTTCGGCGGCTGGGTCGTGCAGCGGTTTTCACCGGCGCGCCGGGCAACCGGCGCGTCCGATTGAGGACGAAAACGCGGACGAAAAAACGCGGACGATAAAACCCGAACCACAACGCAAACCAGAGCGCGCACAGCGCCGACAACCACACCACCAACGAAACTACGGCCGCATCGAGCGGCCGTATTTCATTGCATCGTTGCAAGCGAAAGCATCACGTCATGCGGTTCTTCGCGAGCGGCGGATTCGCCGCGAAATAGCGCTTGATGCCGGTCATGATCGCATCGGCCATCTTGTCGCGATACGCGTCGTCGTTCAGGCGGCGCTCTTCGTCCGGGTTACTGATGAAGGCGGTTTCCACGAGGATCGACGGAATGTCCGGCGCCTTCAGCACCGCGAACCCCGCCTGTTCGACCGAGCCCTTGTGCAGCTTGTTGATGCCGCCGATTTCCTTCAGCACGAAGTTGCCGTAGCGCATCGAGTCGCGAATCTGCGCGGTAGTGGACATATCGAACAGCGCGCGGTTGACGGTGGCGTCGGCGGACTTGATATTGATCCCGCCGATCTCATCCGACGAGTTCTCCTTGTTCGCCATCCAGCGCGCCGCGGCGCTCGACGCGCCATGCTCGGACAGCGCGAACACCGACGAGCCCTTGGCGTCGGGCGTGGTGAACGCGTCGGCGTGGATCGATACGAACAGGTCCGCGCCGACGCGGCGCGCTTTCTGCACACGTACGTTCAGCGGCACGAAGAAGTCGGCGTCGCGCGTCATCATGGAGCGCATGTTCGGTTGCGCGTCGATCTTCGCGCGCAGCTTCTTGGCGATGTCGAGCGCGACGTGTTTCTCGTAGGTGCCCGAGCCGCCGATCGCGCCCGGGTCTTCGCCGCCGTGACCCGGATCGATCGCGACGGTCAGCAAACGCACCGTGTTGCTCTTGCCGGATTTGGGCGTGGTGAATGCGTAGGTATCGTCGCTGCCGGCGTCGTCCGCGCCCAGCGTGCTGGCGCTGTTGCCTTTATTGCGCGCGATGGCCGTGGACGGCGCCGGCGGCGTGGCGGGCTTGCCGACGATCGGCGGTGCAGGCGTTGGCGTGACATGCACCGGCGGACGCGGCACGCTCGGCGTGGACCCGCTGCCGCCGTTCTGCGCGTAACGCTCGAAGAATGCCTCGCTGTTGTCGGCGGCGGGCGGCGTGGTGCCCGGGCCACTCAAGGTGGCGGGCGGTGGCGCGGCGTTCTGGTCGTTCAGCGTCTGCTGCTTGCGTTCTGTCTGCGCGAGCAGATCCATCAACGGATCGGGCGCGACCGCGGGATACAGGTCGAACACGAGCCGGTATTTGTATGCGCCGACCGGTGGCAGCGTGAACACCTGCGGCTTCACCGAGCCCTTCAGGTCGAACACCATGCGCACCACATGCGGCTGATATTGCCCCACACGCACCGATTGAATTTGCGGATCGTTCGGCGTGATCTTCGACACGAGGTCCTTGAGCGCCTGATCCAGATCGAGGCCGCTCAGATCGACCACCAGCCGGTCCGGTCCCTGCAGCAACTGCTGGGCGTTCTGCAAAGGTTGATCGGATTCGATCGTGACGCGCGTGTAGTCGCGCGCGGGCCAGACCCGCACGCCGAGCACCGAGCTGGCCCACGCGAGACGCGGCGCGACGAGGCCGAGCACGAGCGTGGACGCACCCGCGCGCAGAATCTGCCGGCGCCGCCAGTTATGCGTTGCGGTAGCCGCCGATTCGATCGAGCGGAACGGTTTGATCAACATCTTTCGAGACATGCCTTTCCTGGTTCGCTGTATGCCCGTGCGACGAGTACACGGCCGTCGCCTTGGTTCTCATTGTCGAGGTCGAGCGAGAAGACGAGATCCGGCACGCCTAAGAGACGCCCCGCGCGTTGCGGCCATTCGACGAGACAGACGGCGCCGCTGTCGAAGTACTCGCGAAAGCCCGCGTCGGCCCATTCGGCCGGATCGGTGAATCTGTACAGATCGAAGTGATAGAGCGCGAGTTCCCCGCTGGGGCGTTCGAGCACGTAGGGTTCGACGAGTGTGTAGGTGGGACTGCGCACGCGGCCGGTGTGGCCGAGGCCGCGCAAGGTGGCGCGCACGAGGGTGGTTTTGCCGGCGCCAAGATCGCCGACGAGTTGCACTTGCAGCCCGTGGAATGCCGTGTTGTCTTGAACGCCCGGCGCGTGTTGCGACGCTTCACGCACGCTTTCGATCGCCTTCGCGAAGCGCTCGCCGAACGCGAGTGTGGCGGCTTCGTCCGCGAGCGCGAAGGTGCGTTCGAGCAGGACATTGGCGGGCGGTTGGATCGCGAGATCGGGATTGTCAGGCATTCTCGTAAAATGGCGTGATGAACCGAAGTCCGGAGTCCCCTGTTTCCTGCCCGCCTGCGTCTGACGACGATGCGCGTGCCGAGCGTCATTTCGATGAAACGGCGCTGAATGCGCTCGCGCTGAACATCAAAACGTGGGGCCGTGAACTGGGTTTCGGAGCAATCGGCATTAGCGACACCGATCTCTCCGCGGCCGAAGCGCCGCTTGCAGCCTGGCTGGAAGCGGGGTGCCACGGCGAGATGGATTATATGGCGAAACACGGCATGAAACGCGCGCGGCCCGCCGAGCTTGTGGCCGGCACGCGACGTGTGATTACCGCGCGCATCGCTTATTTGCCCGCTCAGACACTGAGCGGAAAGGCGCCCGAAAGCGCTTTGCATGACGGCCCGCTGATGCGGGACAGCCGGGACTGGCGCGCAGCCGAGCATGCGCGGCTCGCGGACCCGTCGGCGGCGGTGGTGTCGATCTATGCGCGCGGCCGCGACTATCACAAGGTCATGCGTAACCGTCTGCAACATCTCGCCGAAAAAATCGAGGCGGAGATCGGCGCATTTGGCTACCGCGTATTTACCGATTCGGCGCCGGTGCTGGAGGTAGAACTTGCCCAGAAGGCCGGCATCGGCTGGCGCGGCAAGCACACGCTGCTGTTGCAGCGCGACGCCGGGTCGCTGTTTTTTCTCGGCGAAATCTATGTCGATGTGCCGTTGCCGACGGATGCCGAAACCTCGCCCGAGGTCGCGCCCGAAACGCCGGGCTCGCACTGCGGCAGTTGCACACGTTGCCTCGGCGCCTGTCCGACCGGCGCGATCGTCGCGCCTTACAAGGTCGATGCGCGTTTGTGCATCTCCTATCTGACGATCGAATTGAAGGGCAGCATTCCGCTGGAAATGCGGCCGCTGATCGGCAATCGCGTGTACGGTTGCGACGATTGTCAGCTCGTGTGCCCATGGAACAAGTTCGCACAGGCCGCGCCGGTCGCCGATTTCGACGTGCGGCATGGACTAGATCGCGCGTCACTTGTCGAGCTTTTCTCGTGGAGCGCGGACGAGTTCGATACGCGCATGCAGGGCAGTGCGATTCGCCGGATCGGCTATGAGAGCTGGCTGCGCAATCTCGCGGTGGGCATGGGCAACGCGCTGCGTGCGTCGCGCGATACGTTGAGCGAGCCGGCGCGCGAGGCGATCGTGCAGGCGCTGAAATCGCGGGCCGGCGACGCTTCGGCCGTTGTGCGCGAGCATGTGGAATGGGCGTTGGAAGCGGCGTAAAGTAGCGGCACACTATTGGGTTCGGCGTGTGCAGCGTGCTGCACGACATGCAAGTGCGCCAACCTTGCAAACCGGAGCGCCGCGCCAGCAAGGAGCAGGCAATCATGTTCAACGCAGTGATCGATGCGCCGTTCGGCAAGGTCGGCATCCGTCTCGAAGGCGAGGCCGTGCGCGAGATCGTCTATCTGCCGGATTCCATGCAAAGCGTCGCGCCCGACACGCCGTTGGCGAGGCGGGCGGCCGAACAGATCGAACGGTATTTCGAACGTGCTTCGGCGAAATTCGAGTTGCCGCTTGCCCCGGTCGGCACCGCATTTCAGAAGCGCGTCTGGCAGGCCATCAGTGACATTGCGCCGGGCGTCGTGCTGACCTATGGGCAATTGGCGAGGCAACTCGGCAGCGCGCCGCGCGCGGTCGGTCAGGCGTGCGGCGCCAATTACTTTCCGATCGTGATTCCCTGCCATCGGGTGGTAAGTTCGAGCGGCATCGGCGGTTTTGCGAATCACGCCGAAGATGGTTTCTTCCGCAACGTCAAGCGCTGGCTGCTGGCGCATGAAGGCATTCCCTACGCATGAGCGATACCTTGATCGACGACGCGCCCGCCGCGTCCCCTCTCTTTGTTGCAAGCTCGGCATCGATCGATGCGTTCTGCGACGCACTGTGGCTCGAACATGGCCTGTCGCGCAACACGCTCGACGCATACCGCCGCGATCTGCGTCTCTTTTGCGAATGGCTCGCGCAGAGCCGCGACGCTTCACTCGACACCGCGAGCGAAGCCGATCTGAACGCGTATAGCGCTGCACGCCAGAAGGACAAATCGACTTCGGCAAACCGGCGGCTTTCGGTGTTTCGCCGCTACTACGGTTGGGCCGTGCGCGAGCATCGCGCGAAGGTCGATCCGACGGTGCGCATCCGCTCGGCGAAACAGCCGCCGCGTTTTCCGTCGACGCTCACCGAAGCGCAAGTCGAAGCACTGCTCGGCGCGCCCGACATCGATACGCCTTTGGGCCTGCGTGATCGCACGATGCTTGAACTGATGTATGCGAGCGGTTTGCGCGTGACCGAACTGGTCACGCTGAAAACCGTGGAAGTGGGACTGAACGAGGGCGTAGTCCGTGTGATGGGCAAGGGCTCGAAGGAGCGCCTGATTCCATTCGGCGAAGAAGCGCACGGCTGGATCGAACGCTATCTGCGCGAGGCGCGGCCCGTGTTGCTCGGCGCACGCGCAACGGATGCACTGTTCGTGACGAACCGCGCGGAGGGCATGACGCGCCAGCAGTTCTGGAACATCATCAAACGCCACGCGTTGGCGGCCGGTGTGAATGCACCTTTGTCGCCGCATACGTTGCGGCACGCGTTCGCCACGCATCTGCTCAATCACGGCGCCGATTTGCGTGTCGTGCAACTGCTGCTCGGCCACACGGATATTTCGACCACGCAGATCTACACGCACGTGGCCCGCGAACGGTTGAAGTCACTGCATGCGCAGCATCATCCGCGAGGGTGATTTGCGCTCGCGATTGCGCTTCGATGCGCTTGGCTCTGGTTCAGAGAAACCCGCGCAGCCGATGCTTCAGAATCTTGCCGGTCGATGCAGCCGGCAACGCGGCGAGTACCTTGACTTCGGCTGGCCGCTTGTACGGCGCGAGACGCTCGCCGCACCAGTCGATCAATTCGGCGGGCGTGACGTCCGCGCCGGCCATCAACTCGACGAACGCCACCACTTCCTCGTTGCCTTCCACCGCGCGCCCGACCACCGCCGACTGCACGACCTGCGGATGCGCGTTCAACACATGCTCGACCTCGGCCGGATACACATTGAAGCCCGAGCGGATGATCAGCTCCTTGCTGCGCCCGACGATATGCAAGGCGCCGTCCGCGTCCTGGCGCGCGAGATCGCCGGTTTTGAGCCAGCCGTCTTCGGTCACGACCGCACGTGTCTGCTCGGGGCCGCGGTAGTAGCCGAGCATCACGTTCGGACCGCGCACCCATAGCTCGCCGATCTCGCCTTTCGCGGCATCGACACCGTCAAGTCCCACGAAACGCACCTCGACGCCCGGAATGACCTCGCCGACCGAGCAGTCGTTGCGCGGCGCGTCGAGCATGGTGTGCGACACGGTCGGGCTGCTCTCGGTCATGCCGTAACCGTTGTGCAGCGGCAGACCGTAGACGCTCTCCACCTGCGCTTTCAGCGCGGCGTCGAGCGGCGAGCCGCCGGAATACGCGAAGCGCAATTGCGGCGCGGACCACGAGTGGCCGTGCGTGTGCAGATGCTCGAGCAATTTGGCGTGCATGGCGGGCACACCCTGGAAGATCGATACGCGTTCTTCGGCGAGGGCGCGGCGCACGGCTTCCGGCGCGAAGCGCGGCACGAGCCGCAAAGTCGCGCCTGCGTGCAGGCTGCCCAGGCACACCGACGCGAAACCATAGACATGCGAAATCGGCAGCACGGCATAAACGACATCGTCCGGGCCGACTTTGCGCAGGCGGCTCGAGATCGCGGCAATGAAGAGCAGATTGCGATGCGAGAGCATCACGCCCTTCGGTGCGCCAGTCGTGCCGGTGGTGTAAATCAGCGCGGCGCATTGGCGGTGGTTTTCGGCTTCGACCGGTTCGGCTATCGCCGCGTTGTCCACGGTGTAGGACCACGCGCCGATATCCGGCGTGATGGCCGGCGCCGCGCTGGCTTGATGCCGCTGCGCGTGCTGCTGGGCATCGGTCGAGCTTTCGGTGGCGTAGGCGACCACGCGAGGCTGCGCATGAGCGCGGATCGAATCGAGTTCGCCCGCCGACAGGCGCGCGTTCGACACCAGCGCCCACGCGTCGAGCCTCGCGGCTGCGAACAGCAGGACGATCTGCGCGATGCTGTTCTCCGCGACGATCATCACGCGATCGCCGCCACGCACGCCCCATTCGCGCAGCAGCGCGGTAGCGGCGTCGACGGCTTGCAGCAGTTGCGCGCTGCTCAAACGGCGCGCATCCTCGATCAAGGCGATATGTTGCGGATCGCGCGCGGCGGCGAGCGCCGGAATGTCGGCGATACGCGCGGGCAGGGCGGCCAGCAGCGCGGGAATGTCGATCGTGGAACGGGTAGACGAATCTGGGTTCAACGCTGTCTCCTTGGAACGGCTCGTTGCCCGGCGTGCGGTGCGCCGGAATATTTTCGAACGATCGTGCCATAATCGCCGGTCCTGCACAATTGACCATTCAGCAAATAGCCGTTGCGGAAAGTCGCCATTACAATGCGCCGATGAGCAAATCCCGACACGTCTCCGAAACGCCGGCCACGCAGTTTCTGCGCCGCCACGGCGTCACTTTCGGCGAACATCCTTATGATTATGTCGAGCATGGCGGCACCGGAGAATCGGCACGTCAGCTCGGCGTGGACGAACATCACGTCGTGAAGACGCTGGTCATGGAAGACGAGCACGCCAAGCCGCTGATCGTGCTGATGCACGGCGACCGCACCGTCAGCACCAAGAACCTCGCGCGGCAGATTGGCGCGAAGCGCGTCGAGCCGTGCAAGCCTGAAGTGGCGAACCGGCATTCCGGCTACCTGATCGGCGGCACCTCGCCGTTCGGCACGAAGAAGCAGATGCCGGTGTATGTCGAGTCGAGCATTCTCGAGATGGACAAGATCTGGTTGAACGGCGGGCGGCGCGGTTTCCTGGTCAGCATCGAGCCGAAGGTGTTGACGGCGTTGCTGGCGGCAAAGGCGGTTCAGTGCGCGAGCGTCGATTGACGTTTGCCTGAATGTTTTCCGGGCGCGCGCGTTCGGTAGAATGTGCGCCGCTTTGTTCCGAGTTGCGCGCCCTGTTGCGGTTGGGGTATCGAGTTTCAGACCGCCGATCCTTTTAAGAGTCCCAGATGCAAAACCTGATCGTTGCTGCCGTTGCCTACCTGATCGGTTCGGTGTCGTTTGCCGTGATCGTGAGCGCCGCGATGGGCCTCGACGACCCCCGCTCCTATGGCTCGGGCAACCCGGGCGCCACCAACGTGCTGCGCAGCGGCAGCAAGAAGGCCGCGATTCTCACGCTGATCGGCGACGCGTTCAAGGGCTGGCTGCCGGTGTGGTTCG
This sequence comes from Burkholderia sp. WP9, assembly GCF_900104795.1. Taxonomy (NCBI): domain Bacteria; kingdom Pseudomonadati; phylum Pseudomonadota; class Betaproteobacteria; order Burkholderiales; family Burkholderiaceae; genus Burkholderia; species Burkholderia sp. WP9. Next base: position 4,495,914 of record NZ_FNTG01000001.1, read on the forward strand.
TCGTGCATTTCGGCGCGCGCTATGGGCTCGACGAGACTTCGGTGGCGATTGCGTCGGTCGCCGTGTTTCTCGGTCACCTGTATCCGGTTTTCTTTCGCTTCAAGGGCGGCAAGGGCGTGGCGACCGCGGCGGGCGTGCTGCTCGCGATCAATCCGATCCTCGGCGTGGCGACCCTGCTGACCTGGCTGATCGTGGCGTTCTTCACGCGCTATTCGTCGCTGGCGGCACTGGCCGCGGCGGTATTCGCGCCGATCTTCGACGGCTTCCTGTTCGGGCCGCATATCATCGCGCTGGCGATCGTCGTGATGAGTTCGCTGCTGGTGTGGCGCCATCGCGGCAACATCGCCAAGCTGATGCGCGGGCAGGAGAGCCGCATTGGCGACAAGAAGAAGGCGGATGCGGCGGCGAAGCCGGCGGCGGGGAGCGACGTCTGACGGGTTGATGCATTGGCGCGCGGCGTTCGCGCGCCGAAGCATCAGTCGCGGAAGTTATTGAAGTCGAGCGGCGTGTCCGTCACGTCCTTGCGCAGCATGGCGATCACGCTTTGCAGATCGTCGCGCTTGCCGCCGGTGATGCGCACCGCGTCGCCCTGAATGCTCGCCTGGACCTTGATCTTGCTGTCCTTCACGAGGCGCACGATTTTCTTCGACAGATCGCCCGACACGCCTTTCTTGATCTTGATGACCTGCTTGACCTTGTCGCCGCCGATCTTCTCGATCTTGCCGTAGTCGAGGAAGCGTACGTCCACGTTGCGCTTGGCCATTTTCGACAGCAGCACGTCTTTCACCTGGCCGAGTTTGAAATCATCGTCCGCGTAGGCCGTGATTTCGTTTTCCTTGTGTTCGACGCGCGCGTCCGACCCTTTGAAGTCGAAGCGCGTTGAAATTTCCTTGTTGGACTGCTCGATCGCGTTCTTGACTTCGATCATGTTCGCTTCGCAGACGACGTCAAACGATGGCATTGCTTTCTCCCAATAGTGCTGCGGTGCGCGACGCAGCCGGCCGGCTGCTCATGAGGCACTCGCTATAATCACGGACCGGACGTTATTTTACCGACGCCGCTCCCTTTTGCCCAAGGCCGCCGCGCATTGCCGCGCAGCCCAGGTCCGAAGCCGTTTTCGTAGGCTGCTTATTTCGTCGTTTCATTCGTCGTTTCACTGTTCCCATTCCGATGTCCCACTCCGAATCCGCCGCATTCATTGCCGGCTATCCGCTGAAGCCGCACAACACCTTCGGCTTCGATGTTCGCGCGCAGTTTGCGTGCCGCATCGAGCGAGAAGAGCAATTGATGGCCGCGGTGCGTGATCCGCGCGCAGCCGGCCTGCCGCGCCTCGTGCTCGGCGGCGGCAGCAATGTCGTGCTGACCGGCGACTTTGGCGGGCTGGTGCTACTGGTCGCGCTGCGGGGCCGCCGCGTGGTACGTGAAGACGATCATGCATGGTACGTCGAAGCGGCCGGCGGCGAGCCGTGGCATGAGTTTGTGGCCTGGACTTTGTCGCAAGGCATGGCTGGCCTCGAGAACCTCGCGCTGATTCCGGGCACGGTGGGCGCGGCGCCGATCCAGAACATCGGCGCGTACGGGTTGGAGATGTGCGAGCGTTTCGCGTCGCTGCGCGCGGTGGAGCTGGCCACGGGCGCCGTGGTCGAGCTGGACGCGCAGGCTTGCCGCTTCAGCTATCGCGACAGTTTTTTCAAGCGGGAAGGGCGCGAGCGTTTCGTGATTACGTCGGTGACGTTCCGTTTGCCGAAGGTCTGGCAGCCGCGCGCCGGGTATGCGGATCTTGCTCGCGAACTGGCCGCGAACGGCCACGCCGATACGCCGCCGACCGCGCAGGCCATCTTCGATGCGGTGGTGGCGGTGCGGCGCGCCAAGCTGCCCGATCCGCTGGAACTCGGCAATGCCGGCAGCTTCTTCAAGAATCCTGTGGTCGAGGCGGCGCAGTTCGAGGCGCTGAAGCTCCGGGAGCCGGAGGTCGTGTCCTATGTGCAGCCGGATGGCCGGGTGAAGCTCGCCGCCGGCTGGCTGATCGATCGATGCGGCTGGAAAGGTCGCGCGATGGGCGCGGCGGCCGTGCACGAACGGCAGGCGCTGGTGCTGGTGAATCGCGGCGGCGCGAGCGGCGCGGAGGTGTTGGCGTTGGCGAAAGCGATTCAGCGCGATGTGCTGGAGAGGTTTGGGGTGGAGCTGGAGGCGGAGCCGGTTTGTTTGTGATGGGTTGAGTCGGGTTGCTTGGTGCGGATGTGTTGATGCGGATGTGTTGGTGATAAAAAAGGCGCCGGGAGTTTCCTCCCGGCGCCTTTTTTGCGTTTGGCTTCGGCCGCGCCTTTCGGCGCTGAACTTCGCTAGCGCGAAGTTAGCCTGCTGCCAAGCCGTGCTTCATCAATCGCGCTGACGGCGAGCGTTTTCCGCAATCCGCATACGCAGTGCGTTCAGCTTGATGAACCCGCCAGCGTCGGCCTGGTTGTAAGCGCCGCCGTCGTCGTCGAAAGTGGCGATGGTCTTGTCGAACAGCGTTTCCTTCGAATCGCGCGCGACGACCGACACGCTGCCCTTGTACAGCTTCACGCGCACCCAGCCGTTGACCTTCTCTTGCGTATGGTCGATCAGCACCTGGAGCGCACGGCGCTCCGGGCTCCACCAGTAGCCGTTATAGATCAGCGCCGCGTAGCGGGGCATCAGGTCGTCTTTCAGGTGAGCCACTTCACGGTCGAGCGTGATCGACTCGATGCCGCGGTGCGCCTTCAGCATGATCGTGCCGCCCGGCGTTTCATAGCAGCCGCGCGACTTCATGCCGACGTAACGGTTTTCCACCAGATCCAGACGGCCAATGCCGTGCTTGCCGCCCAGGCGGTTCAGCTCGGTGAGCATTTCCGCGGCCGACAGACGCTTGCCGTTGATCGCAACCGGATCGCCGTGCTCGTACTCGATGTCGAGGTATTCAGCCTGGTCCGGCGCCTCTTCCGGCGACACGGTCCAACGCCACATATCGGCTTCCGCTTCCGCTTTCGGATCTTCCAGGTGACGGCCTTCGAACGAAATGTGCAGCAGGTTCGCGTCCATCGAATACGGCGCGCCGCCTTGCTTGTGCTTCATTTCGATCGGAATGCCGGCCTTTTCGGCGTACGCGAGCAGCTTTTCACGCGACAGCAGATCCCATTCGCGCCACGGCGCGATGACCTTGATACCCGGTTCCAGCGCGTAGTAACCGAGTTCGAAGCGAACCTGGTCGTTGCCCTTGCCGGTTGCGCCGTGCGAGACCGCTTGCGCGCCGGTGGCGCGCGCGATTTCGATCTGACGCTTGGCGATCAGCGGACGCGCGATCGACGTGCCCAGCAGATACTCGCCTTCATAGATCGTGTTGGCGCGGAACATCGGGAACACGAAGTCACGCACGAACTCTTCGCGCAGGTCTTCGATAAAGATGTTTTCCGGCTTGATGCCGAGTTGCAGGGCCTTCTTGCGCGCCGGTTCCAGCTCTTCGCCCTGGCCGATGTCGGCCGTGAACGTGACGACTTCGGCGTCGTAATTGTCCTGCAACCACTTCAGGATGACGGAGGTGTCGAGGCCGCCCGAATAGGCGAGCACGACTTTCTTGATATCGCTCATGGTGAACTCGTAGCTGGAGAAAGCGGGAAAACAAGGCGCGCCGGCGGTCCCGGAGCGCGGAAAACCACTATTTTGACACTAAACCGCCGGTTGCCCGCGTTTTTGGGGCAGTGCGGTGATGTAGCCGGGTCCGCTTGACGCAGTGGACGCCGGCTCGATGCGTGGCGCTAAACGTGGACACCTTGCCTCGTATTCAAGGCCCCGTCGCGCTACACGCAGATGCTGCATTAGGTGCTGCATTAAGTGCCGGGCAGCGGCTCGCTCAGTGATTCAGCTTGCCGAGCAGCAGATATTCCATCAAGGCCTTTTGCACGTGCAAACGATTTTCCGCCTCGTCCCACACGACGCTTTGCGGGCCGTCGATCACTTCGGCGCTGACTTCCTCGCCGCGATGGGCAGGCAGGCAGTGCATAAAGAGCGCATCTGCATTGGCACGCGCCATCATGTCGGCGTCGACGCACCAGTCGGCGAAGGCTTTCTT